>JAUNUB010000169.1 GCA_030538375.1 Moraxella sp. | reverse complement strand
GTCTGTCGTGCTGTCTCATTTTATTTTAATCGACTATATAGTTAAGCACAATGGAATACTCAATGACCCCTGCCATACGTCTACTAAAACAACAAAAAATCCCCCATAGCGTACACGAATACCAACACGACCCAGCAGCACAGAGTTTTGGGCTAGAAGCCGCTGATAAACTTGGACTGTCTGTTGATGAGACGTTTAAAACCTTGCTGGTGAGCGATGGCGTGAGTTGGTTTGTGTGCTGTCTGCCAGTTCATCACAAGCTCAATCTTAAAAAGGTGGCGAGCAAGCTGGGTGTCAAAAAAATCCAAATGGCACAGGTTATAGACGCAGAGCGATTGACAGGTTATCTTGTGGGTGGTATCAGTCCACTGGGACAAAAAAAGCGGTTAAAAACCCTTATCCACACCAGTGCCAAAACTCTAGATAAAATCTATGTCAGTGGTGGACGGCGTGGGCTGGATATTGGGCTAAGCCCCAATGATTTGACAAGGTTGTTGTCTGCAGAGTTCGCTGACGTGGTAGACTGATAATAAACCGATGATGGGCGTATTGTAACAGAGAAAGTTAAGCAGCCGCCCTAATAAAACAAGGGGCTACACAAGAGTACCTAATCAAGAGTATTAGGGCGTACACAGCTTTTATTTTTGAAATTGAAAAACCAAAGTTAAAAACCTTGCATTTGTCTCATCTTGTAGTTGATTAAAATAAAAATGAGACAAAGCCGCAATACTTAGTGCTTGGCTCGCTCTTGTCCGCCCTGTAATATCCACTGCACAATGGCAACACATCAAGGGCGTACAAGGGGTTAGTAGCTTAGCAGCACTGTATCATTGCAACTTTAATTGAATAATTCAAAGACAGAACTAGGCATACGCCCTATTTCTAGACATACACCCCATTTCAGCCCCTAAAATCGTGTCTTAAACTTCTTAGCACCACCGCCCAGTTCGTTTTGCATGGATTGCATTTGGCGTTGCATGTCTTCAGCACTTGGCAGGTTATTTGGGTCTAGCCCTAAATTTGCGACATTTTTTGTCATCTCGTCCATGTTTTGTGAGCCGCCGCCCATACCACCAAACAGCGGTCCACCAGCCTTAGCACCGCCCATGCCACGAGTTAGCCCCTGCACCGCCTTCATCATTTTACCAATACCTTCAGGGCGGCTAATCATTTTCATCATCTTAGCCATCTGCTTGTGCTGCTTGAGCAAGGCATTAACATCTTGAATCTGCTTGCCAGAGCCTGCGGCAATACGGCGTTTGCGACTTGGGGTGATTTTGTCGGGATTTTGACGCTCAAAGGGGGTCATCGAATGGATTAAGGCTTCCATTTCTTTCACCTTTTCTTCGGGCTTGGCTTGGGCGACGGCATTTTGAATATCGCTGCCACTCATGCCGGGCATTTTGTCCAAAAACCCTGCCATACCGCCCATGTTTTTCATTTGCTCAAACTGGGTCAGCAGGTCTTCTAGGTCAAACTCGCCACCTTTTTGAATTTTTTTCGCCATGCGTTCGGCTTTTTCACGGTCAATTTTATTCTCGACTTCTTCGACCAAACTTAGCACGTCGCCCATGCCTAGGATACGTTGGGCGATACGCTCAGGGTGAAACAGCTCCAGTGCTTCTAGTTTTTCGCCACGTCCCAAAAATTTAATCGGTTTGCCTGTAATCGCACGCACCGACAACGCCGCTCCCCCACGTGCATCGCCATCGGTTTTGGTCAAAATCACCCCAGTCAAGGGCAATGCGTCATTGAACGCCTTGGCAGTATTGGCGGCATCTTGCCCTGTCATGCTGTCCACCACGAACAGCGTCTCGACAGGATTTACCGCTGCGGTCAATGCCTTGATTTCGTCCATCATCTCTTCATCAATATGCAAACGACCTGCGGTATCAATGATAAGTATGTCTTGAAACTGTAGCTTGGCTTGACCAATCGCACGCTGGGCGATGTTGATGGGATTTTCGTCCGTGCTAGATGGCACAAACGCCGCCCCAACCTGTTTCGCCACTTGCTCCAGCTGATTAATCGCTGCTGGGCGATACACGTCCGCCGATACCAGCATGACTTTTTTCTTTTGTTTGTCCTGCAGATATTTGGCAAGTTTGCCTGCTGTGGTTGTCTTACCAGCACCTTGTAGACCTGCCAGCAAATATACCACAGGGGGCTTGCCTGTCATCTCAAGCGACTGATTGGCACTGCCCATCATCTCGGTCAGCTCATCATAGACGATTTTGACGAACGCCTGCCCGGGTGCTAGCTCTTTTAGCACTTCTTGACCCAGTGCCTGCTCTTTGACACGTGCCACAAAATCACGTGCCACAGGCAACGCCACATCTGCTTCTAGCAGTGCCGTACGCACTTCACGCAAGGTGTCCTTGATATTGTCTTCGGTTAAGGTGCTTTGTCCTGCCAAATTTCTTAGCGTGCCAGAGAGTCGTTCGGTTAAGGTATCAAACATAAAAAATCCATCAATTTTAAAAGAAAATGATTAAGTTTGGCAATCAAGCCTACAATTTAGCTCTATTTTATGATAAATTAGCAAATTATGCCAATGATATTGCATAATCCATACCA
>JAUNUB010000031.1 GCA_030538375.1 Moraxella sp. | reverse complement strand
TGTGCAGGTAACTGCCTTGCGTGGTGATATAAAGGGTGTTTTGGAGTTTGCGCATGAATCCTTTTTACCTCAACAACCAAAATGATAACTATCTAGATTGATTATAGTTCTTTTTCGAATAATGTATCAGTTACACTATTATTTTCTATTTTATAGACTGATATTTTATTAATAGTTTTATTGCTCAATACTTCTTTTGATATTGAATTGCAAAGAGTAATATATTCCGAATCACTTTCCTCTGTAAGCCGATACAATTCCAATCCAATCTCTGTTAGTGCCACAAATTCAACTAACAAATCTTCTTCATTACTTTCATCATGAAAAGCTATCAAATTAGATCTTTGAGATATATGAGAATAATTAAACCCATTTTTTGTGTATCTAATTAATCTTTCAACAGCTTTAATTCCACTCTTAGGAATCTCAGCTATTGCGCCTATAGCAAAAAGCGTAGAAAAAATTTCCTTCTTTTTTTCTACTGGAATAAAGTCAACTGCGAGGTAACCCGAACCAATGATATAAGGTGTTGAATCAATAAAAACATCTATATCTTTTCTAGATAACATGGATAGTGCATTTAAAAACCTTAAACTTACGCTGTTAGGTTCATATATTTCATTAGTGAGCAACCTTCCCCATAACTGTTTTATATCATTTTCATCAATAGACTTTGCATAGTCTCTCCATTTATAAAAAAATGTCTTAGAGATATCTTCAACAGCAGGCTCATCATTGCGTAACATTGCTTCTTTTATCGCAAACTCAATACACTGCTCAACATTACTCTCCCCAATCTTATCAAAATCTATGAATTGGTTTTGCTCATTTAGAATTAAAGTACCATCTCCTATCAACCTAGCATTTCTTTCTGCTTGAGCCGAAATCAAACGTCTAGCTGCTTCTTGTTTTGTTACTTTAGTGCCAAATAATAATTTAAAAATCTTCTCTACTCCATTTGGTATACTCTGGACTAAAGGGGTCAAATCACATTTGATTTCTGGTAAAAAATTCATATTTATATTCTCCAATAAATACTTTTTCTAAATTAAAATAGAGTTTTACATCACTCCCCAAACAACCCCGCCACATACTCCGCCGACCTATCCTTTTTCAACAAAACAGGCTGGCAAAGCTCAAGCAACGAACACGCTTTGCAATGTTTGCCATATGTAGGCGGCGGGGTTGTGCCACTTTCTAGTAACTCACGAACTTGGACAATCACCGCCAAAGTTTCTTGTCTGAGACCGTCTAAAAACAGGACTGGCTCACGATGGCGAGTTTGTCCGTACCACAACGCCCCTTCGTCCACCGTTTTGCCGGTCATTTCTTCCAAACACAAAGCCTGCGCGCAAAGCTGGATTTCGTCCCAATGCTCGGATTTGGGCTTGCCGCGTTTGTATTCCACAGGTTTTAAGCTACCTGTAGATAAATCGTGTTCTACCATGTCCAAAATGCCTGTTAATCCCAATTCTTTCGCCGATACATGCACGCTGCGTTCAAAGCGAACGCCTTTGCGTGTTTCGGGTTCGCCCGAATCCACCCGCTCATGCAACGCCCTGCCCTGTGCAGTGAAAAAATTCTCCGCCCACACTTGCTCGTTGTGTATCAACGCACATTGGCGCGGACAAAACGCGTAGTGTTGCAGGGCGGAGAGGGATATGGTGCGCATGGTTAGAAGCCGTCAATCTCTTCGGGTTTTAATCCGTCCAAATTGTTCAGCACATAGCTGCCGTCGGCATTCACGCTCAGGCTGCCGTGTACTTTGGCGGATGAATATTGACCGGATTTGCAGTTGTGTTCCCACCAAATCAGCTTCAATACCTGCATACTGCCCTCGGGGCGGGCGGAAGAGGCATCGCCTTCAAATAATTTGCTCAGCACGGCTTTGATTTTTTCGGCATCGGCATCGCTGAAACCGGTGCGTTCTGCCAATTGCGGCGACATTGCGCCATAGGCAACATAAATGCCTTTATCCACACGGTGTTTCATGCCCATGGTGTCGGAGCTTTTCTTCACATCACTATCCCCATCACCATTAACACTTTTGGTAATTTGTGTACTTGTAATGATAATAGGTTCAATACTAAATGCAGAATGAACGGTAACAGGGCCACGTACTGCAATAGAAACACCACTTTCATCTTTTCCGCTAAAAGCAAATACTTGGCCAAAACTGCGTACGTCCAGCCATTTTTTGCAAGCTTGCTTTGCTATTTCGTCTTTTTTAACTTCTGCTCCTTTTTTGGATTTTTTCTCTTCTTGGGCTTCATCCGTTACCTCTGGCAGTTGTTTTAAGAAAGCATCATAACGATTTTTCAAACTCACCATTCCGTCATCTTTTCGCTCATTTGCTTGTACAAAAATAGCCTCGCCGCTATCTTGCAAACGGTCGCGGATTTTGCGTTTCAGGCAAACGTCGGTCATTTCACCGATGCCCGAAAAATCCACACGCGGGCGGTTGCCGTTTAAGGGATCGCCGTTGGGATTGGCATTTTGTACGCCGATAATCAGGGCGAAGTCGATTTTTTTAGTTAAGCTCATTTGGGTTTTCCTTTGAATGTTGGTTATTTATTCGCTTGCTTCGGTTTTCTTTTGCTTGGCTTCGATGGCTTTTTCAATGTCACGCTTGATCTCCATTTTTTGGCAATGGTAGCCAAGCAGAAATTCGCCGCTTAATTTGCTGTCGGACACAAAATCTTCTGGCTTGAACAACTCCATAATTTCGCCGATGGCTTGTTTGCCGGTATCTTTTTGACGGCTGCGCAAGCGGTCTTGGTAAGGGACGAGTGCCAACTCGATATTCCGCCAAGTGGCAAACGGATATTCGGCAAAGCGCTGCATATAACGCTCGGCGGTGGTTGCACGCTTTTCTTCCGCCAGATACAAGGCGTAAGATTCGATATTTTCGGCAACTGCCAACAGCCTGCCGTATAAATAATCGCGTGAATTATTTTCTTTATCTAAAGCCATAGAGTAGTTTCTCCGTTGTGATAAATCATGATGACGCGCCCAATAGCCTCTGTACAAGGCACAAGCCACGCCGACATTACGCTCCCACTCCCAATGTTCATAGCCATTGGGATTGCACGCCGTCTGAAAGCTCTGCTGCACCAAATCTTTGGGTATCGGCACAGTTCGTCCACCAGCAATGACAGGCAACAAGCGGGCATAAAGTTGCTTTTTTAGCTTACCGTCTCTATCCGATACTTTGCCGTAAATTGCCTCATAAATCGCAAATGGTGCAGGCGGAATCATCGGCCAAATGGTTTGTTTACCCTTCTTTTTGCCGTCTTGCGTTTCACGAGAATAGCGTTGATACCAAGCAAAATCATCAATCCATGCGTCTAAATTGGCAAAGTAGTTTGCAGGCAAAAATTCTTGATAATAAGTCAATGCCATGCGACCGGGTGTGGCGGAATCCAGCATTAATAAGGAAATCTGCTCGTGTTCACTTAATTGTGCTTGTAGTCCGTGCAGTTTCTTTTTAATCAACTCGGCGGCGACTTGACCGATATTGACCGACCAATCTTTTTGGCTGCTGTTTTCAGATGGCTTGCTTTCATCACCTTCGTCCACAATCGCCAAATCATCATCTTCTACAATTGCTAAATCATCATCGTCATCAAGATAGTCGTAATTGTCCTGCAAGGGGGAAGGCACGGTTTCACCGCTGATTGCCCAAGCAACGGTAACTTGTTCGCCATTACGGATTCCTTGACGAGCAATTAGCCAACGCAAGGCGCTATGGGCTTTGGCTGACACTTCCGATGCGATGCTTGCGGCTTCTTCAGCCGTCTCAAATCGTCCACGAAAGGTATAGCCGCCTTTATCATTAGATGAAATCAACTTTGCCTTATCACCAGTATGACGCAGCTTGGCTGGGTGCATGGTTGATATGGTGGTCTCTTCGCCCTGTATCAGACAAAATCCTTTAGTTGTTTCACTCGCCGCAAGATAATCAATCCATGACTGCTGAATGGTTTTGTCTGTCCAAGTTTCGCTTTGCACATCACCAGCAAGCTCAACTCGCCAACACACCAAAGCCGCCCCATAATCTTGATTTTTAGGCAAGGTTGCAAAAATGGGCGGTGCATTCTCACCTTGCCAAGAATTTAATACACGCTTTTCTAAATCCAGTTGAAACACACCCACTCGTATCAAGTCATCCATGACCTCGCCTTTGGTAACATACTGCAAAACAGAGCGTACTTTCGCATGGGCATATGGCGAATCACACCATGCTTGCAATTGCTGCAAATAACCATCAAAATACGCTTTTTTATCACCGCCGTACTTCGCATAATCTTTGGCAACATATTGGATTTTGTCGGCAAAGGGGTGTGGTGCTTCACCACTGGTTCTATTTTCTGAAGATTCAGTTACTGGGAGCAAAACAGTCGTCTTTGGCGGCATGACCCTAGCCGTCTGAAAATTTCCCTTGCCATCTACTACAATTTCAATATGGGCGGTTTGCAAGGTGTGAGCAACTGGCGTAAGCGGATTATCCGTACTGTCCATTTTTGCCGAAATCACATCATACGTCCGATAAAGTTTCTGCATCCAGCTCATAAGCCCAGCTCCTTCACTTCCTCTTCTGCAGATTTGATTGTTTTACCAATAACAAATGACTCTTCAGGCAGCATTTTGCGAACAAAACGACTTTTTAGTTGTGCGGTATCATTTGCACTCGGAAACTCAATCACGCCATATTTCATGCTCGCTCGCCAAAAACGGCTGTGCAATTCGTCCTTGCCTGTTTCTGTTGGATAAGCAAAACTGTGAAACATCAAGCCAAAATCCAAGTTATCCACCCCATCATAAAAGCCTGCCCCTTCGCCAAATTCACACGGTTCAACATAGCCTTGGCAATCTCTTGTGCCTAAGAAAATATCCTGCCGCCCACCACGCTCTAGCATACGTTTGGCAATCGCAAAATGCTTGCCGTCAATTCGGTCTTTTTCTAAATGTGGCTGGTGCTCATTCCATTCAAAATGGGCTTCTACTTGGTATTCCACATCATGCAAAAAAGTGTAAATCGCCAAAGTATTACCACCGTCCCAATTGAGCGGCTTAGTGGATTTGCTTTGCGTACGAATAACCTTCATCACACGCACACGATCCACAAACCAAATCAAGGTTGGCTTCCAATAGATACTCCGCAACACGCCTTTTATCGCCTCATAGGTCGGCACTTGGTAGCTGAATTTTTCTCCGCCGATTTTGGTGATTGGGTCGGTAAACAAGGCTTGCTGCCCCCATACACGAAAAGTGATTTTGTTTTTCATAATTCCCCTAATTCTCCTATGCACTCCAAAAATCCATCGGTGCGACTTCATCAAGCGTCAAGCCATATTCTTGACTGTAATGCTGCTCTTTCAAATAATAAACGCCAGCATCGGCAATTGGATAAATCGCCTCTTCTTTGATTAACTTCTCCCAAACATTGGGAAATACATTCACGCTAAATCTTTGGGCTTTTGCCAATAAATGATAAAATTGCTTGGGTTCGTACTCACCGCACAATTCGGCAATCAGCCCCTTGCCCTCGCCATAAGGCACAATCACTGCCCGTGTGGGTGCGTCAATCGCTTGAAATGCCCGCCCTGCACTTTTGAACGACTGCATGAGTAAAGGACACTTCTCGTTTGCCCTGCGTTTGTCGTTTTTGGCGGCATAGACGTTGTGGCGGTTATCGCCCAACCAATCAAGCAGGCTGCCTGACGTGCTACTTTTAAGCAGATACACCATCTCGCCGCTGCGTTGGTAAAAATAATATTGAAAATAACGTGCCATCGCACTGGGCTGCAGAATATCCTGCTCCGCAAAATCACGAAACACTCGCTCCGCCTGCCGTTGCCCCATATCAATATCAGGCAGCAGTTTTTTGAGATTATTCGGCTCTTGCAGGTTCAGCACCCAAACCATACCCTTGCCCTCTGCCTCGCCATGCCGATTGCAACGCCCTGCCGCTTGGGCAATACTATCCAAACCTGCCAACGCCCGAATCACACACGCCATGGATATGTCCACGCCTGCCTCAATAAGCTGGGTACTGACGCACAGCACGGGCAATTTTGCCTTCAAGCGTTGTTTCATTTTGTCAAACAATGCCTTGCGGTGCGTGGCACATTGGTTGGTACTCAGATGAAATAAGGCTTCAGACGGCACATTATGTCGTTGACAATATTGATAAAGCTCTACCGCCCATTTTTTGGTATTGACGATAAATAGGCAGCTCTGGTGTTCTTGGAATTGTTCCAGCAAAAACGCCCCTGCGTCGTCCACCGACCAACCGCCCACTTTTTCATTCAAGCGAACTTCTACACGTGATAAATCGGCAAACAATCGTGTGATGTCGTCGTGCTTCCCCATGATTTCCGCATTGTCCGCCAGCTGGAGCAAGCCGTTTGCCAACACCTTGTTTCGCTCGTCTTGTGGGAATTTTTCCAAACCAGATTGTGCCAATAGCGGCTGGGTGGCAGTACACAATATGGCAGTGCTTTTGCCAAATTGAGCCAGCCAGTTAAGCGTATTACAAAACATATGTACGCATTTCACCGGCAAGGTTTGGATTTCATCAAAAATCAGCACGCTTTTTGTCATGGGGTGAATGTGCCGCGCGCCTCGTGTGCCGCCGCCGAACCAAGCGTCCAGAAATTGCACCATCGTGGTGAATACAATCGGCTTGTCCCAATTTTCAGCAAGCAGTTTGTTTTGCCAGCTTTGCTTTTCAGGGTCAAGGTTAGAATGGTGTTCCAATACCCAATCTTCGCCCAAGATTTCACGGACGGTTTGAGCATTTTGATCGATGATGGAAGTGTAAGGGATAATATAGATAATGCGGTCTAGCTGGTGCTTTTGCGCGTGATGTAAAGCATGGCGAAGACTTGCCAAAGTTTTGCCTCCGCCAGTTGGTACAGTCAGCGTATAGATACCCTGTGGGTCGCCTGCCCTATCCAAACAAATATTGGAAATTTTTTGGCGGATTTCATCAATCGGATAGCGTGGCTTGAATGCGGTAAGGTGAGTTTCCAGTTTATCAATGGCTGATTGCCAATCGGTTGGCTTTTGCAAATTTCGTAAGCTCTTACGGCTTTCATCTTCAAAATCGGCACTATTGATACGGTCAGCATCAATCAGACAGCTGAATAAAAAACGGGTGAAACAACCCAAATAGAATTCTTTCACCCTGTCGCTAACTTCAGTTAAACGAAGCAAATCTTTTAGCGGTATCAACATTTGCCTAAGCAATTCCCTGTTTGCTAAGGTTTTTGCTTGCTGTATCACCGCAGAATCGGCATTTTGCTCGCATTCGCTCAAATGGGTTAAAACGTCATCTTTATTAAACCGTTTTTGCCAAACCACATTCCCTTCGGTATCTAAGCAATCAATCAAGCCCGCCCCATGATGCGACGCAATGCACAAACCCAATAGCTGTCCGCACAACTCACCATGCCCTTTTTTACCGAATTTTTTCAATTCACGATAAACCCACTGTGCCCCTGCTGTGGAATGATCAATCTTGCCGCTTTTTGGCGTGCTTTCTTCATCGTCCACATCAAGATTGCCAAGCCCTGTTGCAGTACGAATATATGCTTGAAAGTCTTTAGAATATTTACCAAAATCGTGCATTAAACCCAATAATTCCCCAGCCAAATCCAGCTCCAGCTTAGCCGCCAGCATTTTGGCAATCGCCGCAGTTTCAAACAGATGGGCTTCTACCGATTGCTTGGTACTGTCTGATTTGCGGACATGGGCGATTGGTTTGTTCATAACACCTATCCAGTTAACTAACTTTTAATTTCAACTTATATTTTGCACTTATCAAACTTTCTCTTGAGCAACTGTGCATTTGGAATGCACGCCAACCAACTTTTTATCAATCACCAAACAATCCCAACAGGCTTACTTTTTACACCAATGACACACACTATTACAATAAACCCATACTACATAATTCAGCATATCTTGTCAAGTCGCCCTTCAAGTTAATTCAATTCCTATACCAACTGCTCAAGGCAGGACTTATTTTGCAAAGCTCACATTTTATAGCCAATTAAAATTGCGACGATACAGCGTTGTGGACGACCTTATGTATAGTCAAATAAATTCATTTTAGGACAAGGAAAACGAGCGAATATAGTACAAGTATAGTCGATTAAAATAAAAATGAGACAAGGCGACAGCGACCGTGGTGTACAAGTAGTACATAAGGGAGCAGGCAACGAAGTATCATTGCAATTTTAATTGACTATAGTACAGCAAGCGAGTTTGACAACGCACTAAACTGAATTTAAAAGGCCATAATTGCGTTGGTAGATTGGATATTTCTATCCATCATTTTTGGCTTTTTATGCATTAGCAAGAATGCCTGCACCACCAGCTGTTTTGGCAGTGCAGGCAACTGGTAGCAACCGCTTGGGAATTTTACTGTTATTCGAGCTTGACATTACTTAGCTGCTTCATCATCGATATTCACCGCTTCTGCCAACACGTCAGCGGGTAGGGTAATGCCTTGATTGGCGGCAAATTTGGGACTGGCAAACATCGTTAAGACACCGCCAATCTTTGGCTTAACATCGCTTGGCGGCACACCATCTAGCACCTGTGCTACCATCTCGGCGGTCTCTACGCCGAACTCATAATCATTCATACCCATCGCAGCCGCTGCCCCACGCCGCATGATGTTTTCATCACCTACGACAATCGGCATTTTCATATCACCTGCCACTTTTGCCATGGCTTCAAAGGCAGAAGCGACATTGTTGTCATTGGCGGTATAAATCACATCCGCACGTCCGTCCAAGGCTCGTGTTGCCACAGCAATATCCGCCGAACGGTTGGCAGGTATGTCCATCAAAGTCAAGCCACGTTTATCCAGCTCGGTCTTTAATCGGTCTTTGAGCGAGACAGAATTGGCTTCCCCTGGGCTATAGACAAAGCCCACACGCTTGGCATTAGGCACAACTCGCTGCAACAGGTCAATCTGTGGTACAAGTGGAATTTGATTGGACAGACCTGTTACATTGGCTTGAATGGGCTGATTGTCGCTATTAATGAGCTTGGCAGCCACTGGGTCATAAACGGCGGAATACACCACAGGAATGCTCTGCGTCGCCGATACCACCGCTTGAGCAGATGGCGTAGAGATGGCAACAATCACATCAGGATTGTCCGCTGCAAACTGCTTGGCAATCTGCCCTGCGGTCGCCATATTGCCCTGTGCGGTTTGAAAATTTACCGTAAGATTTTGCCCTTCGATATAGCCATATTTACCAAGCCCTTCCACCACACCTTGATGTATCTTGTTCAGCGATGGGTGGTCAACAATGGTGGTGATGGCGATGGTTTTGGCGGGTTTTAATTCGCTGCTGTCATTCGCTTGGGTGTCCGTAGGCTTGGCATTATCCGTGCAGCCTATCACTGCTGCGACACACACTGCCAATGTGGTGATTTTCAACATATTCATCATTACATTTCCTTATCAAGATGAAAAATTCGCCCAAAATCCAACAATCCCAGTACAGGCAATATTAAGCTGTACAAAAACCGTGAGTATACCGATTAAGCACTTGCTTTGATTTTGGACGTTAATTCTTGGGGTGGTGATTTGGAACTTTAAGCCACATAATGTAGCACAATTTGCACAAAAATTCATCAATCCATTTCAAAACCAAAAAACACCGTCCATATTTATAGTCAAATAAATTCACTTTAAGACAAGGAAAACTAGTGTAGATAGTACAAGTAGTACTTACGAGCGAGTTTGACGATGTATTAAAGTGAATTTAAAAGACTATATAAGCAGTGTTAATAGAGCTTTGATAAATGGCAAGCGTGTCAACTACGCCACACCGTTTCGTCCAGTGCCTTTTCTTGCTTGGCAACCACTGCCACGCCTGCAATATCACCCACCACATTCATCGAAGTGCGTCCCATATCCAGCAGTGCGTCAATCCCCAGTATCATGCTATAAGCAATCGCCACCGCCGAGCCAGCTTCAACAGGCAAGCCAATGGACTCAAGTACCATAAGCAGCATAATCGCCCCAGCCCCCGGTACACCAGCCGTGCCAATCGCCCCCAAAATCACGGTCAAAGTTACCGTAATCATCTGCGATGAATCCAGCGGCATACCCACAGCATTGGCAATGAACATCGCACACACGCCAAGATACACCGTCGTGCCGTCCATGTTCATGGTTGAGCCAACTGGCAAACCAAAGCTATAGATATTCTTTGGTACGCCCATGCTCTCGCTGGCTTGGATAGATACAGGCAAAGTCGCCCCCGATGAGCGTGTTACAAAGGCGGTAATAAAGGCAGGACGTACTTTTTTCAAAAAAATGAGCGGACTTAGCTTCATAATGGCACAAATCACACAATACACCAGCACCACTTGCAATATCAGCCCTGCATATACCGACAAGGTAACGCTGGCAAGTGAGCCGAATGCTGTCGCCCCATTTTTTGAAAACACGATAAAAATCAAGGCAAACACCCCAATCGGTGCGTATTGCATAACCCAGCCTACGATTTTGAACATCGCTTGGCTTACCCCATCAACAAAGCTGTACACAGTGTCCGAACTTTGGCGAACTTGAGTATCTGTACTGTCTCTACCAAATGCCAAAGCCACGCCAAACATCAAACAAAAGAAAATCATCGGCAGCACTTGTCCATCAGAAATCACCGCCATAGGGTTGGTTGGCACGATTTCTAGCAGGATTTTAAGCAGGTTTGGTGCTTCAGCAAGTTTACCTTCTATGCTTGTATCTGTTTGTAATTCTAGCCCCAAGCCCGGCTTAAACATTTGCCCCACACCTAGCCCAATCACAATCGCAAAAAATGACGTGATGGTATAATAAAACAAGGTCTTAATCCCCACACGCCCCAATTGAGCAGGAGCAATGCTGCTTGCCCCCACGATAAGCGTGGACACAATGACAGGAATTACAATCATTTTAAGCAGACGAATAAACAACTCGCCCACTGGGGTTAAAAATGCAATCGCCCCTACCGCATTTTGAAAAACGATACCGCATATCGCCCCTAATACCAAGCCTATCAAAATCCGAATGAGCAGATTGGATTTAAAATACCACGAAAAAATATTTGGCACAGTCTATTTCCTATTCAGCCGTGATAAGCTGTTTTGACAGCAGTATCACAAAATAAAACAATTGCAAAGGTTACTTGGGTATCGTTACTTAGGTAATGTTGCTTAGGTAATACTACTTGGGTAACGCTACTTACTTTCACATTTGCAAAACTTATTAATATTATCGTAAAATCATCAATATAATGTAATTTATTGTTGTGTGATGGTTATTTTTATTAAATGAGACTGGCTACCCCTTGCCACAAAACACCGCCTATGCCTATTATCCATACCATAATAGTCAAATAAATTCATTTTGTGATAAAGAAAATCGGTAGCAGATAGCAAAGTAGTACTTACAAACAAGTTTAACAACCTTTAAAGTGAATTTATTTGACTATAAATTGGGTATTTGCTCTTTGTTGATTTCATAATAATAAGGTTTTGGCACAGGTTGCGGCGGTGAATTTGCCGCAAAATCCACAAATTAACAAAAATTTTTGCCCATAACTCATTGAACTCTAACAGAATTTAAAAAAAATTACAAAAAAAATGAAAAATTCCTTTTCTTTTCATAAAAAAAGGGTATTATGCCCCTACATTTGGCACGATGCCAAATACACTTCGGTGCATTTTTGCCAGATGGATTTAATGAGTATTGCTTGTTAAACATTGTAATCACCAAGTCAAGACAAAAAAGCAGCTTACTGCCAAGTTCCCATACTTATTTCTTCAACCCTTATCTGAGATGGTAATCCGATATGAGCGTTACACCTGTTAACCCCACCCATTCTTCTAACGAATATTATTTGACTCGTCAAAATCAGATGGAGTCGAATGTACGCAGCTATCCACGCAAATTGCCCCTAGCCATTGCCAAGGCAAATGGTATCTGGGTAACAGACGTAGAAGGCAATGAATATCTTGACTGTCTGGCAGGTGCTGGCACGTTGGCACTGGGACACAACCACCCAGCGGTCAAACAGGCGTTGCAAGACGTATTGGCAAGTGGTTTGCCGCTACACACCCTTGACATCACCACATCGGTCAAAGATGCCTTTACCGAAAAACTGCTGTCGTTTTTTCCTGATGACTTTGTGCTACAGTTCTGCGGCCCAACAGGGGCAGACGGCACAGAAGCGGCGATAAAACTTGCCAAAACCTACACAGGACGTGATAACGTTATCTCGTTCTCTGGCGGCTATCATGGCATGACGCACGGCTCATTGGCGATGACGGGCAATCTGTCTGCCAAAGAAAAAGTGGGCAATCTGATGGCAGGCGTGCAGTTTATGCCCTATCCGCATGAGTACCGCTGTCCGCTTGGCTTAGGTGGCGACGCTGGTGTGGACGCTTTGACTTATTATTTTGAAAACTTTATCGAAGATGTCGAAAGTGGCGTGGTGCGTCCTGCGGCGGTGATTTTAGAAGCCATTCAAGGCGAAGGCGGTGTTGTGCCTGCCCCTACAAAATGGCTACAAAAAATCCGTGAAGTAACCGCCAAACACGACATCGTGCTGATTTTGGACGAAGTGCAAGCTGGCTTTGCCCGTTCTGGCAAGATGTTCGCCTTTGAACACGCTGGCATTACCCCTGATGTGGTGGTGATGAGTAAGGCGGTGGGTGGTGGTCTGCCACTGTGCGTACTGGCGATTAACAAGAAGTTTGACGCATGGTCGCCTGCAGGACACACAGGCACATTCCGTGGCAACCAACTTGCCATGGCGGCAGGGCTTAAAGTGCTAGAAGAAATCGAAGCACACAAGCTGGCGGATAATTCTGCTAAGCGTGGTGAATTCTTGCGTAGCGAAATCAAAAAAATCGCCCAAGAGTTGCCCTGCATTGGTCATGTGCGTGGACGTGGCTTGATGAACGGTATCGAGATTGTCGATGAGCGTAAGCCTGCTGACCACATGGGTTCTTATCCTGCCGATGCGGCATTGGCAGCGGCAATTCAAACCGCCTGCTTTAACAACAAACTGCTCTTAGAGCGTGGCGGACGTGGTGGCACGGTAGTACGTCTGCTTTGCCCCATCACCATCACCCACGAAGAATGCGAGTTGGTGCTGGCACGCTTCAAAAAATCCGTCCAAGAAGCCCTACAACAAGTGCGTGGCTAGGCCAATGTATAGTCGATTAAAATAAAAATGAGACAAGCCGACAGACCGCTGTGTTACTTTTGGTACATAAGAGAGCTGGCAACGTAAGTATCATTGCGATTTTAATTGACTATAATCAAACGATGGGTTGGGTGGAGCGACGGTTCTGCCTGACCTGTTTTTGTTCAGGGTGCTTTTGTTTGGCATTTTAACCAATCATAATGAATTCTAGCGGAGTATTCTCATGAGTAACTTTAACAAACACAAACAAGCCTTGCTGTGCAATGACCCAGCGTCCATCAGCGACTATGAAACAGCGATGGCAACAGCGACCAAAGCAGTGTCGGCATGGCTAAAAAACGAGCATATGTATACAGGTGGCAGTATTCGCCAATTGCGTGAAGAGATTATTTTTCAGTCATCAAAAGAAGGCTTGGGGCTGGAGCAGTCTTTAAATCGTATGATTGAGCTGTTTTTGAACAAGAGTCTTAAAGTTCATCACCCACATTCGCTCGCTCACCTGCATTGCCCCACGCTGGTAACCAGCCAAATCGCCGAAGTGCTGATTAATGCAACCAATCAGTCGATGGACTCATGGGATCAAAGCCCAGCAGGTTCGCTGATGGAAGTACAGCTTATCGACTGGCTACGCCAAAA
Source organism: Moraxella sp. (assembly GCA_030538375.1). Lineage (GTDB taxonomy): Bacteria > Pseudomonadota > Gammaproteobacteria > Pseudomonadales > Moraxellaceae > Moraxella. Next base: position 5,948 of record JAUNUB010000031.1, on the reverse strand, counting down.
AGTCGGCTATGGGGCTGGCACGGCAGGGGTGTTTACATCTGGTGGTACGCAGTCCAATCTGATGGGCGTGCTGCTAGCACGTGATGCCTGTATCGCTAAGCACTGGACGGACGCTGATGGCAAGCCGTGGTCGGTACAATCGCTGGGTATTCCAAGCGAAGCCATGCAAAAAGTCAAGGTGCTGTGTTCTGCCAACGCCCACTTTAGCGTGCAAAAAAACATGGCGATGATGGGCATGGGCTTTCAATCGGTGATTGCTGTACCGTGCAGCGCCAATGCACAGATGGACACCCAAGCCCTAAACACCATCATGAAAGAACTGCACGACAATGGCAATATCGTGGCGTGCGTGGTGGCAACTGCTGGCACAACAGACGCAGGGGCGATTGATGATTTAAAAACCATTCGCACCATCACCGATGAATACGGCACATGGTTGCACGTCGATGCGGCGTGGGGCGGAGCATTGCTACTATCCAATGAGTTCCGTTCATGGCTTGATGGCATTGAGCTGACCGATTCGGTAACGCTGGATTTTCACAAGCATTATTTCCAAAGTATCTCATGTGGGGCGTTCTTGCTCAAGGACGAAGCCAATTACCGCTTTATGCACTATGAAGCCGAATATCTGAATTCTGCTTATGATGAAGAGCATGGCGTGCCGAATTTGGTGTCTAAGTCCTTGCAGACCACACGCCGCTTTGATGCGTTGAAGCTGTGGTTTACGGTGGAAGCCTTGGGCGAAGAGCTGTACGGCTCGATAATTGACCATGGGGTGAAATTGTCTCGCACTGTGGCGGAGTATATCACGGCGACCGATGGGCTTGAGATGTTGATTGCACCGCAGTTTGCGTCCGTGTTGTTCCGTGTTGTGCCAGCAGGCTACCCAGCCGAGTTTATCGACAGTCTAAACCAAAACGTGGCGGACGAGTTGTTTGCTCGTGGGGAAGCCAACATCGGCGTAACCCGTGTGGACAGCCCAGAGTATGGCGATGTGCAATCACTCAAAATGACCCTGCTAAGCCCTGTGGCAACCCTTGAAAACGTGCAAAATCTGCTCTCACAAGTCCAAGCTGAAGCCATGCGTATCAAGGACAGCATTGTTGATGGCAGCTACACACCACCGATTGCGTGAGTAGTTGGTTTTTTAACATTGCTAACACCGTTCATGAATGTGGACGGTGTTTTTTTGAAGTCGAGATTGTATAGTTCTTTAAATTCACTTTAAGACAAGGAAAACGTGCGAAGAGTAGTACTTACAAGCAAGTTTGACAACACACTAAATTGAATTTAAAAGACTATATAGTCGATTAAAATAAAAATGAGACAAGGCGACAGCGACCGCCGTGTACAAGTAGTACATAAGGGAGCTGGCAACGATGTATCATTGCAATTTTAATTAACTATATATTGTTTTGTAAAGACTTTCACAGTTTAGCCCAGTCATCTTTGAAACTTCTTTCACGCCCTTTTTATCCACCAAGTGAGACAGTGCGGTGGTAAAAATTCTAGGGTCTTCATCGTTATGGCAGTCATTCAAAAAGTCTAGTATTTCATCGTCTGTGTTAAGATAATCAAACGCATTAAATTTTGTTAAGTTCATTCTTTTAGCTCCTTGTTTTGCAATTTTTTGGCTGTGATGATGTCTTGCTTTTGGATTGGTTTAATGCAAAAGCCCCTGCTGTGGCTCAAGATACTGCTCGGCTTGTGCCAAATCCACCGTAACCAAACTTGAGATACCAGCGGTTGGCATGGTAATGCCTTTTAACTCGTGAGCGGTCTGCATGGCAAGTTTATTATGGCTGATAAATATAAACTGCACATCGTCCGCCAGTTCATGAATAAGGCTGGTGAACCGCCCCACATTGGCATCATCAAGCGGTGCATCTACTTCATCTAGCACACAAAATGGTGCTGGGTGCTGCTTAAAAATCGCAAAAATCAAGCTAAGTGCCGTCAGCGTCTTTTCACCGCCCGACAACACAGCAAGACGTGAATTTTTTTTGCCCTTGGGCTGTGCCATCAGTACCAGCCCTGCTCGCCATTTGTCAGACTTTGGCAGATTATCATCATCGACTAGGCTAAGACTCGCCTGCCCACCACCAAACACCTTGGTAAACAGTGCGTTCAAATCTTGATTAACCGCCGCCAAAGTCTGCACAAACAAGCCTTTGGTCTTCTCATCGATGGTCGCAATCGCCGCTTCTAACGCCTTGATACTCTCCTTAATGTCCACAATCTGCGTATCCATCGGAGCAAGGCGTGCGTTAATCTCATCAAGCTCTGCCGCTGCTGCCAAATTCACCGCCCCTAGCTTGGTCTGCTCTGCCATCAAGGTACTTTGTCGCTCGGTGAGTGTGCTTTTGGCGTGATTAAGCCGATAACTGGGCTGAGCAAAGTCGTGCAATAGACTTGCGATATTGGTCGGAGTATGTGCATTTAAGGTCTCGCCAATCTCATGCAATCTGACTTGGCTGGCTTCAACATTCGCCATCAGCGTTGATACATGGGCTTGGTGCGTGGCAATACTGGTATGGGCTTCGGTGAGATTTTTTTGTAGGGTCAGCTGGGCGTGCTGCTGGGCTTTTAGGGTCTGCTCGTACTCATCAAGGGCAATTTTTGTCGTATGACAGTCTTGCTGTGCCGCTTGATAGGCGTTCTCCAACTGGGGCAAGCCATCTTGTATCACAAGCAATGCCTGCTCTTGGCTGCTGTGCTGATTGTCCAGTGTCTCAAGTGCTGCCTGCCCCTTGTCCAGCACCGCCTTGGCATGAGCAAGCCGTTCATGAGCAAGGCTGATACGCATGGCAAGTGCTTGGCTGTCTTGCTGGGCTTGCTTGTGGGCGGTGTCTTTGTGGGCGTGGATATTGGCAAGCTCATTGGTGCGATTTTTGTGCATTGCCAGTGCCTGCTCTATTGCCTGCGTCTTGTTATCCAGTTGCACCTGCTCGTCCGCCAAATGTGTAAGCTCGCTCTCTAGCTCGGCTTTTTCTGCCGCCAGTTCATCGGCACGCATGGCAAGATTGTCCGCCTTGATGGTCGCTGCGTCAATACTGGCATGCGTGCGAGTGATGTCGTGCTGCAAGGTCTGCTTGTGGGTCTCTAACTGCTTGATTTGGCTGCTTAATTCTTCTATCACGATACGCTTGTCATCACTGCTGCTTTGGGTGTGGCGATGTGTTTTTTGTAGCGTTTCAAGAGTGTCTTCTAGCTCGGTCAGCTGCTCTTCTAAGACTGCCAGCTCGTCTTCTTGTGCCTTACGCTGTGCCAGATAATTGCTCGCCATACCGCCATTTAATTTGTGCAATGCCACCGCCCCACGATGGTCAATCAGCCAACCTGTCATCGTCAAAAGCTGACAATAAGGGTACTGTTGTAGCAGACTTTGCACGGTGTCATTAGTGTCATTGTTGGTATTGTGTACAGCGTCGGTCAGCAGATACACATCACGCCACAAGGGCAATGCAGGCGTGATAAGCGATGACAAAGCAATCACCCCAGTCGGCAATGTTTTGTTCTCAACTGTTGCCGTATCACGCCACACACCGCCTATCATTATCTTGTTTATTGTCTCGTTCACTGGCTCGTCTGTACATTCGCCAAGCTGTGTCATAAACGCTTGCCACTCGTCTGCACTGGCAAGTTTGTCATCAAGATAGCTGGCAAGATAACCATCTAGTATCTTGGCGTATTGCTCGCCTTGTGCGGTGAGTTTGATTATTGACTTGATGTTTTGTTGTATGCCGCTTATAGCATTTGGGCTAATATCATCTTGCGGTGGCTTATCGTGCTTGGACTTTGGCGGATAGACCAAGGCATGCAATGTGCTGTATTTGGCATTTAGGCTGGCGTACTGTTTTTCGTGGGTGATGATGGTTTCTTTTTGACTGTGTAGATTTGCCATTAGGCTGGCAAATTGGGGCTGCTGTGTGTCGTATTCGTCTTGTAGGTATTCTAATTGGCGTGTGCATTTGTCCTGCTCGTCTTGCAGGGTTTTGGCACGTTGTCGCAAGGTATTGACATCATTATCAAGCCCAGCGGTCAATTGTTGCTGGTGCTGGTTGTGTTTTTGTGTCCATTTTTGCAGAGCTTGAGTGGTTCGGTTGTGTTGGCTTGAATGGACGCTTTTGGCACTGCTTAGGGTATTTTTTTGCTCAAAGATTGCTGAAAGTGCTCGTTTTGCCTGCTGCCACTCATCATAAGCATGACGAACGTCATCGGCATACTGCTGTAGATTGGTCATCATGGCTTTGTGAGCTGGTGTATCCTGTGCCAGCAGCTGCTCGTGCGTGGCGATGTCGGTGCGTGCGGTATCGATGTCGGTCTGTAGGCGTGTCTTATCCGTCTGATGATGGGCAAGCGTCTTGCCAAGCTCATCGCATTTTTCTTGGGCAGTAGTCAGTGCGTGCAAGGCGGTATTTTTGGCAAGCTCCGCGGCATGATAACTGTCCTTGGCTTCATCTCGCAAAAACGCCGTTTCGCCCAGTCGTGCACTAACTTTATCAAAATCGCTGCGTCTATTATTCAGTACCGTCTGTGCGTCTGTCAATGCTTGCTTGGCACGGCTGCATTCGCTCGTTTGTGTGGCAAGCTGGCTTGTCATGGCATACAGCTGATGAATGAGCAGCTCACCTTCGATACTGTGCAGTTCATCATTGATTTCTTGATAGCGTTTTGCAGATTTTGCTTGGCGTTCTAGGCTTTTTTGTTGCTTTGCCAGCTCACCTTGTAGGTCATCTAGGCGTATCAGATTATCACGTGCGTCGCCCAATTGTCGCCACGTTTCATCACGGCGGACTTGATAGCGAGACACCCCAGCTGCTTCTTCGATAAATTCTCGCAGTCGCACACCGTCCGCATCGATAATCCGCCCAATCATGCCCTGCTCTATCACCGCATAGCTTCTCGCCCCCAGCCCAGTCCCCAAGAACACATCAACCACATCACGCCGCCGCACTCGCTGTCCATTGATAAAATAATCGGACTTGCCATCACGGGTGATTTGTCGTCTTAATGTCAGCTCTTGATACAGGTTTAAGGCGTGGCGAATGCCTGTCGTCTCGTCTTGGGTATGCTCAAAAGTCAGCTCCACACTTGCCAAACTCTTGGCAGCACGTCCATCTACGCCAGCAAAAATCACATCGCTCATCGCACCGCCACGCAGCTGCTTGGCACTCATCTCGCCCAGCACCCAGCGAATAGCGTCAATCACGTTGGATTTGCCGCAGCCATTAGGTCCAACAATGGCGGTGATGTCGTGCTTAAAGCTAAAAGTGGTCGGATTGGCAAAGGATTTAAAGCCAGCTAATTTAAGGGATTTTAGACGCATAGAGACAGCTTTGACAAAAATACGCTATTTTACCAAAAATCAAGGGCTTATACCAAGCCCAAAACCAAAATTCTAAAACCAAAATAAGGGGGCGATACCCCAAAACCTTAAGGCACGCCCCCAACAACCACACTCATTCGCTCCTAGCTTTCTGTGCTATTATATCGCTATCGCCAGTCGTACTGTCTGTATCATCAGTACTGCGTTTACGCACCACTTCTGCCTTGGGCTTATTTGTACCTGCGGTGCGTGCTTTTTTGCTGGGTACGCCTTTTGGCTTGGGTGCAGGTTTGGCTGCTTTTGACGGCTTGGATACCGCAAGGTTCAAAATCCCAGTTTGGGGCAACAGCTGATCTGCCACGCTTTCAATCATGTTTTTATAGCTGCTGATGGTGGTTTTTTTGCTCTCTCTGTCGCTTGACTCATCGATGTCGTCTGCCACTTCATCAGCGGTGTCGTCTGTGCTTGCGGCGTTGTTCGCACCTTCAAGCAATTCGCTCAGCGTATCGGCAAGCTGCTGCATGACCCCTTCCATGCCATCGATGGACGAAACCATCTCATCAGTGTTGGCAGACGGCTCTTCACTGGCTTGGTAAGCGGCTTGGCGAGCGGCTTGGTG
>JAUNUB010000030.1:4949-19839 GCA_030538375.1 Moraxella sp. | reverse complement strand
CACATTTTTATCATACAGCACTTCACAAAACAAAGTTTATAAGATAAAAGTTCATCAGACAAAAGTCAGACACGTCTTGCAAATCACAAATCAATCACTTGGCAAAAAAATACCCCGTCTGCGGCGAGCTTGCCACCGCCATTTGTCGCATAGGCATACGTCCTGCCAAGTAGGCTTGTCGTCCTGCGATGACGGCATTTTTCATTGCTTGTGCCATCAGCACAGGATTGGCGGCATGAGCAATGGCAGAATTCATCAGCACGCCATCACAGCCAAGCTCCATCGCAATCGCCGCATCTGACGCTGTCCCCACCCCAGCGTCTACAAGGACTGGTACGTTGGCATTCTCAATAATAATACTAAGCGTATGGCGGTTTAACAGCCCAAGCCCAGAACCAATCAAGCTGCCCAGCGGCATAACCGCCACACAGCCCATCAGCTCAAGCTCCTTGGCGATAATAGGGTCATCGGACGTGTACACCATCACATCAAAGCCATCATCAATCAGCACACGCGCCGCCTTTAGGGTCTCGGTAACATTGGGGTACAAGGTCTTGTCGTCGCCCAGCACTTCTAGCTTGACAAGGTTGTGTCCGTCCAGCAGCTCTCGTGCCAGCTGACAGGTGCGAATGGCACTGTCTGCGTCAAAACAGCCAGCCGTATTCGGCAAAATGGTGTAGTCTGTGGGCGAAATCACATCAAGCAAATTAGGCTCGTCCGCCTTTTGTCCGATGTTGGTGCGGCGAATGGCAACGGTTACAATCTCACTGCCGCTCGCCCCAATCGCCGCCCCAGTTTCGCTAAGGTCTTTGTACTTACCTGTACCGACTAGCAAGCGAGAATGAAAGCTGCGATTGCCAATCGTCAAAATGTCTTTTTCTGATGTATATAACGTATGCTCTGTTGTCATGAGTTTTGCTCTTTTTTTGGTGTGCTGATGTGTATGAGTACTTGATAAAATGTGGATAGTATAGCAAATTTTGGGGGAAGTTTTTTGGCTTTTGCGTGAAATATGCAAAAAGCAAGCAACAAAAATACCCCAAGCTGGTTTGGGGTATTGGTTTAAATTAGAGATTTACCAATTAATTAACTTTTTGTGCTGGGGCGGTGCTGATGGGCTACAGTCGGTCAGATTAGCACATCATCACACCATCTTGACACTGCTTTGCCCCTTGGGCGTTACCTTAAAAATCTGCACCTTAAACAGCACATCTTGTCCTGCCAAGGGGTGATTAAAATCCACATCAACCACATCATCACTCACACGGCTAATCACACCCACCAGAGTATTTTGCCCCTTATCGGCAAATTCCATCATCATACCCACCGAAGGATTGGGTTCGGACAGCGAAAACTGCGTACGGCTAAATTGCTGCACATTGTCCGCATTCCATTCGCCAAAGGCTTCAGTAGCAGACAAATGGGCTGTACGAATATCGCCTGCTTTGAGATTGGTCAGTACCTTTTCAAAACCAGCAAGCAAACTTTCATCACCGATGGTCAAGTGTACAGGCTCATCACGCCCAAAGGTTGAATCGACCACTTCACCATTTGGCAAGCTCACTTCAAAATGCAAGACAACCCTACTGCCATCGGCAATACGAATCTCTTCTGTGGGCAAAATTGGGTCATTGGGTGAAATTAGGGTTATCATTGTTTTGGTATCCGTTATCAATCTTAAACAAACGAGCGTAGTGTAGCACAAAAAAACAGCACTTACACAGCACTGTTTTTTTGGTTTATCAGCTCATTGCAGGTAATGGTGGTGGCAATGTTTGGCTTGAGCCATTGTCGCTGTTATTCACCACATTTACCTTGGGTACTTCATGCTGATATTCTTTGGGTTCTCGTGGGGTTTCCCCATTCATGATTTGCAAGAACTGCTCACGGTCGATGGTCTCCCATTTCATCAATGCTTCGACCATGGCGTGCATTTTGTCGTGATTGTCATCGATGAGTTTGTAGGCGACTTGATATTGTTGCTCTAGCATACGACGCACTTCATCATCAACTTTTTGTTGCGTGGCTTCGGAGATGGTGCGAGTACTGCCCCCAAAGTAGCCTGCATGTTCTTCATCTTCATAGACCATGATACCCATCGTGTCGGACATGCCGTATTTGGTTACCATGGCTCGTGCCATTTTGGTGGCTCGCTCAAAGTCGTTGGACGCACCTGTCGATTGACGATTGATAAAAATTTCCTCGGCGATACGTCCACCAAACAAGATGGACAAGTCATTCAACATTTTGTCTTTGTAGCTGCTGACAACGTCCTGCTCTGGCAATTGCCATGTTACACCCAACGCCCAACCACGTGGCATAATAGTTACCTTATGCACAGGGTCGGTAAATGGCAACAGCTGTGCCACAAGGGCATGACCTGCTTCGTGATAGGCAGTGGCACGGCGTTCTTCGTCTTTTAACACCATCGATTTGCGTTCAGGACCCATATACAGCTTGTCTTTGGCATCTTCAAAGTCGTTCATATCCACGCTGGCTTTGTTGCGGCGAGCAGCGAATAAGGCGGCTTCGTTCACCAAATTGGCAAGCTGTGCCCCACTAAAGCCCGGTGTACCACGTGCCAAAGCGTTCACGTCCACGCCAATGGTCTGTGGCAGTTTCTTTAGGTGTACATTCAAAATCTGCTCACGCCCTTTGATATCGGGCAAGCCCACACTCACTTGACGGTCAAAACGCCCCGGACGCAGCAGTGCCTTATCCAGTACATCGACACGGTTGGTTGCTGCGATGACAATCACGCCGTCATTGCCTTCAAAACCGTCCATCTCGACAAGCAGCTGGTTCAATGTCTGCTCACGCTCATCATGACCGCCGCCCATGCCACTGCCACGATGGCGACCGACTGCGTCAATCTCATCAATAAAGATGATACATGGGGCATTTTTCTTCGCCTGCTCAAACATATCACGCACACGGCTTGCACCCACACCCACAAACATCTCTACAAAGTCCGAACCTGAGATACTAAAAAACGGTACTTTGGCTTCTCCAGCAATCGCCTTGGCTAGCAAGGTCTTACCTGTACCGGGTGGCCCTACCATCAGCACACCACGGGGAATGGTTGCCCCTAGTTTGGTGAATTTTTCTGGGTCTTTTAAAAAATCAACAATCTCTACCACTTCTTGCTTGGACTCTTCGCACCCTGCCACATCAGCAAAGGTAACTTTGATGTCGTCTTCTGAGAGCATTTTTGCCTTGGATTTGCCAAAGCTCATGGGGTTGCGTCCACCCATACCGCCACCGCCAGCACCGCCACTCATGCCACGCATAAACAGCCAAAACAAGCCAATAATCAACAAGATAGGAAAAGCCGCTATCAACAGCTGCGTACCAAGTCCTTGGCGGCTAGGGGCTGTGCCTTGTATCTCGACTTGATGTTCACGCAGCAGTGGCATAAGCTCGTCATCAACCACCGCAGGGCGTACGGTCTCAAACGCCGAGCCATTCGCCTTAGTGCCTGTAATCTGCTGACCATCAATCTGCACTTCTTTGATTTCATTTTGACCAACAGCGGTTACAAATTGCGAATAATTCATCGCACTGGTGTCTGCACTGCCCCTGTCCAAGTTGCTAAATACCGCAACCACCACCGCAATGATGGCTAGCCACAATAAGGTATTCTTTACCATGTCGCTCACAAGTTTTTCCTGCCTTTAGCGTTGTTCGCTCGTTATGCCAATACTGCCAGTTAATCACAAAAAATTTGATATCAATCAACTGTTCAGCCATTGGCGAAATCATTAAATTAACACTTTACTTTACACAAAATATATTGATTTGTCTTGTGTATATTTGTACGGATTTTCTTATTGCTCACTTGCACAAAAAATCTGATGGTTATCAATTCAATCAAAAAACCATTTACTGTATTCAAAATTATAAGGGCAAGCTCAAAAAATTCAAGCACCACTATCATTCATATCGCTAAATCCATCATGCACTTTTTTTTTAAAAAAATAACATTATTCAGCACAGCTATTTAATCGCCACCCAAAACATCTCCTTGGAGCGTGCTCTGCTGGCAGATGGCTTGATACTCTTAATCTTGGTGAATTTTTTTTGCATATCGGCTCGCAGCTCTTGACTGCCTTCGCCTTGAAAGACTTTCATAATCAATGCCCCACCATCGTCAAGCACCGACAAAGCAAACTCCACCGCCAGCTCACACAGATATATCATGCGTGGCTGATCCACCGATGCCATGCCAGAAGTGTTGGGTGCCATGTCGGACAGCACCACATTCACCGTGCGTCCGCCCACTTCCGCCATGATTTGCTGAAACACCGCTTCTTCTCGAAAATCCCCTTGGATAAAGGTAACATTCTCAAGCGTATCCATCGGCAAAATATCAGATGCAATCAGCGTGCCATTATCGCCCACCAATTGCCCTGCCACCTGCGACCAACTGCCCGGGGCTGAGCCTAAATCTACCACCGTCATGCCTTTTTTGATAAGTCCAGTTTTTTCGTTAATCTCAAGCAGCTTGTAGGCAGCACGAGAACGGTAACCGTCTTTTTGGGCTTTTTGGACATAAAAGTCATCGATATGTTCTTTCATCCATGCTTTTGATGATTTTGAGAATTTTTTGTTGGTGATACGTGTTGCCATAGTTGTCTGTGCTGCGGTGATGACCCTGTTTTTTGACAGTGCATAATAAGTGATAAAAGCACCCCATTTTAGCATTTTTGCCGTGAAATTACAGCGTTTCTCACAAATTTAGGCTATAATAACCAATATTTTTGCAAAATACACCCTATTCTCAACTTTTTCCCCAATATCTTTGTAAATACTGGTTTTAACATTTTGATTTATCATAGTTCAAATTTCTGACGTATTGTAATCAAAACTTACCGAACAAAGAGCAGGGCAAAATACCAAATTTTTTATAACTATCTTTTGGATAACCACTATCATGGCAAAAAAACTCACCAACACCCTTAGCAATCAAGACCTAAAAGCCCTGCGTGCTGTCGGACATCGCCTATCGCCCATCGTCATCGTGGGCGGTAATGGTTTAAGCGACACACTCATCGAAGAGACCAACCGAGCTTTGCACGACCACGAACTCATCAAAGTGCGAATCCCTGCTGGCAGTGGCGAAGAACGTGCAAGCTGTGCTAATGAATTGGCACAGCGGACAAAAGCCGTGGTTGCTCATCATATTGGGCGTATGGTGCTACTGTTTCGCAAAAATCCTGAACCCAATGCCAAATTGTCCAATTTGGTACGCTTTGGGCTGTGATTTTGAAATTACAGACTTGTTGATTAGTAATGATGGATTTTTGGCAGGCACATCAAGCAAGGTTTTTTGAACTTGCTAATCCCAAACAAGCATTTGACGTGCATTCTCCTGGGGAACATTCTCTTGGTGTGTATTCCCTTGGTACATATTCGCTGACACCCCACTCACCGACACCCAATATCGGTGAACACGCCCCCAATGTTGTGGTGTGTGCAAGCTACAAAGATAATGCCTTGCAATTAAGCTATTTTATTGAGCGGTGTGCATGGCTTGATATACCAGCACCCAGCCAGCAACGTGTCGGTGTTCGCCAAGATTATCTGTGGCAAGCGGATTGCTTGGAGTGTTTTTTTGACACAGCGGACGACACGTCTTATCTTGAGCTGAATGTTGCCTTTGATGGTAGCTTTAATCTGTATCAATTTGATGACTACCGCACGCCCAGTATCATGCCACCGCAGCAAGCGATGGGTGAGCTTAGCACCTTTGTGGCAGATGAGCTGACCATCACCAAGCATGGGAGTGCAACGCAATTTAGCGTGCGTCATCTGACTGTCAAGATTGCCACCAAGATGAACACCGAGACAAAAACGCCCACATCAATGCAGCTGCACCATATTCACCCCTGCGTGATACTGCACCTAGACCATCAACCGATTTATTATGCCATACAGCACGCCTGCCCACCTGATTTTCACGATAAGGCGTATTGGCAACGCACCACAATTATAGGCAGTCATTCATGAGCCACAACATCACCCTACGCCAGCTCAAGGCATTTCGAGCCGTTGCCCAAACAGGCAGTTTCACCAAAGCCGCCGAAAGCCTACACCTTACCCAATCTGCCCTAAGCGGACTGATTAAAGAGCTAGAAAGTGCCTTGGACGTGCGTCTGTTTGACCGCACCACTCGCCAACTGTCGCTGTCTGCCACAGGCTCACATTTATACCCCATGGTCAGCCGTATCCTGCATGATGTTGAGACACTCTCTGCCGAAGTGGGTAACTTAAACGACTTACAAAAAGGCATGGTCAAAGTCGCCGTAGGGCAACAAATCGCCGCCAACGTCATGCCAAGCGTGATGGCAAAATTTGCCAAAGATTTTCCCCGTGTGCAGATTTCTATTGAAGACTGCTCGGTGGATAAGGTGCTGGAGTTGGTGGCGGCTGGCGAAGTGGACTTTGGTATTGGGGCGACCAGACACGCTGACAACAATCTGCAAGCGGAGCTGCTGCTCAATCAGCCCTTTCATCTTGTGCTGCCGCCCGAACACCCCCTTGCCAAACAGTCGCAAATTCGCTGGCAATCGCTACATCACGAGCCTTTGATTGTGTTAAATGGCTCATTTTCTGAATTGCTTGCCAACGATTTATCCGAAGCAGAAGCCAGACCTATTCACAACGCTGCCTTTCATGTGAATTTTGTAACCACTGCATTTAGCATGGTGTCCGAAGGTCTGGGACTGACATTTTGTTTGCCCTACTCACGCAATCGTGTTACCCAAAATGGACTAGAAATGCGACTGCTCATTGAGCCAAGAATCACCAGAGCGTCCTATCTGTACACTCGTAAAAATCGAGAACTGTCGCCTGCTGCCCAAAAATTTTACGAAACACTCAAAGAACAGCTTGGTCAAAAAGACGATGAACAAGATGAGTATTAAGCGGCGTTTGTTTGGGTTTTTCTTCACTTACATTAAATACAGGCTGTATGACACAAGAGTTATCTACAGCACCTTTGTAAGCCCAAGCTCACGCCAGTTCACTGCCTACAATCTCTAGGCGAACGCCCCATTTTTCGAACTGCACCGTTTCATCATGCAGCTCAATCAGCACAATCTCCGAAACATCATCTGCTGGGACAATTTGCCAATAATCTGCTTGCACAATCATCAAAGTAAGCTCATGCCCTTTGTCATGTCGCTCTCTATTCACCAGCACCGCCAAACGCAAAAGCAAGGTCAAATACATGAGCTTCACCCCATAGGCAGATTGCTTGATGGCGGTCAAAGGTTTAAGACTGCGGCGATGATGAGCCACCATTCTACCCAACAGGTCTTGCTCCGCCTGCGAAAAGCCTGCGATTTCGGCATTTTCAAGGATATAGGCACTGTGTCTGTGATAGGCACTGTGTCCGATACTCATGCCAATCTCATGCAGTCCTGCCGCCCAACGCAAGCGGTCTAGGTCTTCTGCTTGCAGCTCTAGCACTTGGTTGGCACTGACAAACAGCTGTTTGGCGGTCTTTTGTACTCGCTTGGCTTGTTTTTTGTCCACGCGAAAGCTCTCAAGTAGGCACTGCACACTGTCATCACGCACGTCTTCTCTGGCGATGCGTCCTAGCATGTCATACATCACCCCTTCTTTTAGCGTGTTGTCGCTGTAGTTAATATATTTGATATCAAGCGTCTTCATTACCGCGAGCAAAATCGCCACCCCTGCCGCCAGTACCGACTTACGATGTTCTTTGACCGCTGGCAAAGCGATTTTGTCAGACCGCTCTGCTGCCATCAAGGCTTGCTGGAGCGTCTGCACCCCTGCTAGGGTAATGCGATTTTTGACATCGGTCAAACCTTGTGCACTCAAGGTGGCGTGCACGGTCTTAATCGTACCTGATGAGCCGATTGCCGTCTCCCAGCCCTTTTTGTGGTAGCGAGTAACAATGGGGGCTAGCTCCTTTTGCGTGGCTTTCATCGCCGCATCAAAAGCAATCTCGTCTATCACCCCATCGGCAAAATACCGCTGAGTAAAACTCACACAACCTGCCTGCACACTCTCGGTAAGCAGCGGCTCAAGACACTCGCCAATAATAAGCTCGGTAGAACCACCGCCAATATCTATCACCAAGCGGCGTTTGTCCGATGGCTCTTCTTGTGCCACACCAAGATAAATCAACCTTGCTTCTTCACGCCCTGATATAATCTCAATCGGACGTGGCAAAATGGCATTTGCCTTGGCGGTAAATTCGGCAGCATTGATGGCTTGACGCAAGGTGTTCGTGCCTACCACACGCACCCTATCGGCAGGCACTTCACGCAATCTACCCACAAATCTTGACAGACACGCCAAGGCTTTGGCTTGCATGTCTTCGCTAAGCCTACCCTGTCTATCCAGCCCCAATGCCAGCTGTATTTTTTCGCTCATGATGGCGGTTTTTCTAAGCTCTCCGTTATGCACCCGCGCAATCGCCAGATGAAAGCTATTAGAGCCAAGGTCAATCGCCGCCAGTATTTCGTCTTCTACAGGGTGATTGGTTTTTGTTGGTTTGTTTTTTTTATCCATGTTGCACCTACGGCTTGTTATACTGGGGCTATTATACTGGGGCGTGCCTATGTTGTTTTATGGTTTTTTAAATTCACTTTAATATAGTCGGTTAAAATAGAAATAAGACAGGCGACAGCGACCACTGTGTAGCCGTAGTGTGGGTGTGAACCCACGTTTATTGGTGGGCTAACGCCGCACCCTACGAACAATCACGAATGGATATGTATCGGTTTTATTTTAATCGACTATATCACGCCACCGCTACTATCGATGATTTGTCAAACAAAATCTTGAACGCCGACCCCCTGCCTTCTTGTGAGCTGATGGACAGGCTCGCCCCATGTTTTTGTACTACATGCTTGACAATCGCCAGCCCAAGCCCAGTACCGCCTGTGGCACGACTACGCCCACTATCCACTCGATAAAAACGCTCGGTCAATCGCTCAAGGTGTTCAGTAGCGATACCAATGCCATTGTCCGCCACCGTGAGCAAACAGCCATCGCCCACACGCTCCCAGCTGATGTTAATCTCACCGCCCATCGGCGTGTACTTAATCGCATTAATCACAAGGTTCAAAATCGCACTGTGCAGATATAGCCACAAGCCCATCACGTTATCTTGTGTATCCAAGTGCAAATCAATCAAGTGCAAGGCTTCAGAATTGTGCAACTGCACTTCATCAAACACCTGCATAAGCAGCCGTGGCATATCCAGCTGCACCAGCTCCAAATCTTCGGCATTCTCAAGACTGGATAAGGTGAGCAAGTCATTCACAAGACTGTTCATGCGTACCGCTTGCTCTTGCATTCTGACGATACCACGTTGCAGCCGTTCATCTACATCAAATTCTATAAAGGTCTCAAGATAGCCGAGCATCACCGTCAAAGGCGTGCGTAGCTCATGCGACACATTGCCCACAAAATCCGTCCGCATCTGCTCAAGCTGATGTATATAGCTGTAGTCTTCGATACTCACGAACACATTGCCATGGCTTTTGAGTGTGCGTATTGCCAAGCGGTCAAACTTTGGCGACCACGATGGCAATACCACCTTGACCGACTTGCCATCAGCAAATGTGCTGGCGGTCTCGATGACTTCCTGCAGCTCCTTGGGAAATTCAGCGAACTGCCGTGCCACCATCGCCACAAACACTTGATTTTCCCACAACATCTCAAAGCCATCTGCCATCACCTTGACAAGACAGATGGCTTTTGGGTAGACATCTAGCACCGCCGTCAGCTCACTGGCGACAAGATGATGATTGACAAGTAGACGAGATTGGCTGTTGGTATTGTAATTCATAAGATTTGACTTTTTTTAAAAAACCTAAGTTCACAACATTTCGTCATAAACTGCGGCATATAGTTTTAGTTGTAATAAATTTTTGGCAGATAGCCTAATTAAATCTAGGACGTATTCCTTGTTTTATAATGTTTCTGTTTTATAATACTGCTCTATAACGTTTCAAAAATAGGCTATATCCACCTTTTCGTCTTTTTAGTTAAAAAACAAGATAAATGCAAGTGTTTTAAGGGCTATAATGTGGGTATAAGCTCACGGTGAATTTAGCCGCCTTATCAATGATGGTCGATTAAAATTGCAATGATACAGAATGTAGCCGAAATGTAGTATGGCTGAACCCACATTTTTTTATTGGTGGGGGGGGAACAAAGCACCCTACTAGTAATTGTGCATCATGAAAAGCAAGCAAACCCCAATTTTTAAACCCAATGTTCTAACCCAATATGCTCTAAACCCAATGTTCTAAATTGGGGCAATCCTAACGCTGAGAAAAACGATAGCCAGTGCCACGCACGGTCTGTATCATCTCATCCACCCCATATGGTGCAAGCAGACGACGCAAACGGCGAATATGCACATCAATGGTACGCTCATCGATATAGACATTGCTGCCCCACACCCTATCCAGGAGCTGGGCTCTGGTATACACTCTGTCTTCATGGCTCATAAAAAATGCCAACAATCGATATTCGGTCGCACTCATCTCTACCACTTCGCCTTTGACCGTAACTCGCTGACTGGCAGGCTCAAGCAATAATCCGCCCACCTGCAATGGCGTATCTTTGACACTGGTGCGTCTTAATACCGCCTTGATACGTGCAATCAACTCTTTGGTGCTAAAGGGCTTGGCAACATAATCATCTGCACCAGCCTCCAAGCCCTGCACTTTATTAGTCTCTTCGCCCTTGGCAGTGAGCATGATGATAGGGACTTCGCTGGTCGATTCTTCTTTTTTGAGACGCACGCACAAATCCATGCCCGACTGACCATCTGGCAACATCCAGTCCAGCAATACCAAGTCTGGGCGATCTGCCACAATCATCGCATAGGCTTCTTTGGCGTTCTCCGCCTGTGCTGTACGAAATCCTGCCAAATCCAGCGTGGTAACAATCATTTCACTGATAGCAGGTTCATCTTCCACCACCAAAATCAAAGGCTCATTCATCATCAGCGTCCTTTAAATTTTTATACACAGTATATTAAGCATTAAATAAAATTTCAAAAATTGGGCAAGGTGCACGCACCTTACCCAACAAGACTTTATAACTTGGGTGTAGAAGCAATATCCACCGCTTCTTGCACCCTGTCATAAGGGACGTGTCTGACGTTCGTGCCGCTGCCTGTATAAATCACCAGCTCCGCCAAATTGCGTGCGTGGTCGCCAATGCGTTCTATCGCTCTTAGCACCCATATCAAGTCTATCACATCTGCGGTGTCGATGTCTTTATTTTGCTTGAGTAGGCGAATAGACGCTTGATACTGCTTATCAATTAACGCATCGGTCTGCATGACATCAAAAGCAAGATTGGCGTCGTTGTTGGCAAATGCGTCCATCGCATCGGTTACCATCATCTGCACTTGCTCACCCAAAGATTGGCATTCGACAAGGCGTTCCACCAGCCATTCATCACGGTTTTTGAAATGGCGTGCCATGCGAGCGATTTTGGTCGCTTCATCGCCAATACGCTCAAGGTCTACCACACCCTTACTCATATTGATAATAAACCGCAAGTCAACCGCCGTGGGCTGACGTGTCGCCACCAACAGCACCAATTGCTCATCAATCTGTCGCTCTAGCTCGTTAATGGTGCGGTCTTGCTCCATAATCTCGTTTGCCGCTTCGACATCGTATTTGACCAGTGCATCGATACTGCCTGCGATTTGAGACGCTGCCAATGCTCCCATTTCTAAGAACCAGCTGCTAACCCTATCCAAGCCTTCATCAAAAGTTTTTGATGTGTGTTTTTCAAAATTATTCATGATTCACCTTTTTGATTTTATTCGTTCGATAATTCTATCAGATTAGCCAGCATTAACCATAACGCCCTGTGATGTAGTCTTCGGTGGCTTTTTGGGTAGGATTGGTAAAGATTTGGTTGGTCTCGCCCATCTCAATCATATCACCTAGGTACATATATACCGTATAATCCGAGCAACGTGCCGCCTGCTGCATGTTATGCGTTACGATGGCGATGGTGTAGTCATTCTTTAAATCGTCAATCAAATCTTCAATCGCCCCTGTACTGATGGGGTCAAGTGCAGAAGTCGGTTCGTCTAGCAGCAGTACTTCTGGGCGTGTCGCCACACCACGCGCGATACACAGACGCTGCTGCTGACCACCCGACAATGACAAGCCAGACGCTTTTAACTTATCCTTGACTTCATTCCATAGAGCGGCTTTTTGCAACGCCCATTCTACACGGTCGTCCATCTCGGATTTTGACAGTTTTTCGTACAGCTTAACCCCAAATGCCACATTGTCATAGATAGACATCGGAAATGGCGTAGGTTTTTGAAATACCATACCCACTCTGGCACGCAAAAGGTTTACGTCTACTTTTTTGTCCAGAATATTCTCGCCATCTAGCACAATCTCCCCTTCGGCACGCATACCCGGATATAGGTCATACATACGGTTAAAAGTGCGTAGCAAGGTGGATTTGCCGCAGCCTGACGGCCCGATAAATGCGGTTACTTTTTTGTCCGCAATGTCCAGATTGATATTTTTTAGCGCCTTAAAATCACCATAAAAAAAATCAAGATTGCGAATGGTCATTTTGGCTTCTACAGGTTCGTTACTCACCGCTCGCTCGGCAACGACTGGGGCTTTTAGGGTGGTTGTATTCATCTCTTTTACCGCCGTATTGGTTTGGGTTTGTTCTGCAACAACACTCATCGTCATCACTCCAAATTCTAAAAAATTTCTACAGTTTATCTCATTTACCCAAAACCATCAATGTGGTGATTTTGGGACTATGTAGGTGTATCGAACTTTTATCTTAATTATTTGTACTCTTTACCACCAATAAAGCGAGCAAGAATGTTCAAGCTAAGCACCGCAAGCGTAATAAGCAGTGCCGCTGTCCACGCAATCTTGTTCCATGTAACATCTGGGTTCATCGAGAACTGATAGATGGTGTTGGGTAAGTTAGCAATGGCTTTGCCCATATCCATACTAAAGTACTGGTCGTTCAAGGCGGTGAATAGTAGTGGTGCGGTCTCCCCTGTGATACGTGCAAAGGCAAGCAATATCCCCGTTACCACGCCAGCTTTGGCAGCTTTGATAGTAACCGCACTTACGAGTTTCCACTTGGGTGTGCCAAGTGCATAAGCCGCTTCACGCAGGGCATGTGGCACAAGGTTTAGCATGTTCTCTGTGGTACGCACCACCACAGGAATAACAATCAGTGCCAATGCCACCGCACCTGCCCAACCAGAGAAACCACGTCCGCCGCTCACCATCAAGGCATACACAAACAGACCAATCACGATAGACGGTGCAGACAGCAGAATGTCATTCAAAAAACGTGTTAATTTACCCAGCATACTGCCACGGTCAAATTCTGCCAAATAAATCCCTGCCATAATGCCGATAGGCGTACCGATGGCAAGCCCCGAAAAGGACAGCAGTGCCGAACCGACAATGGCGTTTTTTAGTCCCCCAATTGTCGCAGGGGGCGGCGTGTTGGCGGTAAAAATCGGCAGCTCAATCAGCCCTGTCAAACCACGGTCAAACAAGGTAATCAAAATCCAAATCAGCCAAAACAGCCCAAAAACCATCGCCCCCATCGTAAAGCCAATGCCCAGCATGTTCTTAAAACGACGCTTTTGGTACAAGGTTTTATTCATGCGTTCGTGAAACTTAGGCACAGTCGGCGGCACAATCGGTGCTTTTGGTGTATTTATCGTTGTTGTTGTCATAATAAACTCCTAAAATTCACCTTATTTGCCAGCTCTTTTGTCAATTTTCATGAGCATAAGTTTGGAAATCGACAGCACAATAAAGGTAATGACAAACAAAATCAAGCCTAAGTGCAAGAGTGATGATAGGTGCAATTCGTTACTGGCTTCGGCAAATTCGTTGGCAAGGGCAGACGTGATTGACACCCCAGACGCAAACATACTGGGCGTGATATTAAAGGCATTACCAATCAAGAAAGTAACCGCCATCGTCTCACCCAAGGCACGCCCAAGACCCAAAATCACCCCACCTACCACACCTGCTTTGGTGTAGGGCAATACAATCTTGGTCATCACTTCCCATGTGGTTGCCCCCACGCCATAGGCAGATTCTTTTAGCAAATCTGGCACAACCGAGAACACATCACGCATGGTCGCTGCGATAAATGGGATAATCATAATGGCAAGTACCAAACTTGCGGTAAACATACCAATGCCCATCGGTGCACCCTTAAAAATCGTACCGATAAGCGGAATTGCCCCTAAATTGTCAATCATCCACGGCTGCACGTTCTTGGCAAACCAAGGGGCGAACACAAAGATACCCCACATACCATAGATAATAGACGGCACGCCAGCCAACAGCTCAATGGCGATACCTAGGGGTTTTTTTAGGAATTTTGGACACAATTCGGTCAAAAATACCGCAATACCAAAACTGACAGGCACGGCGATTAAAATCGCAATCACCGATGTAACCAGTGTCCCATAAATAGGGGCTAATGCACCGTATTCTTGGGTAACTGGATTCCACTCACTGCTGGTATAAAACCCCAGCCCAAATTCTTTCATACTTGGCAATGCACCGATTACCAAGGACGCCATAATACCGCCAAGGGATAGCAATACCAAGAATGCAAAAAACTTGGTTGCCAGCACAAACAACATATCCAGCTTTTTTTGTTTGGCAAGCTGTGCGTTCAAATCGCCACTTACCGAATCTTCATAGGTTGCCATAATGCACCTTTTTTAATAACCCATCTCAAAGCCATCTGTGTGTCATTAACACATTTGGCGAACTGTCTGTATTTTTATTATCATAAGCCTGCCATCAATCAGGCTTAGGGCGTATCTTTATTTTGGATAACGTTTTTGGATAAC
>JAUNUB010000030.1:0-4939 GCA_030538375.1 Moraxella sp. | reverse complement strand
TACGATTAAAAATAGGCAAAATCATACGTCAAATAAGTTAAATTTATTGTGCCTACAAACTGTTGGCAGTAAATGCACGCTATTTGGCGAGTTTTTGGCATTTTTAAACCATTACATTGATATTCTAAAATATTCTCAACTGGGTCAACCCTAATTGGTCGCACTTGTATTATAAAAAAAGCACTGTGGCAATAAACCACCACAATGCTTGGAGTAAAGGGTTTTGGCTGTTGTTGGCTGGGCTTACCCAACCAACAGTCCTTAGCTCAATATTGGCAAGTCCGCTAAGACCTGCACTTTTTATTCTATTGGTACTTAGCTGCACCCATTTAGATGATTTGGCAAGGTTTGGCATGTTTTGCACCATTGCCGTCAAATGCCAATACCCTAAATGAGTACACGCTTAGATTACTCGGTGAATACCGCCTGTCCGTCCGCACCTTTTACTTCTGCCCAGCTGGCTTTGAACAGAGCTACCGCTGTGTCGCT
Organism: Moraxella sp.; assembly: GCA_030538375.1. GTDB lineage: Bacteria > Pseudomonadota > Gammaproteobacteria > Pseudomonadales > Moraxellaceae > Moraxella. Next base: position 4,450 of record JAUNUB010000030.1, on the reverse strand, counting down.
AAATGGCACATAATCCAGTGCAATCGCTGCGTCATCACCATTGGCATACGACCAGTTAAAGAAGTCCAATACGCCTTTTACTTGCTCTGGTTTTTCTGGAGTTTTGTGTACGATGATGAATGTCGCTGCGGCGATTGGCCATGCACCAGCGGTTTCGGAGTTGGTCAGCACTTTGTTAAAGCCTGCTTCTTTTGACCAGTCGATGTCCCCTGCTGCAGCAAAGCTCTCGGCAGATGGCTGTACAAACTCACCAACGGCATTTTTCAAAGACACATGGGCCATGTTGTTTTGCTTGGCGAATGCGTACTCAACATAACCGATAGAGTTCGGAATATTTTTAACCGTGCTGGCAACACCGTCATTGCCTTTACCGCCGCTGCCTTTGCCTGTGGCACTGGTTGGCCATTTGATGGCTTTGTCCACGCCCACTTCTTTTGCCCAGTCGCCTGACGCTTTGGTTAGGTAGTCGGTGAAGTTAAAGGTTGTACCAGAACCGTCAGAACGGAATACTGTGGTGATGTCTGCGTCTGGTAGGGTCAAGTCTGGGTTCAATGCAGTGATAGCAGCATCGTTCCACTTGGTGATTTTGCCAAGATAGATGGCTGCCAATGTCTCACCGTCCAATTTCAACGCACCAGCAGCAATGCCTTCTACGTTCACAACAGGCACAACACCACCGATAACGGTTGGGAACTGGATAAGATTGTCCGCAGTCAATTCTTCAACAGTCAAAGGTGCGTCTGATGCACCAAAATCGACGGTTTTTTCTTTGATTTGTTTGATACCACCTGATGAACCGATAGATTGGTAGTTCACTTTGCCACCTGTAGCAGCGTTAAAATCCGCAGACCACTTGGCATAGATAGGCTGTGGGAATGACGCACCAGCACCTGTGATACTTAGGTTAGCAAATTCATTGCTGTTTTGTGCAGGGGCAGAACCTGTGGCAGGGGCAACAGCTTGACCATCACTACCGACTGGCGTGCCTGCCGCTGGCTTATCATTTGAACAAGCGGTCAATGCCAATACACTAGCAACGCTGATGGCGATAAATTTGGCTTTCAACTGAATACTCATAAATTTCTCCGAGAGAATAAAATGTAAACACACATAAATACTTATACCAAGCAATCAGACTGGACAAATCCATACCTGCCGACTGATGTTGCATATTTTGCCTTGATAATATGACTGCTTTGTGAAAGTTGTATGACAGTTTCATGACATTGTGTAACAGACACAAAATTGATGGGTATTTAAATTTTTGATAAGTAGATTTTAAACAATGTATTGAGTGATTATTGATAATAAAATTCCGCTGTTTCTTATGTTCAAAACAAACGTAAACTTCTTTTGTGGAGCGGGGTATTGGTTAGCCCATCATCTCATGATTGGTTACAATAAAACAAGACAAAAAACCAGTAACAGATAGTACAACAGTACTTACAAACAAGTTTAACAACACATTAAAATAAATTTCAAAGACTATAAAAAAGTATAGACTTGACAGGGTCGTGGTTTTACTCTATTGTAAGAAAATATTCATGCACCCACCCTAACAAAACATAACTCAAAGAGTGATGACCACCATGCCCCTATTCATCGCCATCAAAGCCATTCATCAAAAAGCCAGTCGCATTCGTTATCAGCCCATACATCTTGAGCTGCCCCCTAATGATACAAAACTTGCGGATTTAATCACCGCTTTGGTGCGGCATGAAGTGGCTCGCTATTTGGCGTTGGCGGTGAGCAGCGATACAGATGATGGCATTTATATGCCGATGGGGGAAGACTATCTGTCGGTGCTGTGGCACACGGGCAAAGTTGGCTTTGGTACACGTCATCGGCAGGTATTTGGCACGGACTATGACAGTCAGCAAGCTAAAGACAAGCTAACGCAAGAGGCGATTGACACTGCTATTTTGGCGTTTACGGACGGATTGTATGTGGTGTTTGTGGACGATGTCGAAATCACAAGCCTTGACAGCCCTATCACCCTGCAAACAGACAGCAAAATCACCCTAATCCGCTTGACCTTTTTGGCAGGCAGTCTGTGGTAAAGCCTTATATTGCAAGCAGTTATAAAAAGTCGTTCACACCAAACCATCAAGGGGTTTTATCATGAATATCAAACCATCAGAAGATAAACGCCTAGCTCAGTCCCCCCTAGCCCCCTTAGAAAAACAACTACAAGCCATTGCCAAGGGCGAGCCTAGCACCATCACGCTAGGGGCGGCAGAGCTTGCCAAATTAAAAGAAAAAGGCTTTACTCAAGTGGCAATCCGCCCTAGTTGTGCCAAGGTATTTTTGGCGGTGATGAGCGACAAACTCTACGGCGAAAAGCAGATTAACAAGATAATCAGTGAGCTAACAAATGCAGGGGATACGGTGGATAGCCTGTGGAAGTCGGCAGAGTATTATCAGCTGTTGTTGGCGTTGTTCGGTGCGAGCCGCATAGACGCTATTTATCACGCATGGCAATGTATGCCGCAGCGTGCGTATCAGACAGGCTATTACAGACGCTCATTCCGTATGCCGAATAATGCCAGCCTTGTGGCACGTTCACAGCTGCGTTTTTTGGTGGACGCTGCCAATCCTGTGATGTACGCTGGGGAATATTATGCACTGGATATGGCGGACAAGGTGCGCTTGAGTGCCTTTACCACCGAGCTTGGCACACACGCCTATGAATGGGCGGCTATGCTAGATGGCGGTGATAAAGCCCTGCTTGCCCTTATGCACGAGATTATCACCGAGCATAATGCCAGCGGTGCGGTGTCTAGGGACATTATTCGTGCCTTGCTGTCTACGGACAATTCAGCCGTCGCCCCAAAATGCTGGCAACTCGTTGAGAATTTACTACTGTCGGCACAGCGTCAAGAAGGGCTTCGCCAAGCCATCATGGAAGCCCTAGACGAAGCCAGCCTAGGGGCGATGATACATATCATGCGTGTGGTGCTAGAGCACAAACTCACTCGCTTTAGTGCCGTGGTGCGTGCCTTTGATGTGTGGACTGGCATGGGCTGGGAAGGGCAAAAGCAATCCACGGTAGATAGACTGCTTGCCACTGCACTTACTTATTTTGACCACCTTGATTTTGACCAGTCCGAACACCTTGATACCCTTTTTGCCGATGAGCTAAGCCACAAGGACAATGCCGAGCTATACATGGCGTTGTGGGTATTGGGCTGTATTGATGTAGAGCGAACCTTGCCCTATATTGAACGACTGCTTGGCGTATCAAATCAAACGACAAACCACACAACAAGCGACACAACAACCACAAAAACCAATGCCGATAAGCAATGCCTTGCCCTGTATTTTTTACATCAGTTGCAGCTGCCAGCACTTGCCATGCCCTATTACCAAACGGTGCTTAGGCAGTGCATTCACCATATTGAGCAGGCAAGCAAATCTACCACTAAAGCCAACGCAAAAAGCAGCACCCAAGCCAATCTGCAATGCCTAGCATTCGCCTTAACCTATATTCATAACAGCATGAATGATTACTATGATGACGATATAAATAAGGCAGATATATTACCCAAGGCACAGCGGTTGCCGCTCTTTGAACAAATCACAAGCCTAATACAAGCCACAGAAGATAAGCGACTTGCCAGTGAGAGTACATTTACCCATGTACTGTTTGGCTGGCTGAGTGCGTCCTATGATGTGCTTACGCTGTACCGCATTTTGCTGGGTATTAGCGAGCTAAACCGCCCAAGGGATAGTGCATTTACCGAGCGGCTGATTGCCATGCGTGATGGTATGCCCTTGCCAGTGCGTGAAAACCTGACTTATCAAGTGCTACGCAATAGCTTTATTTACAGTTATCAACACGAAGCCTTACCAAGCACCGCCACGCCTGCCGAGCGAGCCTTTGCCCTAAAGTTCATCACCGACAAAGGGGCAATGGTTGCCAATGCCTGTAGTCGTGTACTAGAAGTGGTGTCGCTGGACGATACGGATATGGCGGTACTGCGTCCGCTGTTTGCCAAAAAAAGCACCGCCCTACAAAAACGCCTGCTCACCCTAACCCTTGCCAAGCCAAGCGATACCGTGCTGACGCTTGTGCCAGAGCTACTTAATAGCAAAGACAGCACCGAACGCACGGCAGGGCTGGAGCTTGCCACAGGCTTGCAATCAAGCCCTTATAATCAGCCAGCTCAAACATGGCTTACGGCATATCAAGCAGACATGACCGCTGGCAAATTCAAACCCACCAAAGCCGAAACCGCCATCATTGACCGCTTGAATACACAGCCAAGCACCGCCGAAGTGTTATCCGCTGATAACGGCTGGGGCTTGTACGACCCACAGCTTATCCCCCCATACACCACGCCAGTGCTTGACCCAAATACCGCCTTTGCTAAGGCGACGGGGCTGGCAGACAAAGATAAACAGGGCGTGCTGGACAAAGCCAAAACCCTGCTCACCAATCTAGGCAACA
>JAUNUB010000029.1 GCA_030538375.1 Moraxella sp. | reverse complement strand
TGGCGTTACGTTTTATTGGTGTTACACAGCCACCCACGCCTGTGATAAGGCGGACAACGCCCCTTTTAGCATGGCGGATACGGTACTGCTACAAGTGCCAATGCCTGAATACACCTTGCCATCAACAGACAGCTGAATGTAGGCGGCGGCTTGGTTGTTGGTTTGGTTGCTGGGTTTGTCGCCATCATTGCTGTCATCTTGCACCACGTTAATGGCGTGTTCGGCATAATTGGTTACATGGATTGACTTGCCTGTACAGCGATTCATGCCGTCAATAAATGCCGACAACGCACCATTGCCCACGCCTTCCACTTGATAGTTGGCTGCTTGGGTGTTCACTTCGCCAGTAAAGGTAACTTCGCCAGCCTTGTTGCTGATGTTATAATCTTGCAAATCAAACACCGTCTGCACGATATAAGTGTCATTAAAAATCTGCAAAATCTCGTCTGTTTTTAGCTCTCGTGCTAGGGTTTCGGCTTGATGCTGCACCACTTTAGCAAAATCAATCTGTGCCCAGCGTGGCAAATTATAACCAAAATGACGCTGTAGAATATACGCCGCACCGCCCTTGCCAGACTGACTGTTAATCCGCACCACATCTTGATAGCTGCGTCCGATGTCTTTTGGGTCAATCGGCAGATACGCCACGTCCCAATACCGACAAGTGTCGGCGTGCTTGTCATTGTAGTCGAGTGATTTTTTAATCGCGTCTTGGTGCGAACCACTAAATGCCGTGAACACCAGCTCACCAATATAAGGGTGTCTTGGGTGAATGGGTAGATTGTTGCACTCCTTGACCACAGTGGCAATCTCATTAATCTGCCCAAAATCCAGCTGTGGATTAATCCCTTGCGTATACAAATTCATCGCCATGGTAACGATGTCCATGTTGCCTGTGCGTTCGCCATTGCCAAAAAGCGTGCCTTCGATACGGTCTGCTCCTGCCATCAAGCCAAGCTCCGCCGCCGCCACACCGCAGCCACGGTCGTTGTGCGTGTGCAGGCTCACGATGATGTGTGGGCGTGCCTTGAGATGGCGACAAAAATACTCCACTTGGTCGGCGAACACATTGGGCGTGCTGGCTTCTACCGTGGCAGGCAGATTGATGATAACCTGCTGTCCGCTGGCTGGCTGCCACACGTCGCACACAGCGTCCACCACTTCCACCGCAAAATCAGGCTCGGTCTGGCTAAAGCTCTCTGGCGAATACTGAAATACCCACTCGGTATCAGGGTAATTTTTGGCTTGGTCTCGCAGCAAGGTCGCCCCCTGCACCGCAATCGCCTTAATCTCATCACGGCTCATCTGATACACTTTATCACGCTGCACTCGGCAAGTACTGTTGTACACATGTACAATGGCACGTTTTGCCCCAGCAAGGCTCTCAAAGGTACGAGTAATCAAATGTTCACGAGCCTGCACCAACACCTGCAAAGTAACATCATCAGGCACATGACCACCTTCGATTAATTGGCGAGTAAAATCAAACTCCACTTGGGCTGCCGATGGAAAGCCAATCTCAATCTCCTTAAAACCCACCGCCACTAAGGTCTTAAAAAAACGCATTTTTTGTTCGATGGTCATGGGGTCAATCAGTGATTGATTGCCATCACGCAAGTCCACGCTTGCCCAAATGGGGGCTTTGTCAATCACCTTATCACACCATGTGCGGTCGGTGAGCTTGGGGGCAAAGGCGAATGGTTCGTATTTATTATGATTAAAATGCGGATTAGAATAGATGGCTGACATGGCTTGCTCGCTTATCAAAAAATATTCGGCTCTCAACTCTTTGCAACTCAAATTTTAAATCCAGTCTTTGCAATGGGCTTAAAAAACGTTGAGAACAGGGTGAAAAAAATAAAAGAAAGTATCTCAAAAACACCCCATTATAATACCAAAAAGCCAAAAGTAAAACTTACTTTTTTTTACCATTAATTTGCATAATATTGATAAAAATCACTAATATTTTGATAAAATATAGCCAATTTCACCAAAAAATTGTTTTTTATGTGTAGATTGGTCATGATAAACACAAATTCCCAGCACCCTGTACTGAACGAAGCCGACAAAACGCTCTTAAAAGCCCTAAGCCGCAATGCCAAGAGCAGCATTCAAGAGCTGTCCGAGCTTGTACATTTATCCGCCACGCCCACCACTAGACGAATCAAACGCCTAGAAGAGCTGGGTGTCATCACAGGGTATCACGCCCATACTTCACCCGCTCGGCTTGGCTATACGCTGTCGGTATTCGTGGCGGTGAGCATGGATAGGCATACCGCAGAGCGGTTTGCAGAATTTGAAGCACGCATTGCCAGCTTTGATGAAGTGGTGAGCTGTAGCGTGGTAACAGGGCGTTCGGAAGATTATCTGCTAAAGGTAATGGTGCAAGACATGCGGCATTATGAAGAGTTTTTGTTACACCGTCTAAGCAAGATTGATGGCGTATCTCAATTGCATACCAGTTTTGAGCTGCGAGAAGTGTTCACTCGCTCCGTGGTATAATTTTAGGATTTTTATCATCGCAATGGTTGTAAAATCATGCCCTTACCACAATATAGTCGATTAAAATAAAGATAAGACAAGGCGACAGCGACCGCCGTGTACTAGTAGTACATAAGGGAGCTGGCAACGCTGTATCATTGCAATTTTAATTGACTATATATGCAGCTTATCCACCACAATCCCTACACCATAAGGAATTACACACTATGATGAGAATTGGGTTATTCTTATTGACCAACTTGGCGGTGGTTGCCATCGCCAGTATCGTGATGATGATTTTGTTCAAGTTTTTTGGCATTGGCGGCGTACATACCGCAGGCGGATTGAACTACGCAGGACTTGCCATCATGTGCTTTGTGTATGGCATGGTTGGTTCGGTCATTTCATTATTCTTGTCCAAATGGATGGCAAAACGCTCCACAGGCACAGTCATCATCGAAACCCCAAAAAACCAAATTGAACAATGGCTGGTAGATACTGTCGCCAAGCAAGCTCGTATGGCAAAAATCGGTATGCCCGAAGTGGGGATTTTTGACAACGCACAGCCCAACGCCTTTGCTACAGGCTGGAATAAAAACAACGCACTTGTCGCCGTATCGTCAGGGCTTTTGAACACCATGACCGCCGATGAAGTCGAAGCGGTGCTGGCTCATGAGATTGGACACGTTGCCAATGGTGATATGGTAACGCTGGCACTCATTCAAGGCGTGGTGAATGCCTTTGTGATGTTCTTTGCACGCATTATCGGTAACTTTGTGGACAAAGTCGTGTTCAAAAACGAAAGCGACAGCCCCGGCATGGCGTATTTTATTACCAGCATGGTGATGGATATTGCCCTTGGTATGCTCGCCAGTGCCATTGTCATGTGGTTTTCTCGCCTGCGTGAGTACCGTGCGGACGAAATGGGGGCAAAACTTGCCAGCCGCGATAAAATGATTAGTGCCTTGAATGCTCTACGCCCTGCCGAAGCTCGTCCAGATACCATGCCAGAGTCTATGAAAGCCTTTGCCATCTCATCAGGACAATCCCAAGGCTTTAGTATAGCAAATCTGTTCCGCTCGCACCCAACCTTAGACGACCGTATCGCCGCTTTGCAAAAGTTCAATCCACATAAAGCCTAATATTCATCGATATAATACAAACGCACTGATATATGTATCGGTGCGTTTTTTTGTGAGCCCTATAGGTATAGTCATTTAAGATAAAAATGAGACAAGCCGACAGACCGCCGTGTACAAGCAGTACATAAGAACGCTTACAACGAAGTATCATTGCAATTTTAATTGACTATATTCATGAAATTTTGTCATATATCATACAAGCCGATTGCATTGCGTTATAATGCAAGAAGCCTATTATAAGTGTTGTAGTGCTATAAGGACTTGGCTTATTCATCACCGTTCACTTCATAACGAACGAACACCCATATCAGCCGCAAGGAATTATCATGAAAGTAATCGTACTAGGTGCAGGCGTTATCGGCGTTACAACCGCCTACTATCTTTCATTGCAAGGCGTAGATGTTACCGTTATTGACCGCCAAGATGATGTGGCAAAAGAAACCAGCTTCGCCAATGCAGGGCAAATCTCCCCCGGATATGCAACGCCTTGGGCAGCCCCCAGCGTTCCACTAAAAGCAATAAAATGGCTGTTTCAAAAACACGCCCCACTTACCATTCGCCCCGATGGCTCGTTATGGCAGCTGGCATGGATAAAACAAATGCTAGCCAATTGCACGAATGCTCGTTACGCCATCAACAAAGAACGCATGATGCGTGTGGCTGAATACAGCCTAGTTTGCTTACAAGAATTACGCAACACCACAAACATCAGCTACGAACATCGCAGCTTAGGCAATATGCAGATTTTTCGCACTCAAGCACAGCTTGACGGCATTCACAAAGATATTGAAGTATTACAAGAATGCAAGGTGGACTATCAAGTATTAACCCCTGATGAGATTGTGCATTTTGAGCCAGCACTCGCCCACGCCAAAGGCAAGCTAAAAGCTAAGCTAACAGGGGCATTGCGACTGCCCAATGACGAAACAGGAGATTGCCATCTGTTCACCAAAGCCCTTGCCAAAATGGCTGCAGATAATGGCGTGAAATTCATCTTTAACGCAAACATCAAGCAAATCACCAAAGACGGCAGCCACATTACTGGCGTGATGGCTGGCGGTGAGCTGCTACAAGCCGACCGCTATGTATTGGCGATGGGCAGCTACTCTCGTGATTTGGCTTTATCGCTTGGATTATCCCTGCCTGTGTATCCCGTCAAAGGCTATTCTTTGAGCATTCCAATAAAAGACACTGCAAAAGCCCCCATCTCTACCGTAGTTGATGAAACCTACAAAATCGCCATGACTCGCTTTGATAACCGCATTCGTGTAGGCGGCATGGCAGAACTAAGCGGATTTAATCTAGCACTCAACCCTGCACGCCGTGAAACCCTGCAAATGGTCGTGGGCGAGTTATTCTCTGGCGGCGAGCTTAGTCAAGCCACGTTTTGGACAGGCTTACGCCCCATGACACCTGATAACACGCCCATTATTGGGGCAACCCCCTATAACAACCTATTTCTAAACACTGGGCACGGCACACTAGGCTGGACGATGGCGTGCGGCTCTGCTAGGCTAATAAGCGACATCATCACCGAACAAAAGCCAGCAATTAGCATTGATGGCTTATCTTTGGCACGCTATCAATAATGTTCGTAATACAACAATATCAAACCCATTTTTTCAACCAAAGGAAATCTTATGAGCAACATTCAAAAAATAGACAGCACCAAAACCTTGAGCGAAATCGTCGTACATGGCAACACCATCTATTTGGCAGGGCAAGTAGCAGATGATGACAGTTTAGATATGCTAGGGCAAACCCGCCAAGTGCTAGCCAATATTGATGAACGTCTGGCAAAAGTTGGCAGCGACAAATCTAAACTATTATCTGCACAGATTTTTATTAAGGACTTGGCACAGTTTGATATTTTTAATGCCGAATGGACAGCGTGGATTGCAGGCAATGTGCCGCCAACTCGTGCGACAGTTCAGGCAAATTTGGTAAATCCAAAATGGCTGATAGAGATTGTGGTCGTGGCGGCTAAGTAACACCACGCTAAATAACTTCACTAAGCCATTGCACAAAAAAGCTGTTTGAAACACCCAGCCATCGAGCGGCTTTTATTATCAAGCAAACAACGCTACAGCCCAAACTTCGCCCATATCGGTGCATGGTCGGACGGTTTCTCCAGTCCACGAATGTCATAGCTGATACCAGCGTCCACGCAGTCATTCGCCAGCTTATCGGTGCATAGAATATGGTCAATCCGTAGCCCACGTTTTGGCTCATCTTCAAAGCCTTTGGAGCGGTAATCAAACCAGCTGAATTCATCTGCCGAATGCGGTTTGAATTTGCGATAAGTGTCTGTCAAATCCCTTGCCAATAAATCAGTGTACCACTCACGCTCTTCTGGCAAAAACGAACATGTGCCATTTTTTAGCCAGCGTTTGGCATTCATCTCGCCAATCCCCACATCGACATCTTGGGGCGAAATGTTCATATCTCCCATGACGATAAGCTCACGCCCTTGCCCTTTTAATTCATCGATATACAGGTTTAAATCTGCATAAAATGCTTGTTTCATAGGGAATTTGGTCTCGTGGCTGCGGTTTTCACCTTGGGGAAAATACCCATTAATCACGTCCACTTCACGCCCATCAAAGTCAAAACGTGCATGAATCAGCCGTCTTTGGGCATCTTCATCGGCAAAAGGAAAGCCTTTTTGTACAAAAATTGGGGCAGATTTTGAGAGTATCGCCACGCCATAATGCGACTTTTGTCCAAAAAATTCCACATGATAGCCTGTCTGCTGCACCATCGATAGCGGAAAGGCTTCATCATGCACCTTGGTCTCTTGCAGTCCGATAATGTCCGCTTGCAATACATCTCGCACCGCCGTCAGTTGGTGCGGTCTGGCTCTTAATCCATTGATATTAAAACTCACAAAGGTTGTCATCACTATCCACCACTTTATCAAAGTCTAAAAAGTTCTATTGTAACAAATTTTCTTATGTGATTTGGCTCAATTTTTATCAAATCGGTGTACAATACTCAATCATTGACTTTAGGAAAACAAATGTCAAACCACGCTCCGATTTTTCGTGCCAATTACAAGGTGTACATCAACCACACGGACGCAGGCGGTATCGTGTACCATGCCAATCATTTGACTTTTTTTGAGAATTGTCGCCGAGATTGGCTCACTTTCTTGGGTTTTGATGGTTATTTTTTTGATGACGTGGGCAATGCCGATGACAAGGGCAAGGTGCATTTTGTGGTGAGCGGTGCAGAGTTGAAATACAAGCTGCCCCTGCTCGTTGATGATATGCTGATTGTCTGTGTGGATAAAGCGATCAGCAAATCCGCAAGCCTTGTGGTCTACCAAAGCATTTACCGCAGCGAAGATGATTTGATAGCTGGTAAAGTCGCTAGCACAGGCGTGATTACGCTCGCTTGTGTGTGCAACAGCAGTACTGGCATTCGTCCGCACCGCTTGCCTGCCAATTTTACCGCCGAACAAGACCCTAATAAGTTATGAACCAATCCAATCCCCTGCTTAGCTTTCATCAACTATCTGTCATTACCAACGACAAGACTTTGCTACAGAACGCCACAGGCAAACTAAACGCAGGGGATAAAATCACCTTAATCGGTCGCTCTGGTTCTGGTAAGTCCGTGCTGCTGTCCACCCTTGCCAATCTCATGCCCCATCAGCAAGGCAACATCTATTATCGTGGACAAAATATCAACGACATACCGCCTGCCACTTATCACGCCAAAGTGGGACTTATCGGACAAACGCCTGCCATCTTAGACGGTACAGTGCTGGACAATCTTAGCCTGCCTTTTAGCTTCGCCTATCATAACACCCAAAAAGCGGATACCAACTGGTATATAGACAAGCTCGCTCAATTTGGCAAATCGGCGGATTTTTTGGCACAGTCCGCCCAAGACCTATCAGGCGGCGAGCGGCAAATCGTCAATTTTTTGCGAGTGCTGCAACTAAATCCCAGCATACTGCTCTTGGACGAACCCACCGCCGCCCTAGACCCACAAACCGCCCAAGCCCTAGTGGCATTGGTCTTGCAATGGCAATCCAGCCAAGCCCCTGCCGAAAACCCCACTCAAAACCCTGCCGAAACTCCCACCCAAAATCAAGACACGCCTGCCTTTATATGGATAACGCACACCCCAGAGCAGACTCATGAGCTTGGGGCAAAACAATGGCACATGGACAATGGCGTACTTAGCAGCGATACTCATCACACACAGACCCATCACACACAAATAGCGGAGAGCAGTGTATGACACTTAGCTTGCTTGATGTCGGTTTTGCCAGCACATTACTTGTCATCACGATTATCATCTCCACCAAATTACAACTGGGACTTACCAAAACCCTGCTCATCGCAGGCGTGCGAACCATCGTCCAGCTGAGCTTTGTAGGGCTGATTTTGGCATGGGTGTTCGCCCGTGAAAGTGCATGGCAGGTACTGACGATTTTGAGCATTATGACGGTGATTGCGTCCTTTGCCGCCAAAAACCGTATCAAAAACCCCTATCAAGGTCTACTGACGGACACCGTCATTTCATTATCTGTCGCCACTTTTGTGGTAACACTGCTTGCGGTGATACTGGTATTACAAGTCTCGCCGTGGTATAAACCGCAGTTTATCATTCCGATTTTGGGCTTGATTTTGGGCAATTCCTTAACCGCTGTCTCACTTACCATGAATGAGCTGACCCATAGCCTGCATGACAAACGCAGCGAGATTATCGCCTATCTTGCTTTATCCGCCACGCCCTTTGAAGCCACGCATCGCTTTGTGCAGTCTGCTATCATCAATGGATTGACCCCAACACTTAACTCGATGACTGTCGTGGGTTTGGTAAGCCTGCCCGGTATGATGACAGGGCAAATTCTCGCAGGGGCAGACCCCACACAGGCGGTGCGTTATCAGATTGTTACCATGTTCTTTATTTGTGCTGGCAGCACGCTATCATGCACCATGTCGGCATTGCTGGTGCTTAGACGGTTTTTTAATGAGCGTGGACAATTGGTCATGCCGAATTAATCAATTGCCATCACATAGCAAGCTGTATACAATAACGCATAACTTTAACAACCCCATTTATCAACATGCCACTGCCCCATTCTCGTAAATTGCCTTCCATACACGCCCTGCAATGCTTTGAGTCATCGGCACGCCACCTTAGCTTTACCCAAGCCGCCAAAGAACTGCACCTAACGCAAAGTGCCGTCAGCAAACAAGTGGCACAGTTGGAAGAGTTACTTGGCGTGCCATTGTTTTATCGTATCAATCAAGGCATTGTATTATCTGCCATGGGACAGGGCTATTATCTGGACGTACTTCAGATTTTGCAGCAGTTGGAGAGTGCCAATATCACGCTCATCACCAAACAAAACGAGACAGAAACGCTGCACATCTTTAGCCACCCTACTTTTTGTGCCAAATGGCTCATCCCAGCACTCAAGGGCTTTAGTGGAGTTCACCCAAAAATTCACCTACATATCACCGAGCAGGCAAACCCATTATTAAACACCCAAGCGATAGAAATGGCTTTTTTGTTTGGTGATGGTGTGTGGGTGGATATGGAAGCCGTCAAACTGTTTGATGAGCATTGTATTGCTGTTTGTAGTCCCACATATTTATCGGACAAAATACTAGGGCTCACAACACTTGCAGAATATCCCTTGCTACAACTTAACTCACGCCCAAGTGCTTGGTATGATTATTTTGCACAACAAAATCACAGCCTTACAAAAAGTGTGATGGGGGCGAATTTTGATACTTTTTATGCCTGTATCAACGCTGCCCAAATCGGCTGCGGTATCGCCCTAGTGCCAGAGCGATTTGTACAGCGTGAACTGGCAAATGGCACTTTGGTCATTGCCCACCCTTATCGTATAAAAAGCCACAGCTCCTATTATCTTGCCTATCAAAGCCGCCTTAAACACACCCCAAAAATCCAAGCGATGTTAAAGTGGGTTGCACAGCACTCATTGCAATAATTCTTGCACTCAGTTTTTGGCATTTCTTATTTACACCATTCCATTTTGGAATGCTTGCACGCCAAAATATCGTTTGTCAAAACTCATAAAAACCATGACAATACAAACAATCATCGCCATATGGTCAAGAATGGCGTAAAAAATACGGATATATTTTTTAGGAGTGGTTGTATGAGCAAACTATGGAATTGGTATCTGAATAAATCTTTTATTGTCAAAATGACTGTTGGTTTTGTTTTAGGCATTATCGCTGGATTAATTTTACAAGAAAATAGCAGCTTATTGGCACCACTGGGTAAATTATTCTTAAATCTACTCAAAATGATTGTTATTCCGCTGGTCATATTATCTCTTATGGTGGCAGTCAATCATTCCAACCCCAGAGAGCTTGGACGTATCGGTGTAAAAATCTTTCCATTTTATATCATCTCAACAGGCGTAGCCGTTGTGATTGGTATTTGTTTGGCAAAACTCACCAACCCTGGTCAAGGTTTAACCCTACCCACCGACACAATAATCAATACCCCAAACCGCCCATCATTCACCGATACCTTATTAAATATGGTACCTAGCAATATTTTTAATGCTTTGTCAAATGGGGATATTCTAGCGGTAGTATTTGTGGCGGTGATTGCAGGACTTGCTATTTTATCCATGCGGCATTCTCATGATATAGAGCATCAAAAAATGGGGGGACTGCTATACAAAATTATAGAAGCAGGCAATGAAGCCGTTACCAAGATTTTAAATGGCATTTTGCAATATGCACCGATTGGTGTATTTGGTATCACCGCCAATACCTTTGGTAGCCAAGGTATTGAAACAGTTATTGCACTGGGTAAATTTATTGGTACATCTTATCTGGGCGTGATTATTCTAATCGCTGTGGTATTCCCACTCATGATGAAATTATTTGGCATTAGAGTTATTCAGTTTTATAAAGATGTCAAAGAAGCAATATTCACATCATTTGTAACCAGTAGCAGCCTTAGTACTCTGCCAATCACCATAAAATCTGCCGAAAAAGCAGGTATCAGCGAACGTGTGGCACGTTTGACATTACCTATTGGTGCAACCATAAATATGAATGGCACTGCATTACGTTTTGGTGTGGCAGTGATTTTTGCAGCAGAAATTATTGGCATTAGTCTATCCACGCCACAGCTTGCCAGTATTGTAATTATTGGTACAATGGCAGCAATTGGTACAGCTGGTGTGCCAGGGGCAGGGCTTATCGGCATGTCGATTGTCTTTGCTCAAGCAGGATTGCCAATTGAGATTGTGGCACTAACAGCAGGCATTAATGTACTGGTTGATATGATTTTTACCTGTGGTAATGTTACTGGCGACTTGGTAGGGGCAAAGATTGTCGATCAAACCGAAAAATGGCAAGAAAAAACAATGGATAATCTAGGGCATGTCGACATTTCGTCTTTGTAGATAAAAATGAGATAAATCGCCCTTCTTTCAAGGAAAAAACGCAGGTTGATAGTTATTCTATCGGCTAAGTTTTTGACGATGAAAGACAAGATTTAGCCATTTTTAGCACAAAAGCCGTGTATTTACCACAAACTTCAAACTTAATTGTTTGGCGTGATGAATTGTCGGCAGAGCCTAAATACCGTCAAATGAATTTATCATCAATTCAAACAAATCAAAAATCGTCACCACATCGTTATACAGATTAATCAAAAGGAATGTTTATGAATACAATCGTAGACAGTTACCATGTAACAGATGCCTTTACCATCGTTCACCCTATCACACTCACCCATGGCAAAGGGGCGGTTGTGTGGGATAACACTGGCAAATCCTACATTGATTTTATCGGTGGGATTGGCGTGCTGAACTTTGGACATGCTCATGACAAGATTGTGGGTGCAATCTGTGAACAAGCCAAAAAACTCACTCACTACGCTTATAATGCAGTGTGGCACAAACCCTATCAGGATTATCTGCCACGACTATGCCAAGCCATACCGATAAAAGATGAGCTTGTGGGCATGCTCACCAATTCAGGTGCAGAAAGCTGTGAAAATGCTCTCAAAATCGCCCGTCAAGCAACTGGCAAAGCAGGGGTTATTGCCTTTGATGGGGGATTTCATGGGCGTACACTGGCGACAGTCAATCTCAATGGCAAAGTTACTCCTTATAAGTCCGCACTAGGATTGCTATCAGCTGGGGTGTATCACTTGCCCTATCCAAGTTTGGACACGCATATAAGTTGCCAAACCGCAATAGATGCCTTAAACCGCCTGCTAAGTGTAGAGACAGATGTGGTGAATATTGGTGCGATTATTTTAGAGCCTGTACAGGGTGAAGCTGGCTTTTTGGCACTGAACGGTGAATTTGCCAAATATCTGCGAGCATTTTGTGATAAGCATGGCATTATCTTGATTTTTGATGAGATTCAATCAGGCTTTGGGCGTACTGGCGTACCATTTGCTTTTGAGCGTTTGGGTGTTGAGCCTGATTTGCTACCGCTTGCCAAAAGTATGGCAGGCGGTATGCCGCTGGGGGCGGTCATTGGGCGTACGTCTATTATGAATGGACTTGTCAAAGGCAGCCTTGGTGGCACATATTCTGGCAATCCTGTCGCCTGTGCAGCGGCAAATGCAGTGCTAGATATCATGGCGGACGATACCACTTGGCAAGCTGCCAAACGTTATGAAGAAATACTGCTCAAGACCATTACCGCTTGGCAATCCGATAACATCAGTTCATGGCTTGCTGGCATCACTGGTACAGGGTCAATGCGTGGCATTATACTACAGCACCCCACGCACGGCACGCACCCGCAAGTCATGGCACATGTACTGACAAAAGCACGCAATCAAGGATTGCTACTTATGCCAAGTGGCAAATATCGGCATATTATTCGTCTGTTGCCGCCGATTAATATTGATGAAACCGTTCTTATTCAAGGGCTGGATATTCTAAAAACTGTATTAGCTAGCCTGCCCGACAATCCTAATGAATTACCTGCCTACACATAAACCAAAACTCTCAAAAGGAATTACCCATGAATAAATTCACCCCATCTGATGACATTCGCCACGCATTTTCACTGTCCATGTCTGCCATGTATCAACAAGAAGTGCCGTTGTACAAAGACTTGATGGATTTGGTTGCTGATGTCAATGCACAGGTTTTGGCGAATGATGGCGAACTTAAAGCACAGTTAACCCACACAGGCGAGATTGAGCGTATCGACCTTGAACGCCATGGAGCGATACGCCTTGGTTTGCCAAGCGAGCTTGCCACCATACGCCGTATGTTTGCGGTGATGGGTATGTATCCTGTCGGCTATTATGACCTAGTCCCTGCTGGCGTGCCTGTACACGCCACCGCATTTCGTGCCAAAGACAGTGCCGAGCTACAAAAAAGCCCTTTTCGTGTATTTTGTTCGCTGCTGCGTCTTGAGCTGATTGATGATGATTTGCGGCAATCCGCACTTAGCACGCTACAAAAACGCCAAATCTTTAGCGACAGAGTGCTGGCACTGATTGCCAAGTTTGAGCAAGATGGCGGTCTTGATGAATCTTGTGCCAAAGAATTTGTAATAGAAGCCACCAAAACCTTTCAATGGCACAAAACTTCGCCCATCTCCAAAGACTTCTACGACAAGCTAAGCCATCAGCACCGCTTAATTGCCGATATTGTGGGCTTTTATGGTCCGCACATCAACCATTTAACCCCACGCACGCTAGATATTGATAAGGCACAAGACGCAATGCAGCAGCGTGGCATATCCGCCAAAAAAATCATCGAAGGCCCACCACGTCGCACCTGCCCTATTTTATTGCGTCAAACCAGCTTTAAGGCACTGCAAGAAGCCATTGACTTTATGGGCGATACAGGTACACTACAGACAGGCAGTCATACCGCACGTTTTGGCGAGATTGAGCAGCGTGGCATTGCACTCACCCCAAAAGGTCGAGCGTTGTATGATGAGCTATTAGCCAAAGCTCGCCACAGTCTCACCACAACACCAGAACAAGACCCAGCTGCTTATTATCAAGCACTCGAACAAGCCTTTTACGCATTTCCTGATGATTATCAAGCAATATATGAGCAAGGCTTGGGTTATTTTTATTATCGGCTTAATGAAAATACCAATATCACTGATACTGATAAGACCGATGTGGCAGGACTGATTAAATCTGGCATACTACGCCTAGAGCCTATCGTATATGAAGATTTTTTACCTGTATCAGCCGCAGGAATTTTTCAATCAAACCTTGATGACACTGCCAAAGCACACTACTGGGAAGTTTCTGACCAGTCGGTATTAGAAAAAGCACTGGGTACGCCTGTACATGATGAATGCCAGCTGTACCAAGCCATGATGGATAAATCATTGACCGAGTGCCTTGCACAAATTAGTAACGAATAAGCAATAAATGCACAAGGAAAAAACCATGAAACACTACAGCACCCAACAGACCATTCAAGCCCTACCAGCTGACCCACTCATCAACGCCATTGAACAGTTTTTTATAAAAGGCTGTGAAGTGCCACTACGCCATCAGCACCCTATCAATGACACATTAGGGCATGAGATTGGCAGGTTTTTACTCATGCCAGCATGGCAAGCAGATAAATGGCTGGGACTAAAAACTGTCGGCATATTCCCCAAAAATAGCGAACAAGGACTGACAGGACTGCACTCCGTCTATATGCTGTATGACGCAAAAACAGGCGTGCCTGTGGCAAATTTTGATGGCAATGTCATCACTGCAAGACGTACGGCGGCAGCGTCCGCACTGGCAGGCAAGTTTTTGAGCCGTGCAGACAGCCGTCATTTGCTCATCGTTGGTGCAGGGCAAGTAGGCAGTTTGCTTGCCGAGATGTACAAGGCGGTGCGTCCCATTGATACGGTGAGTATCTACAACCCCACCACGACCAGAGCAGAACTGCTGGCGGATAAATTGGCTCAAGATGGCTTTGACACTCATGTGGTTACAGACTTAGCAAGCGGTGTGCAACAAGCGGACATCATCAGCTGTGCCACCTTGTCCACCAAGCCGTTAATTCTGCGTGAGTGGCTACAACGTGGGCAACATTTGGATTTAATCGGCAGCTTTACGCCAGCCATGCGTGAAACCGATGGGGCGTGCTTTGCCGATACTCAAGTATTTGTTGATACCGAAGAAGCCTTGATGAAAGCTGGGGATTTGTTATGTGCCATAGACGATGGGTATTTTCATAAAAATAAACTGCAAGCCACCCTATATCAGCTGTGCCGTAAAGAACACCTTGGTCGCAGAAATGATGATGACATCACCGTTTTTAAGTCTGTTGGCACGGCACTAGAAGATTTGGCGGCTAGTGTGCTGGCTTATCAAAACCTAAATGATACTATCAAGCATTAAGACACGCCTAAGTCAAACTTTTAAAATTTTCACCCTGTGGTGTTTGTACGATAAAAGTGCGATGAAAGATGGATATGCAAACAAACAATATCCAAACAAAAAGCCAAATCTGTCTGACTTGGCTTTTTGTGTTTTAGGTTTTGAGCAATAGTCAAATAAATTCGCTTTAAGACAAGGAAAACTAGTGTAGATATTACAAATAGTACTTACAAGCGAGTTTGACGACGTATTAAAGTGAATTTAAAAGACTATATTAATTAGCAGCGGTAGTACAAATCAAACTCCAGTGGATGCACCGCTTCGTTTAATTTTTGCACATCTTGCATTTTTAGGTCAATGTAGGCTTCAATCATTTCTTTGCTGAATACATCACCTTTTAGCAAGAACGCATGGTCTTCTTTAAGGGCATTCAACGCCACTTCTAGGTTTTCTGCCACGGTTGGGATTAGGGCTTCTTCTTCCGGGGGTAAGTCGTATAGGTTTTTATCCGCCGCTTCACCCGGTTCGATTTTGTTCTCGATACCATCAAGTCCTGCCATCAAAAGTGCCGCAAAGCACAGATATGGGTTGGCTGCTGGGTCAGGAAAACGAGCTTCGATGCGGCGAGCCTTGGGGCTAGACACATGCGGAATGCGGATAGAAGCCGAGCGGTTGGACGCAGAATAAGCCAGCTTAATCGGTGCTTCAAAATGTGGTACAAGACGCTTATAACTGTTTACCGTTGGATTGGTAATGGCGTTCAAGGCACGAGCGTGCTTGATGATACCACCGATGAAATACAAGGCGGTTTTTGACAGACCTGCATATTCATCACCAGAAAAAGTATTCACACCGTCTTTTGAAATCGACATATGCACGTGCATACCAGAGCCGTTGTCGCCCACCAAAGGTTTTGGCATAAAGGTCGCAGTTTTGCCAAACTGATTGGCAACGTTTTGTACCACGTATTTAAACTGCTGCACTTCATCGGCTTTTTTGACCAAGGTGTTAAACGATACCCCAATCTCCAGCTGGCTGCTTGCCACTTCGTGATGGTGAACTTCAACTTTGCCTTCGCCCATGATTTCTTCGATACGCTCGCACATCACGGCACGCATCTCATGGTAATGGTCGATAGGTGGTACAACGGCATAGCCCCCTTTTACGCTAGGACGCTGTCCGCTGTTGCCCCATTCGTAGCTGTTGCCAGTTGCCCAAGCAGCGGCCTCGGACACCACGGTGTTTCTCGCACCAGACATGTCTACGTCCCACTTGACTTCGTCAAAGACAAAGAATTCTGGCTCTGGACCAAAGAATGCCGTATCGCCAATGCCTGTTGATTTTAGGTAAGTCTCCGCACGGCGAGCGATAGAACGTGGGTCTTTTTCATAGCCTTGTAAGGTCGCAGGCTCAATCACATCGCAAGTTACCACCACGGTTGGCACTTCGTAAAATGGGTCAAGATAAGCAGTCTCGGCATCTGGCAGCATAATCATATCAGACGCTTCGATACCTTTCCAGCCTGACACAGATGAGCCATCAAACATTTTGCCGTCTTCTAGCGTCTCTTCATCAACGGTAGATGCTGGGAAAGTTAGGTGCAATTCTTTGCCTTGGGTATCCGTAAAGCGAAAATCCACCCATTTGGCTTCGGACGATTCGATTAAATCCAATAATTTGTTAGCCATGCTAAGCTCCTAAAAATAAAGTTTTTTTTAACGTGGTGAATTATCACAATGCCAGCAAAGCACCCTTGATAATTTGCCTGTTATCATAACAGCGGACAGCTGATTTGACAATCACTCCATCGCCTTGAATGCAAGTATAGGACAAAAAAAATACTTTGGCTAGCATTTATCATCATTTATCATAAAATCATAATAAAAACTTATAATTTATCAGTAACAGGCTTGTAATCGACCATCATAACGAGCATCGATAATGATAATCGACAACTAATGACACCACTGCACTTTTTATACTGTTGATTTTTATGTAAAAAAGAAGTATTATAAAACTAATATTATCACAATTCACCGTAGGAGTTTCTTATGTTGCAAGTTGTCATGTTTTTTTCTGAAGGCTGGGAGCTGTAGTGTTTCTAAGTTGGCTAACATTCTTTGTGCTGGCTGCCACCGCTGTGGTTGCCATCATCACCTTAAAATCAAACGAAAATCGTGCAAGAAAACGAGCAACGATTGATGTTGTACTATCTGAAAACCAAGATGAACGCTTTCGAGACATCAAAGAAAAGTTCGCCCTTATGCGTGAAAACAATGAAAATTTTACGCTTTTGGCTTGTCTTGTTGGCGATACCGAACAACAAAAGCAAGTGATTGCCGACAAAAAAGAAGTTATTATTGCCATTTTAAACCAATACGAATTCATTGCCAGTGCCATTTTTGAAAATGCTCTAGATGAAGAGCTGTATAAACGCATGAAAAAAGGCGTTTTGATACGAGACTGGTTGGTTCTAGAGCCATTTGTGGCAGAGCTTCGCAAGCAAACAGGACGCAAGCAACTGTTCTGCGAAATGCAAGCCCTAGCCCAAAAATGGCAACACCAGTAGCAGTATTTTTATTCATCACTCAGGCAATTTCATCTTACTGTCATCGGGGTTGAGCCCAAAATAAAAGACCACAGTCGCCACCAAGCTATTGACCAAAATATACACCACATCAATACTGGCATGCCCCAAGACAAATCGCCCTATCAATGCCGACACAGGCAACATCAGCACAAAGCACGCCCCCAAACACTTGATGATAAAGGGGTGCGACAAGCCAAATTTTTCACCTGCTTGCTTTTTTGGGCGGATTATTTTTAGATGAATTTGAAAAGCAGCGATATACACCACCGCCCCCAAAATAAGATACAAAAACGCATTCATACGCCACCGTGCAGTTGTTTCATAGTTTGTTCGCCGTCTTTGATGATGTCCATAGGCGTATCATCACAGGCGACTTGATAAATGGTGTTCGAGCCTTGAAATATATACGCCACAAAGTCGCTATCCAGCTGTGGATTGATATTTTTGGCGGCGGAATCTAGCCTAGCCAGCACCATAATCCTATCGGGGCGTGCCAGCATGTGCGTTACATTCGCTTTATCCAGCCCAATGGCATTGACTGCAAAATATTGCCAACCTTCATCAACGCTGATGACAGACAAAGGTTCTGGATTGTCCCATGGCGTACTCTTGCTAGGTTCTTTCATCTGCATTGACCAATTGCCCTCTTGATAATTGACCTTGATGAGTGCAGGCGTGTCTTTGGTGGTGGTATAACAGCCCACAAAATCCGTGATGGCATTGGTTTGAGCTGCATGGCTGGTTTGGGTGGCAGTGCTGTCAGAAGCTGGTTTATCACAGCCTACCAGCAGCACGCACAAAGCAGCGGCATAAAAAGAGACAAATTTCATAAAATTTAATTCAACAACAAAAAACATGTCATTTTATCAAATTTCGTCATGACTTGCAGGGTGTTTTTGGGGTGAAATTTTGTTATAATTCCTATCGATTTTGATTTAAGACACAATATTCTATGAGTATGATAATCGCCTATACCGATGGGGCTTGTAAGGGCAACGGCAAAAAAACTGCGTCTGCTGGCGGCTATGGGGCGTACATCACTTATCCCAATGGCGATACACGCAAAATTTGGGGCGGTGAGAGCGACACCACCAACAACCGTATGGAGCTGATGGGGGCAATTGCCGCCCTTGAACACACCCCAAAAGACACCCCCTTGCAGTTGTGGACGGATTCCGCCTATGTCCAAAACGGCATTACCAAGTGGGTCAAGGGCTGGAAAGCCAAAAACTGGCGAAAAGCAGATGGCAAACCAGTACTTAATCAAGAGCTGTGGCAACGCTTGGACGAGCTGGCTTATGCTCGCACCATCGACTGGCAATGGATAAAAGGTCATGCAGGACACGCAGGCAACGAGATGGCGGACGAGCTTGCCAATCTTGGGGTAAATGGTACTGGCAATGAGTTTTATCCAGTAGATATTCATTCAACCAATAATATTTATTCAATGGATAACCCCACACCGCCATCAGCACCTAATGACAAAAGTACGGCACAAAGCAAAAAATCCAGCCGACAATCTAAATCTAGCCAACAATCCACCCCCACCCCAACCACCCCAAAAATAACGGAGCAAGCCCAAGCGATGACCCAATCCACAACCACAAACAACGACTTTCTGTGGCATGCCAGCGAACAAAACCCAGCTTATGATGGCGACACCACACGCACCAATGCTGATTTTTGGGCGATATTGCCAGACCCCATTAATCGTGGACGAGCCGAACGCCAGCTCATTATGGATACCGAGACCACAGGTTTTGAAGAAAATAATGGCGATAGAATCGTTGAGATTGGTATCATTGAGATGGTCGGACGCAAATTCACAGGGCAAAAACTGCACGTCTATCTCAACCCCAACAAAGTGATGAATGACGAAGTTATCAGAGTGCATGGCATTAGCAATGAATTTGTCAGCGACAAACCGAGCTTTGAAGCAGTCGCTCATAAAGTCTATGAATTCATGAAAGGAGCGGAAGTCATCGCACACAATGCCACCTTTGATATGCGATTTTTGAACATGGAATTTGGGCGTGTGGGCTTGTCCGATTTTGCCGAGCAAGTCAGCGTCATTGACAGTCTTGCCATCGCCAAAACCCTGTATCCGGGGCAAAAAAACAGCCTTGACGCACTCGTCAAACGCCTTGATGTCGGCAAAAAAGACCGTACCTTTCACGGTGCGTTGCTCGACTCCGAGATTTTGGCAGAAGTGTATCTATCCATGACAGGCGGACAAGTTGCCTTGGATATGGGCAGCGACACCAGCGATACCGAAACGCATACCGAACACGAAAACTTATCTCATCTGCTGGGCTCTTTGGTGCGTTCGGCTGCCAACCTTGATGCCGATAGCCAATGGCGACAAACGGTGCTAAAATAGTGTAGGGTCTTTTAACAATTCATCACGCCAAACCATTAAGTT
>JAUNUB010000028.1 GCA_030538375.1 Moraxella sp. | reverse complement strand
GCATCTAGCTGAATGTTGCCATCATTAGGATTAATCGGCTCTACAGGCAGCTGTGCATTGGCACGAATCTGCTCAGCAATAAAGGCACGCTCTTCTACTGACAAAGGCGGCTCTTGAATGATGGTTTTGTTGGCGGTTACTTGTGCGGCTGTTGTCGGCAAAGTTCCTGTGGCTTGTAGCTCACTGGCAGAACTTGCACTGGTAATCACAGCCGTATCTGGGGCAATATAAGCCGTTGTTTGCACTGGTGCAGTTATCGAATAAGAATTTGCCGACGCATAGCTTGCCAAGTCAGCGGCATTGGTAGGCAGGCTGTTGCCATAACCAGACAATCCAGTTAAACGAGCGTCCAAGCTGGTTGCCACGCTATTTGGGATAACGATACGATTAGGTCCAGCACTGTCTACACGCAGATTACTAAGAGCAGGGTTGAGTAGCTGCAATTCGTCCATTGACACGCCCGTTACACTCGACACATCATACAAACTTACCCCATAGCTGACAGGCACAGTACGAAAATGCGTATGGTTGGCAATCGCAGGAAAGCTCACCCCATATTGGCTTGGCGAACCAATAATTTGAGCAACCGCCATAAAGCGTGGCACATAGTTCATGGTTTCGGTCGGCAAACGCAATGACCAATAATCTGTCGGCAAGCCTGCTGCACGATTGGCATCTATCGCACGCTGCACACGCCCCGGCCCTGCGTTATATGCCGCTAATGCCAGCTCCCACGAACCAAACTGATTATAAAGACTGGTCAAAAAATCATAAGCCGCACGGGTGGATTCAATGACATCACGCCGTCCGTCATAGTTGCTGGTTTGATTTAAGCCGTAAATGCGTCCTGTGCTTGGAATAAACTGCCAAAGTCCTGCCGCAGCTGCATTAGATGTCGCTGATGGGTCGTAGGAACTCTCAATAATCGGCAGCAGTGCAAGCTCAGTCGGAATGCCACGTCGCTCCGCTTCTGTAACGGTATGATGTAAATAGCGGCTGGAGCGAGCTGTCAATCTGTCCAAATAGCTTTGGCGATTGACAAACCAGTTTTTTTGGGCTTCGATACGGTCATTGTAGGCAGGCTGGGACAAGCGATAGCCACGACGCACCCTATCCCATAGGTTGCCGTACCGCTCCACTTGCATACGGTCGCCTTCTACCATCGTCATATCACGAGCTTCTAGCAAGTCTTCCAAAATCGCCAAAGTTTCGTCATCTAATATCACCCCTGTTGGTGTGCTGGCGGTGGTACGGCTGGCGGTTGTATTGCTTGCGTTGCTACTGGCGGTTGTTGTGGTATTTTGCTTGCCAGTTGTGGTATTACTTCCTGTACTGCTACAAGCTGCCAACAACAATGATGACACCGCCACCGTTAATGGCAGCCTTAATGCAGTGAATACGCCTTGCGGTTTGTTTTTTGGGTTATTCATTGGTTGTTCCTATTTTTTTGCGATACTACTTTTTGCGATACTGCGAATTTTTAAGTATGATGGCTTAGAGTGTGGCAGCTTAAATGTGATAGCTTAGAGTGTTCTAATAATCTAATAATAAATAGGGGTCTGCTGGCAATTCATGATATATTGGCTCTTATGTATAGTTATCTTGGTTTTGCTTTAAGCTAACTTTGCTTTGGGCTAACTTCGATACTTTTTATGACATTGTTGCGTTGCGATATTTTTGTGTAAAATTGCCCTTAGCTAAAAAATAGAACAAATATCAGTACCGCCCAATTTAACTACAAAAGTATAACATAAAAGATAAAAATTTTCACAGAGCAAATTTACAAGGCTGCACAAACAAGCCCCCAACTCACCAGATTTAGGGGTTAATACGGCAAAAATCACAGGCTTTTAAGCTGCTCCACCATACACCGATTAATTGACCGCAACTAATTGACTGTAACTTGAGTTACCGAGCGTAATAGCACCGCATTATTATTATTAATGCCAAGCGTGGCACGAGAGCTGGTGCGGATTGTCGTTGGCTTGCCATCTTTAATCCATGTCTCCATCGTACTGACTTGAGCACGTGCTTGGTCGGCTGTAATCACGATATCACTCACTTCAATCTCATAACGGTAATTACTGGCTTCTGCCCAGCTTTTTTGGAGCAAATCCAAATAGTTTGATTTGGTCAAAGTAGAGCTGCCACGCCCTTGGCGATTGAGCGAAATCACCGCATCGTCCGAAATCAGACGAGCCACTTGATTGATGTTTTTGCTGTTTGCCGCTTGTTGCATGGCACTGGCATAGACACGCACCGCTTGTTCACTCATCACTGCATGTGCAGGAGCGACGATTGCCAATGCACTAACGCCCAATGCTCCGAATATTTTTTGGCGATTTTTTAGCACCGCTGCACCCACAGCCGCTACCGCCACAGACAATAGAACTTTTTTCATCTTGATTTTACTCGTTTGGCGTAATGCCAGTTTTTGTTGAATTTGCATTCTGTAATTCCATGGTTAATCTAGGGCGTATCAGTACTTGAAGTGTTTTATCATGTAGTGCATATAAAAAAGGGTATTGATAACTTTTTTCAGCCAAAGGCGGGTACGCCTTAAAAACCCTTAACATCTCTTTATCTTAGCGAATTATCTTAATAGATTATCTCAATAAAGTTTGGGGCTGAAGTAGATTAAATTAAATTTCACACCATTTTTTTAAGATTTTCAGCTTATTTGATGGTGTCCCATAGTTAAATCTAAACTCACATTCTTTGATAAAAAGATGAAAGTTTTTCTTGTCAATGCCATTGTATTTTCTAAGAATTCTTTTGGCTTGCAACCAAAAGCTTTCTTGTGCCTTGATATGATTGTGGTTGTTTGCAAACTCTTTTGAGTGATTGACTTTGAAGTGAACAAAATCATTCACATTAAGGGCGTTATAGCTTTGATAGCTATCTGTGTAAACCACGCTGTCAGGCTTGATTTTGCGAGTGTTATAGGCATTAGCGTGGTTTGCTTGGTGTCTTTAACAACAACGGTATAAATCCTGTCATTACGCTTTAGCAAGCCAAATACAGCAGTTTTCCCAGCAGCACCACGACCACGCTTGCCCTTTCTCACACCGCCAAAATAGCTCTCATCAAGCTCTACTTCGCCATCAAAAATCATATTACTTTCCAAGGCAAGATTATATTCTATCACAAGTCTAATTTTATGATAGAATAGTATTGCAGTATTAGCTTGAATACCTAATAAATCAGCAGCTGTTCTAGCGGTAACTTCAGCAACGAAAAATTCAAGTAGTTTTAATTGAGTTTTTCTTGATAGTTTACAATGAGTTATCTTCATTTTTGTAGTATATCACAGTTGCTAATCTACGTCAGCCCCTAAAGTTTTATACAATGAATGAAAGCTAAGCACGTTCTCATTCAAAAAATAAAACAGCATACGCCCCAATTTTTCATTATCATACACCATAAAAACTGCTTAAACCTAACAAAATGTTGCAATTTTAGGTGCTTATTCAGACACTAAAAACTTCGCTTTTGGGCATAAGTTTTGATTTATTGCAACATCATTTATTATAGCAACAGCAACTGTCATTGCACACCTATTGTCATGGATAACTCAAAGTCTGCATATTATTCATTGTCATTTTCAAGTTTTGCCCCAATGCGTGTCATGCGTCTGTTCATCAGCTGTCTTGCTAGGTCTTGCATGTCTTCCACACGGTCAATCTCATCGACAATCTCCAGCCCCAGCATGGTCTCTAGCACATCTTCAAGGCTCACAAGTCCTTTCACTTCGCCATATTCCCCCACCGCAATCACAATCTGCAAGCGAGATTTTAGCATAAGCTCCAACAAATCAAACAGCTTCATCTTTGCAAACACAAAGGTAATCTCTCTACGGAATTTTTTGATAGGTACATGAATTTCTTGGTTTGCCTTGGCAATCAACAAATCCGACTTCAGCACAAAACCTGTAACATTATCAAGCTCTTCATCATAGACAGGGAAGCGAGAAAATGGCAATTTGGCATGTGTGGCAAAAATATCCCCCACTGTGGTATTTTCATCAAAGGCTGTCATCACCGAACGTGGCGTAATAATCGCTTCAACGTTCACCTGTCCAAACGCCATCAGATTGCGAATAATGCGGGATTCCAGTGGGTCAATTTCCCCTGCTCTTTCTCCCACGCTCGTCAATGCCAAAAACTCATGGCGACTGAACTGGCTTTCGGTGTTGCCCTTGGTTAATAAACGTGAAATCTTGCCCGTTACCCAAATTATTGGCATTAGCAAGACATTAATACCCTTGACGTAATACGCCACAGGTACGGCAAAGCGTCGCCAATACGTTGTGCCTAGTGTCTTTGGGATAATCTCTGTACCAATCAGAATGATGAGCGTCATCGCTACGCTAAACGCCCCAAACCACGCATTGCCAAACACAATGACCGCTTGAGCCCCTGCTCCGATAGAACCCAACGTGTGTGCAATGGTGTTCAAGGTCAAGATTGCAGAGATGGATTTTTCTATATTATTAACTTTAACATCGGTCAATAAGGCGGCGGCTTTTGGATTATTTTCTTCAAGCGTGGTGATATAGCTGGGTGTCATCGTCAAAAGCACCGCTTCAGAAATCGAACACACAAAGGACACCACCACCGCCAAGGCAATAAAAAATATCAACAAGGCAACGGCAACAGAGTAGTTATCCCCTGTGGCAGCAAGGGCTTGATTTGGCATAATCGCCAAAAATAACAACGCAAAAAACAGACCAAAGGTCATAAATCGTGGACAATACCATCGCCTAGGGGACATATAAATAAAAGGTAGTCAATAATCACCGCATAATAAAGCAAAATGCCAAAACTCACAAGCCTTTTTAAGCATAAATTTTGCCATAATAATCGTGATGACAATTGCTTGTACGCCAAAACGCACAAGCCTAGCAATAATTCACAAAATTTGTGCAAAATATGCTATCATATGCGTTTATTTTTGCGTAATTGACCCCACATTTATGCCCACCAAAGGCATTATAAATGGACTATAGAATATAGTCGATTAAAATAAAAATAAGACAAGGCGACAACGTTCGTGGTGTGCAAGTAGTGCATAAGGACGTTGGCAACGATGTATTATTGCAATTTTAATTGACTATACACAGTGCGGCAGACGTAGCTAAACGTGTGTACATTTTAAGTTCAAGTCAATTATTTATTGCTATTTGGTTCATCTGTTTTGTTTATATTAATTTTAGGAATGCTGAATATGTTTATTCAACCTGCTTTTGCAGCGGACGCTGTTGCCACGCAACCTTCTGTTTGGGGTCAATTTTTGCTATTTATCCCAATGATTGCCATTTTTTATTTTTTGGTCATTCGCCCTCAATCAAAACGTGCAAAAGAACACCGCTCTATGGTGGACGCTTTGAGTGTTGGCAACGAAGTATTGTTCGCAGGCGGCTTGATGGGTACTATCAAAAAAGTTGAAGGTGACTATGCTGTGATTGCCTTAAACGACAAAACCGAAGTTAAAATCCAACGTGCTGCGGTTATCAGCGTATTGCCTGCTGGGACAATTGCTAATATCTAGCCCTGTAGCCGCCTTGATACAAAAATCATTCGCCAAAATATCAAAGCTGGAGTGCCAAAGCTAAAACAGCAAAGCCAAAAACCAAAAAATGACAAGCAATTCAAATACTTATAGCATTGCTGATGTAGATACAATGTAGGGAATTTTGACAATTCATTACACCGCTTTTTATTACGCCGCTGTATTTGCTTTGTTTGGCTCGATTGTATTGTTTGTTTGGCTTAGTTGTGCAATGATTTTTGTGGTTTTTGTGCAAAAACTGGCAATTGCTGTTTTGAAAAACAAGGGTTTTTTGCAACAAAATGCAATGTTAATAGCCCCTATAGACTACCGTTATTTTTATCAACTTTTTTTAAGATAAGTTTATTATGCACTATCCTGCTTGGAAGTATTTTTTGATTATCGTGGTGCTGGTGGTGGCTGGCTTGTACGCCTTGCCAAACCTGTATCCTGACGAAAGTGCCGTTCAGATTACTGGTGCGTCTGCGGGTACTACTTTGACCGATGACGCTCTGACACGTGCAGAATCATTGCTAGACCAAGCAGGTTTGGCATATCATGGCGGTGAATTGACAAATAACAGTGCTTTGATTCGCCTGTCCACACCAGAAGACCAACTAAAAGCCCAAGAAGTGCTGCGTCGTGAGCTGGGCGAAAGTTACGTTGTTGCCTTAAACCTTGCCCAAACCACACCAGAGTGGCTGAGCAGGATTGGGGCAAAGCCAGTCAAACTTGGGCTAGACTTGCGTGGTGGGGTGCGTTTTGTATTAGAAGTTGATATTAACAAAGCCCTTGAACAACGCCTAAAAACCGTCAGTCAAGATGTACGCCGTACCTTGCGTGGCGAACAAATCGCTGTGGCAAGTCTACGCACCAAGGCAGATGGCTTGGTGCTTAACTTTGCCGACAACGAGACTCGCAATAAAGCCCAAAGCCTGTTACAACGTAACTTTGGCACTAGCTTTAGCCTACGTCCCATTCTGGAAAGCACAGGTCCTGCACTTGAGATGACTTATAGTGAAGCAGAACTGAGCAATATCAATAGAGATGCTGTTACACAAAACCTAATCACCATGCGTAACCGTATCAATGAACTTGGCGTTGCCGAAGCACTGGTACAATCCCAAGGGGCAAACCGCATTGTGGTAGAGCTTCCGGGGGTGCAAGACACCGCCGAAGCCAAGCGTGTGCTGGGTCGCACCGCCAATCTTGAGTTTCGCATGGTGTCCGACGCTAATGCCAGTTACACAGGCGGCACACCCCCTGCTGGTACAGAAAGTTTCCCATTTGGCACGCTTGATGGTTCGCCTGTGCTGCTAGAACGCCAAGCCATCGTAACAGGTGATAAAGTTCAAAACGCCCAATCCAACATCGACCCACAGACAGGACAGGCGGAAGTCAATATCACCATGGACAACGCTGGTGGTCGTATGATGCAAAATGCCACACGCACGGCTGTTGGCAAACAAATGGCGGTTTTGTTCATCGAAAACAAGCAGCGTATCAGCTACGAAACCGACCCTGCCACTGGCGAACAAGTGGAAGTGCGTACGCCATACACCGAAGAGAGAGTTATCAACCAAGCAACCATTCAAGCTGTGCTGAGTGCGTCATTTCGTATCACAGGTTTAGACAGCCCTGCCGAAGCCTCGGAGTTGGCACTGCTGCTGCGTTCTGGTGCTTTGGCAGCCCCCATGTACTTTGTTGAAGAGCGTACCATTGGGCCTTCGCTCGGTCAAGAAAATATCGATAAGGGTCTATTCTCCACTCAGATTGGTTATCTGCTGGTGTTTTTGTGGATGATTGTATTTTATCGTGTTTTTGGCTTGATTGCCAACATCGCACTGGCGTTAAACCTTGTCATCATGATTGCCATCATGTCGATACTGGGTTCTGCATTGACCCTACCGGGTATTGCAGGTATCGTGCTTACCATCGGTATGGCGGTAGACGCTAACGTGCTTATTTTTGAGCGTATTCGTGAAGAGATTGCCAACGGTGTCAAGATTAAATCTGCCATTGTTGCAGGCTTTGACCGTGCCTTTAGCAGTATTTTTGACGCTAACATCACCACGCTGCTTGTGGCGTTTATTCTGTTTGCCATCGGTACAGGTCCTATCAAGGGCTTTGCGGTAACACTGGCAATCGGTATCATCACTTCATTGTTTACCGCCATTGTTGTTACACGTGCCATCATACACATACTGTACAGCAAGCGTAAAAACCTAGACAAACTGAGCATCGGTTAGGAGCGAATGATGACAGACAATAATAACACCTCGCATAGCCCCCAAGCCACGCACAGTACAGGCGGACGCAAACGCAGCCCTCGTCGCAATGGCAAGGGCAGTAATGCTGCCGCCAATCAACAAGCCCTAAACAATCAAATACCATCAGAGCTTATTGAAGTCGATGAAGCTGCCATCAAAGAAGGTGGGGCAAAAGTCGTTACTCAGCGTATACTGCCTTTTTTGAAAATAGAAAAGCCCATGGCAATTATCTCGTTATTGCTGGTGGTTATCAGCATTGTCGCCATCGTGGTAAAAGGCTTGAATTTTGGTCTGGATTTTACAGGTGGGGTGTCGGCAGGGGTCAGTTATGCAGAGCCTGTTGAAATCTCGCAGGTTACTACCGCATTGGACAATGCTGGCTTTAATGACGCTGTGGTGCAGTATCTTGGTACACGTCAAGAGCTATTGGTTCGCTTGCCGCCACAAGACACCGCAGCAGACAGCCTAAATAACAAACTTAGCAGTGCCTTAAACCTGCCAAGCAATACCGCCACCATAGACAACGTGAATATCATCGGCGGACAACTGGGTAACGAAATTTATCTAAATTCCCTGCTTGCTTTGGCTGTGGCACTTGGCAGTATGCTTGTCTATGTGGCAGTGCGTTTTCAGTTCAAGTTGGGTGTGGGGGCGATTTTATCGCTATTTCATGATGTGGTGGTTACTGTGGGCATGTTTGCCATCTTTGGCTGGCCATTTGATTTGACGGTATTGGCAGCGATATTGGCATTGATTGGCTATTCTTTGAACGATACCATCGTTGTATATGACCGTATTCGTGAAAATTTTCGCCGTGTGCGTGGACTGTCTCCACGACAAATCGTGGATTTATCGCTCACCGAAACACTTCGGCGTACCATCATGACATCAGGTACTGTGGTCGTGGTCGTGATTGCCATGTTGTTTTTGGGCGGTGATGGACTGTTTTGGTTCTCTGCCGCTTTGATGATTGGCTTGATAGCGGGTACTTACTCTTCTATATATATCGCCAGCACCATTCCTTTGATGATGGGATTGTCTCGTGATGATTTTGTGGTCAAGGTCAAGCCAGAATTCACCGAAGAAGAAGTGATTTTTGCCGACCCAAAACTACAAAATGCCGACGACTGACCACACTCATCATCAGCATTTTATCCGCTCATATTTTTGGGCGGATTTTTTATATCAAACCCAAAGCACTAGCAGCAAATTAGCTTGGCTAAACTTGGCTTGGATTATATTTTAAAAAAGCTATAGTCATTTAAAATAAAAATGAGACAAGGCGACAACGTCCGCAGTGTACAAGTAGTACATAAGGACGCTGGCAACACAGTATCATTGCAATTTTAATTGACTATATTAATGAATTTTTATCAGTCAAAACAGTTGCACAAATAGCCCAAACTCTTTAAACTGTTTCAAAAAACCGACTTTTAAAACACATGAAAATTTTATCCGCATTTCTTGGCTCATTCTCAACAACCAAACCAGCAAGGCAACACAATACACAACAAAATACAAATAGCACCAACACGACAAAACAACATAGACTGGCTTGGCTTATTGGCATTACCTTGCTTGCATTCTCCGAGAATAGCCATGCCACTGCTTATTGTAAGCCACCGCCAAATGCCCTAACTTGCCTAAGCAGCGGACTTGCCCCCAGCTATCAGCACGCCAACAAACAATGGGGCTATGTCGATATTACTGGTGCGTATGTCTTGAGTGCTGAGTTTGACAGTGCTGGCGATTTTGTCGAAGGTTTGGCGGCGGTGAGCAAAGACGGTAAGGCAGGATTTATCAACCCAAAGGGCGAGATGGTTATTGCAGCAGATTATGAGATGGTCGGTGATTTTAGCGAAGGGCTAGCCGCCGTCATCAAAAATGGCAAACTTGGCTACATCAACACAACTGGCGAAGTCGTTGTACGTCCACAATATCAAGCAAATACCAATCTGTTGTTATTACACGCATTTCACGAAGGGCTTGCCGCTGTCCAAAAAAACAACCAATGGGGCTTTATTAACAAAACTGGCAAGGTTGTCATTCCGATACGCTATGCACAGGTTGGTAGATTTTATGAAGGCTTGGCAAAATTTGTACAAGATGACAAAATGGGCTTTTTAAACAAAGCTGGCAAGATTATCATTCAGGCACAATACGATGTGTCCACCACACATGATGAACTGGTAACAGGTTTTGATAATGATGTGGCAACGGTCAGACTAGAGGAAGCCTATGGCGTCATAGACAGCCAAAATCATATCATCGTGCCTTTTAATCAATATCGATACATCGGCAATTATCACAACTCCCTAGCTGTCTTTGCCAATCACGATGATAAATACGGCTACCTTAGCCACACAGGTGAAGTAATGCTGCCAGCTGTCTATGACTTGGCTTATGACTTTGTGCGTGGTTATGGCGTTGTCGAAGATTGGGTATTTGAAGAGCGTTTCAGAGTTGATAAAACCCCTATTAACCCTTAACCCTTATCAATCCTTAAAATGCAGACCTTATAGTTTTTTGCCGCAGCCAATATGATTTAGTAGAGAAATTTCAAAGCAAGATAAATTCATGGTGATATGGCATGATTGAACTCACGATTACACAAAACTTAAAATCCACGAAAGATAATATCTTTCTCTAAAAATAATCAACCATACAAGGGCAAATACCTATCATAACACAAATGCAATTAGCACTGATAAGCGAGTGTAATCAAGTGCAGTAAAGTATCAAATTATATTTAAAAAACAGTGCATAGCCACAATTCATTACACAGCGGTGGTGATGTCGTGGTATGGCTGAAACCATGTTACAATCAAATAAAATACATCTACACTTTTTCTCAAAATACACTACACCAGCCCCATCACTCTTAGCACTGCTACCCACACCGCCAAGCCAATAACGCTAAACACCGTGGTAAATGCCAAAATATTCGCCGCCAGCACGTCATTACTGCCCATCGCCTTTGCCATCACATAACTTGCCGCTGCCGCAGGGCTTGCCACCATGATAAACAGCACCCCAAAATACATCGGTGGCAACGATAATAATAACCCCACCGCAATCGCCACCACAGGAGCGACAACAATACGCCCAAGACTTGCCTGCATGGATACCCCAGACAGTCCCAGCATGGACTTGATATCGAGCGTTGCCCCTGCACAGATGAGAGCTAGTGGCAAAGCAACATGTGCCAACAACTCCCCTGTGCGTGCAATGGGCTTGGGCAGCATTGGCAAACCTGTCGCCTTGTAGGCAAACGCCGCTACCAAGGCGATAATCAATGGATTGTGAAAAATCTTGATGAGAATATCTTTGCTTTGGGCGGCTAGATTTTTATTCGCCTGTGTGCGAGACAGCGTAATCACCGACAGCACATTATACAAGATGGTAATCAGCCCCATATACACCGCACCAACGCTTGTGCCTGCTTCGCCATAGGCATTGGTTACGATAGATAAAGAGATAATTGCCATATTACTGCGAAAGACCCCCTGTACAAACACCCCTTTGTCTTTGATATCCGTGATAAAAAACTTGGCGTACAGCTCCCCACCCAAAAACAACGCAAATGTCGTGATAACCCCAGCCCCCAGCAAGACATTTTGTTCTGCAAAATTAATATCACTCTTTAATACACTAAAAAATAACAAACAGGGCAAACAAAAATTGAACACAATCTTAGAAGCCACGTCAATAAAATTGGTATTAACCGTGCCATTTTTTTGCATAAAAAAACCCAGCCCCATCAAGGCTAGGTTTGGAAAAACAATCATAAAGGCAAAACTTATCGCTTCGAACAACGCTTGAGTATCCATCACATTCCAACTATCATCAATGCCACAATGCACAAATCGCACAAATTAACACCGCCCAGCCAAAAAAGCCAGCCAGTGCAAAGACACAATTCTAAACCCAAACGTCAATAAAATCAAATCAATATATTCACAATTAAGCAATAAATATCGGTTTAATACATCAGACACATCGGCTGCCATCAATCACGCCAACAAAAAAATCGGCATATACCGATTTTTGTAAAGCTAGGGCTGCACGCAATTCATCATCTACGCCATTCATCACCCATACCGCAAGTGGTGGCACGGCATTTGCGTCCATTGCTGGCTAATGTCAAATTGCCATCTTTATCTTGTACGCCTGCTCTTGGTGTGGCGGTCAATATCCAGTTGCCAGTTGCCAAATCTGCCACAGCCACCGTATACAACGCCCCACCTTGACGTGGATAAGCACCGACTAAGTCAGTGGTACTCACGTTGTTATAGCCACCACGCCCTGCTGCCAATTTGCGAGCTTCTATCTGACGACCGATGTTCTGTAGCTCCACCATCATATCGGCTCGATTGGTGCGAATGGTGTAGCTTTGGTAACTTGGATAAGCAATCGCCGCCAAAATCCCAATAATCGCCACCACAATCATCAATTCTATTAACGTAAAGCCTTGATTGTACTTCATTACCATGTCTCCAGTCCAGCAGCAGTACAGGCAGTCGTTGTGTTACTGATTTTATCGGCTGCAACCCCCCTTGCCGTCTTGCAACGAAAACCTGTGCTGCGTACCACAAAGGCACTGGCATTCTTGAGACTGCCTGTGTTATTAGGTGTTGCCACC
Source organism: Moraxella sp. (assembly GCA_030538375.1). GTDB lineage: Bacteria > Pseudomonadota > Gammaproteobacteria > Pseudomonadales > Moraxellaceae > Moraxella. Next base: position 7,711 of record JAUNUB010000028.1, on the reverse strand, counting down.
ATGACCCAAGAACGTCCTGCGGCGACATTCATCGCATTATTACCAGTTGGGCTAAGCGTGGTATTCGTACCACCGTCCAAGAGCTGTATCTGATAACGGTAATCGGCTGCGGTGCTGCCTGTTGGTATATAGATGATGGTATTGTCGGCATTCCCAAAGCCATAGGTTGGGTTGCCTGCTGCATTGACACCAGAGATAGGGACAAAGCCACGATAGGTCAAAGCCGTGGCACGCCATCTGTCTAGCTCTATCTGTAGTTGCCCCATTGTCGACTGTGCTTGTGCCTCGCCATTACGGATAACGACAAACTGATAAGACGGCAGGGCAATCGCCGCCAATACAGAGATGATAATAACCACTATCATCAACTCTATCAGCGTAAAGCCTTTTTGTCCACGGTAGGCGATAGTCGGCTTGCTATGATTTATTGGCATACATCACTCCTCGCCTTGCAAGTCATACCAACGGTTCACTCGCATTCTCCAGCCGTTATCGATAAAATCTGGATAATTCAGGTATTTGTTAGGATCATCGACGCCTGAGTTATTCTGCATATGAGTCGCACCTGTATTTGTTATATTATGCTGTCTAGCCCAATCGTTGCGTTCCCCTATACTTTGTAAGCCAAGTAATGTCGTTACTCTTGTGCCTACATTGGCTGTCGTGGTGAACGAAGTAATCGCCAGCTCACGAATACCCGGACCTGCTGGTAGATAGCCCAATGTACCATCGGTGGTGGCGGTATCAACACTGCCTTCATAGGCGTTGTTCGTTGTACAGACACCCCATGGCAGGCAGTACATCTGATATTCTGTGCCGCCGACAACCTTGGCACTACACTGGTCTGCCGAGCCATACTGATAATCTGCATTGTAGATACTGCTATAATAGGTATAACCCAGCACTCTGCCAGCACCCAAAGATTTTAGATTGGTGATGTCGTCTCTGCCATTAAAGCCTGTGATGTGATAATACCAGCCCGATGTATCTTGAACATCTTCAATCAACGCATCACGCTGTATCTCTGTGCCGCTGCGTGCAGGAACGTCCAGATTGGTAAGATGGGTGTTGTTTAGATTGCTGCTTCGCAAATCTGCTGGCGTGGTTTTGCTATTGGTAACTCGTGTATGCGTAATGTCTCGGTCAAAGATACCATACAGGCGGTTAGAGTCCGCCAATGTACGACGCTTGTGCACAGGTGAACTTCTGTCGCCAGATGCGATATTGAGCAAGGCAAAGCTATTAGCACCCCTACCATAGAAACTCACTACAGGTGCGTCATAAAAACGAAATGGAATATGACTGTTGTCATTAATACCACCATTAGCGTCGAACACGCGTACCACACGGCGTGTCGCATTCGCTGGTTGCACCCCTTCTTGTAGGTCGATACGGAACACCTGACCGCCCAAATCCGCAAAATACAGATGGTCGATGTAGCCATTGCTATTGCGGTCTAATGTTACAATCTCACCGACGATACTGTGATTCATGTGTGCCGAACCTTTTTTGACATCAGAGCTGATTGTCCAGCTGGTAAGCAGTTCACCTGTCGCGGCATCTACCATATAGACGGCGTTGCCTTGTGCTTGAGATTTGGCACAAGTGCCTGCTGTGGTGTCATTCAATCTAAAGGTTGGGTTCTCATAGCACATGTCATAGCCACCACCAAAGATTAGTACTTCTCGTGTATCCCTGTTGGTTCTGCCCACCTTGATGGTCGCCACAGATGGCTTTGACCATATCTGACCCATACGCCCAAAGCCAGCGGTTGTATTGGTCAAGGCAAACAGCATGCTAGGATTGGTCTTGTCTGTGATATTCAAGCCATACAGCCCATTACCCCCCATACGCAGACCGCCATAGGCATACATATGCCCTGCTGGCTGAGCGTCCGAAACGTCAGACTTGGCGACTGCCTTTAGCGAAACTCTTCCTCTGGCATAGTCATAGGTGTATCTGGTCTTTAATCTCCATGGTGCGTCCACGCCAAACACAGGATTGCCTGCTATGCCCTGCCCTGTGGGGCTAAGTGCCGCACGCTGGGCGTGATTGTCAAACATACCCCTAGGGATAAAGCTAAAGAGCTCATCACCATTGTCCGCATCTGCCATGTGCAACGCTCCGTCCATCGAGCCATATAGCACATAGTCATCACGACCTTCTGTGGTGCTGATGTTACCTGTGCGGTCAAATCTGCCTTGATACGCCGCCAAAGCTGGCACAGAGTGATTGACCCCACCCAGTACACGAGTGCTGGTAGGCTGTCCGCTCGTTATTTGGTTTTGGAGTTTTTCGTTGTCAGTACGACCAGTTAGAACGCCGTACTGAGTTTCGTCCACAGACACCGCACCATAACCCAAGAAATGCAGGATATATGCCTTGTCTATGACACTGTAGCTGCTTGACAGCTGGTTAAAACCAATCAGTGCACCCTTATCATCAACACCCACTCTTACCAATACTTGTCTAGAGCGTCCATTATTATCCATCACCATATCTTCGACATAGACGGTACGGCTGGTCCTGCTGGCGGTGGTCGGCATTACAATCCTAGGGAACGTGCCGCCTGTGGTGATGGCAGAGTTGTCAGCCAGTGGTGCACCAGTCTGCCATATGTCGGTCGCCTCAGGATTGACCGCATAAGGGAATGTCGAGCCATTTTTGGTGATATACAGGCGTGTGGTCGCCCCATTGTTATTATTGCCAAATAGCGTGCCATTAACCGTATGGTACTTCTTGAGATTGCCTTGCCAAGTGGCGGTGGCTTGCTCTAGCTCTGGCTGTAGCATGGGCGTATAGGCATAAGGCTGTAGTCCACCTGTGGACAGTGGGTCGACAGGGATACTGATTGTACCTGCTGGAGATGAAGACAGCTTACTCTCTGGCTGTAGTGAAAGTGCAAACTTTCTCACCGCTTCCGATAGTGCTACCGCATCCCCAGTTGAAGTAAAGCCACCTTTACCATAACTACCTTCACGCTCTCCCCATAAGCATAAATTTTTAGCATCTTGAGAAATACCTCGTGTATTACAGTCGGGGATAATTTCCGTCTTTTGCGTCCCATCTGGCTGTGTCGCCATAATTTGTCTAGTTGCAAAACCCGCAAAGACATCACCAAAGCCCACTGTCGCCGTACGGATTTCTACCTTTAAAGGGTTTTTGGTTTTGTCTGACAAGATTTTGGCGTACTCACCAATCAAATTCCAGCCGCCATCTCGACTACCGCCCGACAAGCCTGTAGCACCGCTAAGAACAGGACCTTGACCTGCTCGGTCCAGTGGTCTTGCCAAACTCGTATTCATCACTTCCACAGTTCTGTTGGCAACCGAAGTATTAGGTTCGCCATCTGTCAAGAAGAAAATCCCATAACCTTCACCGCTACACTGAGCAGGACTCTTATCTAAATCAATCGGTGATTGATAACGGCTTGAGTCGGCAACCTTAGTGGAAGAAGGAGAACTGGTAAAACCTGTATATGAGTTAATATCTGCCAAATGGGCCGGTCTTGTGCCTATCATATAAGCACCTACCTCTGCATAGGCGGTGGCAGTTGGTGTATTTCCAGCTGCTCGCAAGTTAGCAATATATTTTATTAGCTCCATTCGATGTGCGTGGGTTAGTGATTTGCTAGGCACACCCATTGCACCACCCCTAACACGAGTAACAGGAAAAACACCCACCCCAATTTTATCCTGCTCTCTAATTTTTTTGCCATCTGCCAAATAGCTGATAAGACCAACCTTTAATGATGAAAGGCGTGTAGGCACAGCATTAGTTGTTATGATAGAAACAACACCATTATTGTTTTGAATATCGACAGATGGAGCTGCTGCACCACGAGGAGGATTGAGATTATCTTGACAAGCATAAACGTTAAATTTAATACTATCTACTTTATTCCCATCAGTATCCGTTACATCAAGCTGGATTTGTTTTTCAATCTGTTTGTCCCATTCTGCCCAAAAGCCGTTTGAACGATAGTTACAACCGATATTATCATTATTATCTATTATGTAGTTAACCCTATCTTTGTGGGTCCAAAGCATCGAACCCGATATATCAAGCATCATGGTAAGCGTCGCACTGCCTGACTCGCCCCTAGCGGGCTCATAAATCTCAAGATCGCCAATACTCTGATAATCTGCCGCCGTCGCCTGCTGTGCCACAGACAATGCCAGTACCGTGCTGATGGCGTAGCTGAGATGGCGTGTGGTGAATTTTTTGATTGTCATATGCTTTTGCCCCTATTTCTTTGACCCTAGGTGGGTTGTCCGATTGTCGCTTGTGATGTCATCAAGTCAAACGTGTTACTTTTAATATGCTTAAAATACGGTTAGCAGCCTGCCGCTGTTAGGGTGCGGCTGCTGCGGCTGTATCTGTCGCTATCTGTACTGCCTCAGCTCGGCTGATACTTGAGCGGTTATACACCATATTCATCTCTTCGACCAAGTCGGTAGATGGCACGCCGATACCCTGTAGACATCTTGAGATGTTGCTCACGTTCGCTCCACCAAAAGTGCCATAGTCTGTGTCTGTTACTTCGCCCACTGCACGTCCTAGGCAGGCTTGTATGTCGGCATTGGAAGCAGATGACAAGGCAGGCAGCAGCGAGACACTGTGCATGGCTACTCTGGGGACGATGGAGCTGTTACGCCCATCGTCATCGCTGGTATTGACCTGCTGACCACGTGCCACGTTACCAAAGTTGTCTGCGTCGGCGGTCTCTGCCGTCAGACCACGTGCCACCACTTGAGTCATCACCGTGCTGCGTGCCGAGCCGTAGTCGGTTGTGTTATTGGGATTGCAGATACCTGTCGTGCCACGGATACGTCCGCCGCCGACTTTTAGGATACTAAAACGCTCAGATGTGAACATACGTGTCGCATTGGTGTCGGTCGGCGTATAACAAAAACGCACCTGCTCACCCACCTTGTCATCGACACCTTGTGTGGCTGTTGGGATAAAGTAGCCCAGCACCCCTTCGTTTTGTGAGAGTAAGTCGAACTGTCCGGGGCTTCTGCCAGCAGCCACTTCTTCGATGTGTGCCAGTACACTGTCAGAAGAGTTGAGCATTAACGCCCCTGCTTGGTCGTTGGTCGCCACACGCAAGTCTAGGCTGCTCTGACGTACCGCAACCGCCCCTGCGATGGCAATCAAAATCAAGAACAACAGCACTGCAATGAGTGCCACCCCTGCTTGGTGTCGCCCCATCGTGTCGCCCTGTAGCGTGGAGCGTGAAAAAGTCATCTTCATAATAATCTGCTCCTTAGCCTAAGAACGTTCACGAGAGTTGCGTAGCATGATATTGGACTCGTACACACGGCGGATATACTGCCCTTGACCTGTCGCCATCGTAACGTCTTCGCCCAGTATATTGTAGGTGGGTGATTCTGGTGCTTGGTTGGTAGGTACACTGCCACGTGTCAAGATACCCACTTGTACAGCTACCACCGCACTGCCTAGGGTGGCGTTGTACTGCGTGGGCGTTACATAGCGAATGCCATCACCATTGGCAACCCCATAACGAATCTGAAAATCATCAATACCTGAGATAACCAGCACGCCATTGTCATTAAAGTCTTTGATGATATTGGCTCTATTCACAAGGTCGGTGGTGGCGGCACGAATGTCTGCATTGGTGGAAGCGGCTTGGTTGTCTACGATGATGTTCTCGTTCACATAACGCCCAGCGTCACAGCGTAGCTCTAATGTACCATTATTATCCACCACAAAATAACGCTCGATAATAATCTGTCCGTCAATGGGGGTCTCTTCACTGCCATCGTCATCAATGATACCACGTCTAGGCCCTAGTGCCAGATTGCCCTCGCAGTCTTGCATATTGGTTGGGGCACGGTACTGGATAGTGAGTTGGTCGCTGCCACGGTTAGTAGCACCAGCTTGGGTATGTGCAGGCCCTGCACCATCACGGCTGATGAGAGTGTTATCAAATGGGGTGATACCATTCATTACCACGGCTGCATTATTGCCGACTATCACGCCGCTGTCGCTGGTGTTGCCCTTGGTTACATCGGACAGCCCAAGCCCTGCCATGCGGATATTGCCCTCTATCGCTTGCAAGCCAAAGACATTGGCATCTAGCACGCTAGAGCCTGCCTGCTGCACTGCTGCGGTGCGTACACTGATAAAGTACACCTGTATAACCGCCCCCATGATAATCAAGCCCAGCACAAGGGATAGCATTAGTTCAATCAAGGTGAAGCCTTTTTGAATATTGTCTTGCATTAATAAGTCTCCACTACTAAGCAGCTGCTGCCACGATTGTATGTACCACTTGCCGCAATACAAGCATTGTTGGCAGCTGTGCCAATGACTGGTCTCGTTGCCCCCCAGCTGGCAATCAGACAAATACGGCGTAAGTCGGTGGCTGTGCCTGCACCTGTGGGGCATTCAATGGCGTTTAACATCATTTGGTTATCTGCCGCCAGTCGCATGGCACGATTTGCGGTATAGGCGATTTGTTGTTCATCGGTGCAGGCAGTGGTGGCACAGTTGGTTACCGTTACAGCCTTGACAGCAGTTGCATAAGCTGCTGGATCGGCTGCACCTGCCTGTGCACTCACAGCGGTACGGTAACGCTCTTTTTGAGCAACGCTTGGGTGCAGTCGCATATCTTCGGCAATATTACGAATCGCCACCATCGCATCGCCACGGATAAGTGTCTCATCGGTTGCTTTGATGGCACGCATCTGCATGGCACTAAAGCCAAGTACCGCCACCGCAAGCAGCAGCAAAGCTACCAGTATTTCAATCATGCCTATGCCCTGCTGGTTGTTATGTATCTGTTTTAGCATTGGCTTGCTCCTGCATTCATGACAACATTACCATTAACATCTACCGTTATCACCCTGCCTATTTTTTTGTTGTCCTTGGTATTGCATAAGACGGTGAATGTCGCTGCTGCATTCACGGTTTTGTTGGCACGAAACTGCACACCATTCGTAACTGATGAAGTTACCGGTGTATTGGCACTGATACCCAAGTTCTTTAGGGTATTGCTATTAGGGTCTGTCAGTGTAATGCCATCTGTGGCAACGTTCACAGTAATGGTCTGACGACGTAACAAACTCTCGGCACGTGCTTCTTTTAATGCGGTTACAATAGCCTGTGCAGTATCTCGGTTGCGTTGGCGTTCTAGTGCATTGGTGATATTGGGTGCTGCTATCGTGGCGAGAATCGCCATAATCATGATGACCACCATCAGCTCAACCAAGGTAAATCCTGACTGGATACGTTGCGGTCTATAAGCAGGAGTATAATAAAAGGACACGGTAGTTTCCTTGATAACTTTTGATGTGAGTGTGTTGCCAAATCTGCGTATCATCTTTATCGCATTCTCGTATATCATCTGATACTGGCAATACATCGCACATCTTTTTTTATTAATGTGCAAGAAAGATTAGTAAAAATTATAAAAAGATAAAGTAAAATAAACAATGCTGCTATTTTGCTACTATTTACCATATTTTGCAAAAAACATTCCATTGATTAAAAATGTTTTGTATTCATCACAAAACACACACAAAACAACAATAAATCAATGAGATGGCGTGTGTGGTAAATACAGTGATTGTTGATAGTATAGCTTGTTTTAACGGTGATATAAACACCGCTTGTCGTAAAGTTGCCGATGTCAAGCCCAAAAGTTTAAAGGCGCTTTGATATATAAAGCGGCTTTGATTAAAGG
>JAUNUB010000168.1 GCA_030538375.1 Moraxella sp. | reverse complement strand
GTTATTTTTGCCCCTTATTTTTGTCCTAGGGTGATTCTGTCATTATTCCCATAGTCTTTGATGGTTCGGATATTTTTAAAATGATGGCTATGAAACATGGCTTGTATCTCTTTGGCTTGCTTATAACCATGCTCAATGGCAAGCAGTCCATCATTAGCCAAAAACTCTTTGGCATTTTTGATAATATGCTTAATATCCGCCAAGCCATTATCTTTAGCTGTCAAAGCTGTGATTGGCTCTGCGACCAGATTAACAAGGTGTTCATCATTTTCATCGATATAAGGTGGATTAGAAACCACTATATCAAACACACCTTGCACATTATGAAACCAATCAGAATGCAGCACTTGGCAATTATCCACTTGCAAGGCTTTGATATTATCATTGGCAATACTCACCGCCCCACAAGAATAATCCACCGCCAGCACATCAAAATTAGGCAACTCTTTTGCCAGCGTGATAGCAATACAACCTGTGCCTGTACCCAAATCTAATATTCTACCTTTTGTTGTGTGATTATCTTGTACAAAGCCCAATACCACTTCTATCAGTTTTTCGGTATCCGCCCTTGGGATTAATGTATGATGATTTACTTTGAATGTTCTGCCCCAAAATTCTTGCTCACCCAGCAAATACGCCAAGGGTGTGCCATTTTGCATTTTTGTGATACCATCGCTGAGTGCTTGATATTCGGCATTCGACAATTCATAATCATCATGCGTGATTAAAAATACCTTATCTTTTTTGATAACGAACAACAAATACTCTTCCAGCCAATGATAAGGCAAATGCTCATGAATGATACTTTTAAAATAATGGCGTATCTCTTTGATTGTCATGATTGATTACTCATTATGCTTAGCAATATTATAGTCATTTAAAATAAAAATGAGACAAGGCGACAGCGACCGTGGTGTACAAGTAGTACATAAGGGAGCTGGTAACGCAGTATCATTGCAATTTTAATTGACTATATTATTGGCTTGCAAAGGGATTTTTTTATACACCAAATAAACAAGCCCCAGCACAGGAATACCCAGCCCAAAAGTAATGCCAAAAAATACAGGATAACTGGTTGCGTCAACTATCGCCCCTGCATAACCGCCTAATATCTTGGGCGATAAGGTCATGAGCGATGAAAATAAGGCGTATTGCACTGCCGTAAAGCGAATAGAAGTTAACACGGATAAAAAAGCAATAAATACCGCACTGGCAAGCCCTGCCGCCACGTTATCAATCAATACCGCTGCATACATATTAATCACGGTAGGGTTAAAAAACAACATAATAAATAGAAGATTGGTCGTGCAAGCCAGTACCGCTCCCACCATCATCGCACGCATGATGTCTATTTTTTGAGCAAGCCAACCACCAATAAAACCCCCGCCAATGGTTGCGAGCAGCCCAAAAGTCTTGACCGCATGGGCAATTTGTATCTTACTAAAACCTAAGTCTTGATAAAATAAATTAGAAATATTGCCTGCGACAATGTCCGAAATACGATACAAGCCAATCAACGCCAGTAGCCATATCGCCTGCCTGCCATAGCGTTCAAAAAAATCGGTAATCGGACGCACCCACGTCGCCATCGCCACCGCTTGACTAACCGCACCTGCCTTGACAAGCACCGTACCCACCAGCCCCATCACCACGCCACTTGTGATAAACCGCACACAGCCCAATAAAAATCCCACCAGTACGCCATCACTCTTCGGCAACAGTTGTCCCATCTCACGATACATCAAAACAAAAGCAATCACCGACAGCACAAATACCGCCACCAGCCGTGCATAATCCTGCGTATTTTTGGTGATGGTCTTGGCAACTCGGACAGGTTCACGCAGCACACACAGGGTTGTCAGCACGCCTATCAGCATAACAGCTGCCATCATCAGATAGGTTTTTTGCCATGCGATATAGCTATAAGCCGCTTCGGTCGAACCAAAAAAATCCGCCAAATACAACGCCCCTGCCCCAGACACAATCATACCCACACGATAGCCGCCCACATAGCTGGCGGACAAGGCAGCCTGCTGCTCGCTAGGGGCAATCTCGATACGATATGCGTCTATCACGATGTCCTGCGTGGCGGACGAAAAGCCCAAAAACACCGCACTCATCGCCATCACGCTTGCCGTCTGCACCATAGGATTGGTCATCGCCATACAGATAATGGCGGTAATGATAAGCAGCTGAGTAAGCAGCAACCACGAACGTCTGTGCCCCAGCCAACCGCCCAAAACAGGCAAGGGCAAAGCGTCCACAAGTGGCGACCAAATAAACTTAAACGAATACCCCAACGCCGCCCAACTAAACATCGTAACCGTACTGCGGTCAATGCCTGCTTCACGTAGCCACAATCCCAACGTCGAAAAAATCAACATCAAAGGCAGCCCAGCGGCAAAGCCCAAAAGCAGCATGGATACAGCTTCACGGTTACAATAGGCTTTGGCGAAGGCATTTGGGGTGGGCAAACGGGGGGAAAATTGCGTCATAGTACAAAATCATTAAAATATTTCAGTTCACAGAGCAACTGTTCACAGAGAAATTATTCACATATCATCTATGAATTGCTCTGACTTGGAATTGCCCTAACTTGGAAAGGGCTGCTCCCCATCAAGAATGCATTATACCCTCCTAAAGGAAGGGGTTTCAACCATAAAAGGAAGTGCCGATAAGCCGCCCATATTATACGATAATGCCAACTTTT
>JAUNUB010000167.1 GCA_030538375.1 Moraxella sp. | reverse complement strand
TAAAATTGCAATGATACTTCGTTGCCAGCTCCCTTATGTACTACTTGTACACGGCAGTCTGTCGGCTTGTCTCATTTTTATTTTAATCGACTATATAAGCTGTCATTTATTTAATCCCATTCGGAAAAATCCGCTATGTCAGATATTTATCTTGAAAAACCACACAATTTTGACTTCGAAACCGCACGCAGCCAAGCCAAAAAATGGCTAGAAGAAGCCCAATCGCAGCTTGGCGTAACCGCTGATTATGTGCAAGGCGTGGACAAAGACACCGTCAGTATCCAAAAAATGGGCGTGGACGGACGTGCGTCTTTGACGGCGGATAAAGTGGTGTTTGAGGCGGATTTGGCATTTCTGGCAAAACCGCTTAAAGGGGTGATTGCTGACGGTATCCAAGAAGGGTTGGATAGATTTTTTGGCTGATATGAACCGAATTGACTGACGTACTGTCGCTTGTGAAGCGTGCTGGCGATACTGCCAATGACTAGGGATATACCCTAATGATTTGTATAAGTTTTTACTGCTTGAATGGGCTGAATGAATTAATCTTATATTATACCGAGTTTAAATTACCATAACTGTTTGTGTCTATTTTATGCCTAACACTCTGCTAAAAGCCATGTTTTTGTTTATCACACCTTTGCTGGTCTTGTCGGCAGAGGCGATGGTAAGTGAGATGTCGTCGCCACTGCCAGAGAATTTGGTGGTAGCGGCGATGGAAGCGGATATTGCTTTGGACGATATCAGCGTGATGGTAACGCCGATTACTCGCCCAAACGAACCCTTAATCAACCACTATAGCAACGTACCACGCACGCCAGCTTCTACCCAAAAATTGGTAACCACAGCGGTGGCTTTGGAGCTATTGGGGGCGGATTTTTATTGGTTTAATCGATTGTACGCCAATGGTATGGTGGTCGGTGGTACGCTGTATGGGGATTTGGTGGTGGTAGGCAGTGGCGACCCAAGCCTAACCCACGAACAGCTTACGTTGTTGTTTGCCAAGCTATATGCCAAGGGAGTGCACCGCATTACAGGCGATATCATCATTGACGGCAGCCTGTTTCAGTCGGTGGATTATGATGTGAACGCTTTTGATGGGCAGGGTTTGCGTGCGTATAATGCTGCACCCAGTGCGTTTTTGGTAAATTTTGGCACAGTGCAGGCAAACTTTTTGCCGTCTGGTAGGTGGCAAGGGCAGGGCGATACCGCACAATTTATCCCCAATGGTGCAGCCAATAGCGTGGCATTTGATATCAAACCAAGGCTTGCCAATTTTAGTTTTCCAGCCCAGCTTGTTACGGATAATACCGATGGTTGTCGTGCGATGGCTTTTGAGCGGATAAAATTGGACAGGCAAAGTCTGTCGCTTGATGGCGGCTATACGCCCAGCTGTGGTACTGACACGATGTGGCTAAATTTTGGGGATAATGACCTACTGGCAACCAAAGCGGTGTTGGCAACGTGGCTAAGTTTTGACCCAAGTTTTCAAGGTGTGGTGCAGGTATCGCATAAGCCTGTGCCGACAGGGCTTTTGCCGATATTAACATCGCCATCACGTTCACTCGCCACGCAAATACATGATATTAATCAATATTCTAACAACGTGATGACGGAGCAGTTGGCATTGTCCCTGCCTGTATATGCCACAGCAAATCGCTACAGCGACTATCCAACAACATTCACACTGATTAACGCATGGTGGCGAGACAAGCTGACTTCGCCCGCCCCAGTGATGAGCCGTGCGTCCGGACTGTGCCGAGACTGCCAACTGACGACAGCCAGCATGGTGGAGCTGCTTAATTATATGTATCGCTCACCGAATTTTGCGGCATTTAAGACATCTTTGCCCATCGCAGGGCGGACAGGTACGATGAAAGCCCTTGCCAAACGAGACAACAACAATGTCGCCATAGACAGAGCTTATATCAAAACAGGACGGCTCAATGACGTGATAGGCTTTGCAGGCTATGTGGACGGAACGTCTGGTCAAGTCTATGCCGTTGCCGCCATTATCAATAGTGCAGATGTTGGCAACAACCCAGCAGCGGTGGAATTTTTGGACAAAGTGTTAAATGTTGTGGCATTGCAATGATGTCTGTGGCAAATTTTCCAATACCAGCCATATTAAAACACGACGTTTAAGGACAAACACAATGCTTGAAATTAACAGAAAAGAAGATGTAATAATCCCATTTGATAAAATTGGAGAAGATAATTGGGAAAGTAAAACAAAATTAATCATTCAATCTATTGCCAAAAATTGGAATAAAGAGTTAAAAGAACTAATTTCAATAGAAGAAATACAAGAACTTGAAAATCGATTGGGGACAACTTTGCCCAATAGCTTAAAAGCATTCTATCAAAAATTTGGACTTGTGGATATCGGAGAAAAATTACAAGACCTAGAGGAAATTGATTGGATAAAAAATATTTGGGCTGAAGAGCCTCAATACGGACCAGACTTTACTGAAGAAGATGAAATTTACTTACCTTTTTTAATTTCTTTTAGTGACTATTTAGGAAATGGAAATATGTTTTGTTTTCATAGCGAAACAAAAGAAATTTATTATTTCGACCATGACAATCCGCCATATTTGACAAAAATATTTGACACAGTTGATGAGTATTTAAAAGGCTGTTTAATATTCGCTCAATCTGACCTATTTGGCGACGTGGCACAAGAAGATGTTGATGAATGGACAGAGGAAGTTGTGTCTGAAATCATAGGTACAGAAACTGTTAAAAAAT
>JAUNUB010000166.1:816-2766 GCA_030538375.1 Moraxella sp. | reverse complement strand
CAAGTTTTTGACGATGAAAGACAAGATTTAGCCATTTTTAGCACAAAAGCCGTGTATTTACCGCAAATTTCAAACTTAATTGTTTGGCGTGATGAATTGTCAACAGACCCTAGTCAACACAATCCATCATCAAAGCCCATTAAGAATACTTAATGTATCTACAAGCCTTTTGACGCAAAAACACCAATTTTAGCCATTTTTAACCAAAGGCAAAAATTTTAGTATTACTTGTCTTTGTCTCTGTATACGCTCAGTACACACTGGCATTCTGATGGCTCACAAAATATCGTTATTCTACTTCATTTATGCGCAAAATGCACCGTGATATTCCCACGACTTGCATTTCATTGTCCAAAGTAACGTATATTAACCGCATGATTTTATTAGCATATTTTGATAACGCACAAAAGCAACTACAAAATAATATAAAAAACTTCTTAATTATCAATAAATTAAAAAATCTCTCTTTTTGATGGTTTTTGTAAAATTATGCAAATTTTGACTTTTTTACGCCATTGTTTATTTTATCAACACCCAAAATATGCTATGATAAAAAGATGGTTTTGGCAAAAGTTTGACCGTTTGCACTCGAAATAATACCAAGCCCACACAACGAACGCAAACAGCACTCACACCCAACCACAGCAATCACACCACATTACCATGAGTAGCACTATGACAGATTTTAGCTATACCTTAACCCGCTCTACTCAAGATTGGCAACACGCCTTAGAATCCATTGCGTCTGCATTGCCTGATAACATCACCACTGGCAGCTTACAAGCACTCAAGCTCTTGCCAATCTTTGCTGTGGTGGTGGTGATTGACAACGAAGCACTTAATTCACACCAAGACACCCCAAACCACACCCCTGATGACTTAATGCGCGCTTGGGTGAACGAACAACCCAACTGGCAATTGGCAGTTGTCAAAGACAGCGTAACCAGCACGATACACTTTAACGCCCATCAAGAAGCTGCCGCACTTGCTGATGTGTCTGTTTTTCGCTACGTTCTCATTCCCACGCACAAAGACGCTGTACACCCCGACAAGCGTGATGCCGCCGCTCACATTATCGATGAGCAAATCAGTGCCTATCTGCGAAAAAAACTCAAGCCTGCCACAAACTACAACTACACCACGAACAACGCAGGTGAAGTCATAGATTTTGACATCAACAAAATCAACACTAGACACCACTACATTGATTGTCATATTCTGTCTATTACTCAGATGTTACGCAAGCACAAACTTGCCTGCTTTGATATGGATTCTACGCTTATCAAACAAGAAGTCATCGTTGAGCTTGCCAAGATGGCAGGCGTTGGTGCAGAAGTTGAAGCCATCACCGAATCTGCCATGCGTGGGGAGATTGATTTTGCCACAAGTTTTGCCAAGCGTGTCGCCCTATTAAAAGGCATAGATGCCAGTATCATTGATGAGATTTGCCCTTTGCTCATACCGCAAGCAGGGGCGTTTGCCACCATTGCCGCACTCAAGGCGTTGGGCTATCGTACCGCATTAATCTCTGGGGGTTTTGAGCCATTTGCCAAGCACATTGCCGAGCTGCTAGGAATCGACAGTTATCACGCCAACCCCTTGGACATCAAGGACGGCAAGCTGACAGGTGAAGCTCAGCTGCCTATCTTGGACAGTAAGCAAAAAGCCAAAATCGCCGCCAAGCTCGCCGATGAAATGTTTATTGACCTAGAAGAAGTGGTCTGTATCGGTGATGGGGCAAATGACTTGCCTATGATGGCGATTAGCGACCTTGGCATAGCCTATCGTGCCAAGCCCATCGTACAAGTCAAGGCAGATGCCGCCATTAACGTAACAGGCTTGGAAGGGGTGCTGTACGCCCTAGGCTTTGGTACATTAAAGCACACTCCTGTTAAATAATGCAGCTCAATTGGAATTAAGCCCATTAAGTCTTTAAATTCCATTAAGCCT
>JAUNUB010000166.1:0-806 GCA_030538375.1 Moraxella sp. | reverse complement strand
ATTCTAGCCGCACAAACACCCCTGCATATCGCCAAAACACAGGCATTTTTGATATTGTTATATTTAGTTGTAAGGAAAAAATGAATGTTCACCCTACCTGTTATCAATGTACAAGCCGACCCATTGGACGCACTGCTCGCTGCCCTTGGCTACCGCTTGATTTCGCTTGCTGGTGGTGATAATGCCAGCTTTCACGAACTTTTAAGAGACAAAAACATCAGCCTACACTTCACCAGTGATGATGGGGTATCACGTTATTACAACTTTGCCAATGGCAAGATTACCCAAGCCATCGGCTCGCCCAGTGCCGCAGATTTGACCGTGAATTTCAAAAGCTCGCTCATCGGTGCAAAACTCTTGACAAAAGCCGACATCGCCACACTGATGACCGCCATACAAGATGGAGATATGCAGATTGAAGGCGATTATAAGCTGGTGCTATGGTTTACTCAATTGGGCAAATACGCCGCCAAAATCCCCGATGAATATCAACCCTATGTCGAGACCGTCAAACCCTACTGGAACATGGCAAAACCCTACGCCAATAAGCTAAGTCGGCTCGCTTGGGATAATATCACCAAAGTCAAACAAAAACTTGGCTGATGATAACACTTGGTTAATGGCAATATACCAACAGTTTGGCATAACAAACAACAGCTTCATTTTTGGAGCTGTTTTTTTATGTATAACGATAATTTATTAGAGTCTGTTGACATTTCGTCTTTGTAGATAAAAATGAGATAAATCGCCGTTCTTTCAAGGAAAAAACGCAGGTTGATAGTTATTCTCTATCAAGCAAATTTTTG
>JAUNUB010000165.1 GCA_030538375.1 Moraxella sp. | reverse complement strand
GAGCCAAGTGATGATGTATGGCAAGTGTCTGCGGTGTTTTATTTTAACGACCGCTTGCGTGCCGATGGGGCAATGGTGCTTGATAAGCTAAAATCCGCCAACCTACAACCCATCATGCTGACGGGCGACCCAAGTCCAGCAGCTCAAGCACTGGCGGATAAGCTGGGTATCCATGCCAAGATTGGGCTATTGCCACAAGATAAAGTCAATGAAATCAAAGACTTGCAGCTACAGGGCAAGGTGCTCATGGTGGGCGATGGGATTAATGACGCACCAGTATTGGCGGCGGCAGATGTGTCGGTGGCGATGGCAGGGGCGGCGGACTTGGCACAGGTGTCGGCAGATGGCGTGTTGCTGGGTGAGACGCTTAGCCCTATCGTGGAAGCCATTCATCTTGCCAAAAAAACCCAAATCATCATTCGTCAAAATCTACGTTGGGCATTTTTTTACAATCTGGCGGTGCTGCTGCCTGCTGCCTTGGGCTATGTACCGCCTTGGCTGGCAGCAATTGGCATGAGTGTATCAAGTTTGTTCGTGGTGCTAAACGCTATGCGACTAAAGCGTGGCTGATGGGTGGGGTTTTGGTGGACTTGTATTGGTGGGCGAACAAAGCACCCTACGCCACAGACGCAAGCCGCAACGTGGCTGAACCCAGTTATTATAGTCGATTAAAATAAAAATGAGACAAGGCGACAGCGTCCGTGGTGTACAAGTAGTACATAAGGACGTTGGCAACGATGTATCATTGCAATTTTAATTGACTATAAAATAGTAGAAAACACCGCACGTCCTACCAACTGACAGGGTGCAAGGGTGATTAAGTGGGGCGGTTAAAAGGCAGGGCAATAAGGTTTTATTAGGGCGTGATAAAAATTCAGCACGCCCTAAGTAACTATGATATAAATATGATATAAAAAAAGTAGCTATGATATAAAAAGTAAAAAATGCGTAGTTTTGTATTATCAAAGGTTCAGCCACGCCGCAAACGATAAAATCAAGTTGAGGGATTGCTGACTTGTTTAATCAATTTTGTTACATCATAACTTTCGCTATTTAACAAATCAATACCGCATTCTAATTGGCTTATCCAGTCCAAGAAATTATGAAACATGCTTTGTTCATCAAAACGCTTGCCGTGCTGGGGCACCATTTTTTCGACATCTAGGTTGCGTACAGCATTCGCCCACAGCTTGGCGGCTTTGTTGCTCACCATATAGCGGCGATGAAAGCCGTACATATTATCAATATGAGTATCAAAATTTGTAACAGGCATACTCGAATCGCCAACGAGTGAAGCTCCCATATCTCCTGAAAATAATATCTTGCTCACAGGGTCATAAAACTGCATATTACCGACCGAATGCAAAAAATGAGCAGGCAATGCCACGATATGACTGTCGCCCAATGGGTAAACATCGCCTGCGTCAGGAATGCCAATCAAACGCTCGGACAGACTGTGGTGCAATCGCCCCTTGGTAAAAGCGGAGTTATAATGCGGCAAAAACCGCTCCCACAGCTTAGGAATGACCAGCCGAGCATGCTCTAAGTGTAATAGCCAGCGTGGCATAGAAGCCAAAATATCGGGGTCTTGGTGCGAGCCAATCACGTATTTGATTTTATCCATAGGAATAAACCGAGTGATTTGCAGGGTTAGGGGCGTAAAAGTTAAGTCGCCACCTGGGTCAATAATCGCCGCTTCATTGCCATCAACAATCAAAAACTGATTGGAAGGTACGCTCTCATCAGTGTCATCAAGCATAGAAAAAGCGATACATTTGTGATGACCATCATCATATAGCACGTAATTTTTCATGGTTGTCTCGCTATCATAACAAAAAGTTGTGCTAACATTCTACACCATTTTTTTGGGATTACCATAATTTTTTTAAGGTTTTTCACATTTCTGTAACAAATTAAATGTGAATGAATGACAGATAGGGAAGTATAAAAATCCTACCGAGCTGGAGTACGCCTAAGCGTAAATTGTGCTATTATAGAGCTTTTTTATTTTAAAGACGATTAAGATGATAGTTGCATTTGATACCGTGTTTGAACAATGCTCTTTGGCGGTGCTGGTGGACGATGAGCTGGTGTATAGCGATACCATTATGGGTGGGCGTGGACAGACAGAAATCATTCTGCCTATGCTGGATAGGGCGTTCACTACGCTGGGTATTGGCGTGGCGGACGTGCAGGCGTGGGCGTTTAATCGTGGGCCGGGGGCATTTAGCGGCATTCGTATCAATACGGCGGTGGTGCAGGCGTTGTCCGTGGCGAATGACGCACCGTGCGTGGGGGTGTCTGCCTTGCAGGCGTTGGCATTCGCCGCAGCTGGTGCGGACGTGCCTCACGGTCGCCGTATCGCCGCAGTGATGGACGCACGCCAAAACCAAGTATACGCAGGCATATTCGTGGTGAGTGAAGCTGGTATCGTGCCAGCAGTTGATGATGGCAATCATGAGTATCTGCTGGACTATGATGGGGCGGTAAATGCTGATTATGTGGTGGGCGACGGCACAAAGTTGGTGCAGCATACCGCCACCATGATTGACATCAAGCCCACTGCCGAGCATATCGCAAGGCTCGCTGGGCTGATACAAGCGGCTGGTGGAGCGGTATCGGCAGAAAATGCCCTGCCTGTCTATCTGCGTAACAACGCATGGAAAACCTTAGCAGAACAAGTCGCAGAAAAACAGAGTATAAAAAAGTAAGCGACAGAAAAGCAAGCTGTAGCAAAACAAGATTGGCAAAAAATCAATGGCAACGCTAT
>JAUNUB010000027.1 GCA_030538375.1 Moraxella sp. | reverse complement strand
ATTGAGACGAAGAGGGTTGGGATAGGGAATGACAGCTCATCGTATTATGATGACAACCACAAGCCCATCACTTGGCATTACAGCTACGCCAGCGACAATCCAGACAGTCCCCAAAGCCGTCTGATCAGCAGACGATGGCGAGACTCGGTCTATGCTGGTGAACAGACAGGCAGTAGCTATATATACGATGAACAAGGCAAGCTGATCAAGACCACAGAGTTTGGATACACTCCAGACGGCACAGCAATACAGCGTGAGCAAGTGCATAGTTATGATGACCAAGGCAGGCTTATCGCCACCTACGGCATACGACCAGATGGTTCACGCTTCGTCATCTCAAGCTATACATGGGCGGTCGCAGGACAGCTGACGCAAGTGACTCATCATGACCAAACAACACGCTTTATCCATGATAATCAAGGGCAAATCACCCAAATCATTCGCCAAAGTCCCAATCAGCACCTACAATTTGACATCGGCTATACCAATGCTCGCCCCAGCAGTCTATCACGCACCATAGATGGCAAGCACAAGACCAGCGTGCATTACACAAGAGACGTGCATGGCAACATCACGCAAGTCACTGATGACGAAGGAGTGGTACTACAGCAGTACGACACTGCCATTACTGCTATCCCAAGCCTACAAACTACCCCTACCTTTGGTGAAATACCCAGCATGCCACCCAAGCTCATCACCATTCATCAGGCACAGACCGACCCCATCTATTACCACTTAGACGACTTCGGTAGAATATCCAGCACTCACCACCCCGCCACTGGCACACACCGCTATCAATACGACAGCGTGGATAGGTTGACCGATATTCATTTGTCTGACGGTAGGCACATTCGTTATGGTTATCAAGCAGGGCAAAAAACCAGCAAACAAACTCTCGAAGATGGTACGCTCACATCCTTTGTCAAATGGCAGTATGACCAACATGGCAATCTTGTGAGCCAAATCGAAAACCATCAAAGCACCCACTACCGCTATGATGAACAGCACCGCCCACTGACCAAGACGGTACATTTTGCCAATCTTGACAAAGCACTGACCACAAGCTTTGGTTATGACAAAGCTGGCAAACTTATACATACCACCTTGCCAGATGGTATCCAATTAACCGCCCAAGGCAACACCATCAGCTATCAAGCCCAAGGTATGCCAAAGCCTAGTGCCTTATACCGACCACTGAACACCAAAGACAGCAAGACATCTGCCTATCAGCTGGGACAACACATCACCATGAGCCAAGGCTACAATGCGGATAATGTATATACCACACTGCATTATCACAGTACCAAGGACAAGACACAGCCCTTGTTCTCTCAATACTTCTACCGCAACGCCCTAGGCATTATTGACAGGCTTAGCGAATCAAGTAGCTATCCAGCCCAAGGCACACTCACTCGTCATCACTATCTGTACAATCAAGGCGGACAACTGCTGAACGAAACCACCACACGCCACGGCACATCAACCACCACTTTGCCTACCCATCACCATGCCTATGATGCACAGGGCAACCGTGTCGCCAGTCAGACGATGACAGAGGTGGGAGGTCAAACACTTATCAAATACCAATACGACCCCACAGGCAAGCTCATACATACAGGACATCATCCCATACAGTACGACAGTGCAGGCAGACCCAGCCAATACGGCAACTACCGTATGCACTACACTGCAGGACGACTAAGTCAAGTGTCTGATAAGATAGGCATCATTGCCAGCTATCGCTACAATGACCATGGACAACGCACCCAAAAACAAGTATGGCGAGATGACCAAGGCAAGCCACAGACCACCCCCATCACCACCCACTATCTTTATGAAGACAGCCTGCTCACCCATGAGCTTGATGAGACAGGCAACATGATTCGCCACTATGTCTATATAGACAATCAACTGATTGCCACCTTGGACTATGACAGACCAAGCAAGGACAAAGCCAACCCAAACATCAAGCAAAACCCAGTCATTCACTACGTCATCAGTGATCACCTCGGCAGACCCAGACAAGTGCGTAATCAAGACAATGAGCTCGTCTGGCAACTCATCGCCACCAGTCAAGGCGGTATACCAGACCCACGCATCAACAAGGAGTATCAGATGAACCTAAGATTTAAAGGGCAGTACCACGATACAGAGACAGGACTGTATTACAACCATCACCGCTACTATGACCCAGCCACCGCCCGCTATCTCACCCCAGACCCCCTAGGCTTGGCAGGTGGAGACAATCTATACACCTATGTCAATCACAGCCCCATTCACTATAATGACCCTGTGGGATTGTTGTTGTTTGCCTTTGATGGGACGGGGAATAAAAACTTCAGAGATGATGAGGCAAAGTTCAGAAAAGACTATGTAGCCACCAATGTGCAAAAGTTCATGGATGCTTATAGCATACAAGACACTAATGAACCTAACTTTCCTAACCAAGTATGGCAATATGCAACAGTGAATGATGGACTGTCTCAAAAGCCAAGCATTGAATTGACTTCACAAAAAGTAGCATTCAATGAGCAAATGAAAAATAATAACGTATTTTATATTTCTGGTGCTGGTACACGAGATCAATATACTAATATTGATGGTGATAACTGGAAAGGGGATGATATAGGCGACCTAGGACACGGTCTATCCATCGTGCCACGAGTGGATGCCATGGTAGGCTATCTATACGACTATCTAGACCAAGTTTATCAACACAAAATCGAAAGAGACGACAAAGGCAGAGTAACCTCCAATCACGCCATCACCCTAGACGTAGTCGGCTTTAGCCGTGGAGCGGCATCTGCTCGTATGTTCGCCAGCAAGGTGGAAAATATCATGAGCAGTAGTACAGGGGTGAATAACTGGTACGCCTACAGTCAAACACTTTTGGGTAACCCCAAGGGTAAAGCAACCAGAGACTGGCGATATACTACCAGTTTTTTACAAAACTGCGGGATTAATTTTAAATTCAACTTCATGGGCTTGTACGACACTGTGCCTGCTTATGGCTTAAAGCAGGGTGATGATATGTTAGATTCTCATAATTTCGGCATGGACTTAACCGTAAGCGATAAGTTCAAAACCGTCGTCCATGCTGTCGCCGCCAATGAAAACCGCTATCAGTTTGGCAGACGTTCTATCTATGAGAGTGAACTCGATGCTATCACTAAAAACGACATTGACCAACCCAACGGCAACTACCGTATTGAAAAAGGCTTTATGGGAGCTCACTCCGACATCGGTGGTGGCTATGCCGAAGGGGATTTGTCCAATGCCAGTCTGATGTGGATGATTAAACAAGCTCAAGATGCAGGTGTTAAACTTGATGAAAACGTCATCAAGGATAAAAAATACAATGAGATTAACAACCCCATTGTGCATGACAGTGTCTGGAGCATACCTGTAGTATATACCATGGGTGGTCAATTCAGATGGGCGAATGACAGCTCAAAAGGCGTGAAAGAATCTTCTATTTTTAATAATTACAGTCATCTAGGTCTTAACTGGCATGATACCAAAGTATTTCAAAACCCTAACAACAAAAAATTTGACTCGGTAGAAAAAATGACCAAGTTCTACCTACTAGACCCTACCGCAAGATTTTCACTGTATCCATTAATGGCAGTCAATCCATCGGTATATCTACAGCACATGAACTACATTAGGTATAAAGATGATAGTGTGTTGATAGCGAATAAGACAGATGAAGTTTTTGCTATTAATGATTACCTAACTTGGCTCAATTGTAATTATGGATTAAGTTTAACACATACGAATATAAATCCTAATGTAAAAGTACCATCAAACCTAACTGTCCAGCAACTATGTTCAGGTCTTTCATTATCCAGTTATGTTAAGAAATAAGGATGGTGGTTATGAAAAATTTTATTCTTTTTATTTTTTCTCTTTCTCTAGCTACCGCACTTCTTGCAGGATGTTTTGGAGGTGCTATATTTAAAGCACCTGAAGACCCTTTTGTGATAAGTTTAGCTTCAGAACGCTTAAATCTATCAACAAACCAGCAGTTTGTTATAAAAAATACACCACAAATTAAAAAATATTGTAGGGATAAACCAAGAAGTCGTGAATACACATTATGGAGCGATCGCTGTAATTTTGGATATTCCAATACACCAGAGACCATGACTATACAGTATGCCTTACTCACTGCTCCAGAATTCAAAACGGATGTTGGTTGGGAATGGATTGGTTATGTGAATAACAACGCCCACAAAGTCCCCCCATCCGCTTGGAAAACCTATACATTTTCACCAAAACAGGCTTTTGCAAGGGGCAGGGCTATGCCTGTTGAATACGATAAGGATCTTAGTCAGTCCAATGCAGGCACAAAAGTGACTCTAATCTTGTACATTGACGCAAACGGCAATATCAGTCAAGAAATTAAACATCAATACATACCCCCTAATGTATGGTGGCAGGGATGACTGTAAGCTCAAATAAGGAGAATAATATGCAAGACCTATCAGACTTCGGCATGGACTTAACCGTAAGCGATAAGTTCAAAACCGTCGTCCATGCTGTCGCCGCCAATGAAAACCGCTATCAGTTTGGCAGACGTTCTATCTATGAGAGTGAACTCGATGCTATCACTAAAAACGACATTGACCAACCCAACGGCAACTACCGTATTGAAAAAGGCTTTATGGGAGCTCACTCCGACATCGGTGGTGGCTATGCCGAAGGGGATTTGTCCAATGCCAGTCTGATGTGGATGATTAAACAAGCTCAAGATGCAGGTGTTAAACTTGATGAAAACGTCATCAAGGATAAAAAATACAATGAGATTAACAACCCCATTGTGCATGACAGTGTCTGGAGCATACCTGTAGTATATACCATGGGTGGTCAATTCAGATGGGCGAATGACAGCTCAAAAGGCGTGAAAGAATCTTCTATTTTTAATAATTACAGTCATCTAGGTCTTAACTGGCATGATACCAAAGTATTTCAAAACCCTAACAACAAAAAATTTGACTCGGTAGAAAAAATGACCAAGTTCTACCTACTAGACCCTACCGCAAGATTTTCACTGTATCCATTAATGGCAGTCAATCCATCGGTATATCTACAGCACATGAACTACATTAGGTATAAAGATGATAGTGTGTTGATAGCGAATAAGACAGATGAAGTTTTTGCTATTAATGATTACCTAACTTGGCTCAATTGTAATTATGGATTAAGTTTAACACATACGAATATAAATCCTAATGTAAAAGTACCATCAAACCTAACTGTCCAGCAACTATGTTCAGGTCTTTCATTATCCAGTTATGTTAAGAAATAAGGATGGTGGTTATGAAAAATTTTATTCTTTTTATTTTTTCTCTTTCTCTAGCTACCGCACTTCTTGCAGGATGTTTTGGAGGTGCTATATTTAAAGCACCTGAAGACCCTTTTGTGATAAGTTTAGCTTCAGAACGCTTAAATCTATCAACAAACCAGCAGTTTGTTATAAAAAATACACCACAAATTAAAAAATATTGTAGGGATAAACCAAGAAGTCGTGAATACACATTATGGAGCGATCGCTGTAATTTTGGATATTCCAATACACCAGAGACCATGACTATACAGTATGCCTTACTCACTGCTCCAGAATTCAAAACGGATGTTGGTTGGGAATGGATTGGTTATGTGAATAACAACGCCCACAAAGTCCCCCCATCCGCTTGGAAAACCTATACATTTTCACCAAAACAGGCTTTTGCAAGGGGCAGGGCTATGCCTGTTGAATACGATAAGGATCTTAGTCAGTCCAATGCAGGCACAAAAGTGACTCTAATCTTGTACATTGACGCAAACGGCAATATCAGTCAAGAAATTAAACATCAATACATACCCCCTAATGTATGGTGGCAGGGATGACTGTAAGCTCAAATAAGGAGAATAATATGCAAGACCTATCAGACTTCGGCATGGACTTAACCGTAAGCGATAAGTTCAAAACCGTCGCCCATGCTGTCGCCGCCAATGAAAACCGCTATCAGTTCTCTAGACGTTCTATCTATGAGAGTGAACTCGATGCTATCACCAACAACGACATTGACCAAACCAATGGCAACTACCGTATTGAAAAAGGCTTTATGGGGGCTCACTCCGACATCGGTGGTGGCTATGCCGAAGGGGATTTATCCAATGCCAGTCTGATGTGGATGATTAAACAAGCCCAAGATGCAGGTGTTGGCATCAACCAAACCAAAGCCGACAGCTACAACCAAATCAACAATCCTATTGTGCATGATGGTATAGGCTGCCAAATTTTTTGTTATGGTTAAGTAGTGCATATCACAAACGCACATTAGACTTCCTGCATAAGCTTGATTGCATTGATTTTCAAATTTATGAAAGTCCAGCAAAATCAAGGGTTGTGTAAATTTTACCAGCAGTATTGCAGGAAGTCTATCCTCTCAAATGTGCATTTGTTCTTATTGATGGATTTTTACATTGTGCTACTTCACGACATGTACGAAGTCCTATACACAAAAATAACCATCTAGAAGCACTTCAAAATAACAGCTAAAATGTGAATAAATGTCTTCATAGGTGTCAGGACATTCTACATCAACCAGAGAGATGATGATTTCTTAGTTACAAAGCTGTTTTTGCACCCACAGCCTGATTGCTTCGTGATTATCCACGAATGTATAGATACCTAACACAGGAGCAAGGGCATAGCCTTTCAAAACTTGATATTCATACACGATATCACGAGCGATGATGTGTGAGATTTGAAGACATTCAGTATTTACTGTGGCTTGATTGTGGTTGTTGGTGCGAGTGCTAATTTGAGTATTCATGGCAATATTCCTAAGTGGTTAAAAGTTTATGGTAAAAATGACAAGCATTGCTTGTGGTTGTTGATTGAGTGTCTTTAAACTGCTCTTTGAGTCAAGCTACTGCTTATCAACATCTCAAACGCACTGCCGTCTTGCCTTGTAGCATTCGGGACATAACGGCTATAGACCTTAAAAAGCATCATAGTATTGATATGCCCCATTTGCCTTGCTATCCATTCTGGCGCTTCACCTGCTGACAGCCATAGGGTTGCACAAGTATGGCGTGTCTGATAGGCATTTCTTGGCTTTAGCCCAAGCAGTTTTAAGGTTGGATGCCATACCCTGCGATTGATGTTGCGATAGTCTAGTGGTCCACCGTTTTGCAGACAAAACACAAAGTCTGATTTGCCAAAGCTTATCTGTTTTTGCTTGATAAGAGCGTCGTACACAAAGGGTGACATTGCAATATCACGGTGTGACTCTGTGGTTTTGGGTGGGGCAAGCTTACCTTCAATCAATGCCTGACGTACTTTTATCAAGCGATTGTCAAAATCCACGCATGCCCACATCAGTCCATCAATCTCGCTCGTTCTCATGCCTGTAAAAAAGCGAGTAATGTAATAAGACCTATAATCTGCTCGCACGCCATCGATAAACCGCCATACCTCATTGATACTAAAAGGCTGTATGTCACGCTTCGACACTTTTAACGACTTGATATCACTGCAAGGGTTGTCAAAATGGTAGCGTTTTGACGCTTCTTTTAGTATCGTATACAAAGTTGCCGTAATCTGGTTGATTCTGGTGGCTGACAGGGTGTGCTTGATTTCATCTTTCCCTAAAGATGCACGAAACGCAAGCACATCCGCTCTATTGATTTCACTTGGCATACAGCCTCCAAACTTAGGTAGTAAATACTTGTTTAAAATAACCTGCACTTTGTTTTGATAAGTTGCCCGCCACTCCACCTGCTTTTCAGAAAACCACAGTGTACAAAAATCCTTGAATAATGGCATGCTGTGCTGTCTGCTAGTAATATGGTGTTTTTGCTTATTTTTAATATCTTGAAAATAAGCAACTTTATCACTCTTTGGAAAATAAGTCTCATAAACAAACGTACCAAGCAATATCTCAGCTTCCATCCTTTCGATGATTTTGCTAAGCTTTTTACGGTTGACAAGGGTGTCGATTAAGTTGGTCTTTTCACGACAGCGCTTATTCATATATTGAAAATCAACAAAGAGAAAATCACTGCCTTTTCTTGAACGAATACTCGCCATAAATCTCTCCTTATTGCAATGTCATAGCAGTAATGCCACTTAGTGGTGACTGCATGTCTTTTTCGATTTGCTCCCAGACATACAGGATTTTACGACCACCAAAGGGGCGTATATAGTGAATGTTTTCAATCAGTACAGTATCTTTGAGCTGATTGCGAATGGTGCGCACATTGTATTTAATGCGATCGGAAAGCTCTTGAGTGGTTAGGTAGGTTTGTGGCATAATAAGCTCCTTGTGGGTAGAAAGTTTTCATTAGCAACTGTAAAATTATCACTAATGAGTATATTCTACATCGATAAATTATCACTTGCAAGCATTTTTTTATCATTTATGGTAATATTTTTATGATTAAGCTGAATTTACCCGTTCTTTTTGCTCAAAAAGGCATACGTGTGGCGGATGCAGACAGAATGTCTAAGCTAGGTCGTTCCACTTTGTATCGAATGTACAACAATGAAGTAACTCGAATTGACTTCGATTCATTAAATGAATTGTGCAAATTATTGGAATGCACGCCAGGTGATATTATTATCTATGAAAAAGATGATTAGTAAAATTAAATAACCGGTCGGTACTCCCAAACAGGTCGTGGTCATTTTACCCATTTTTAAAAAACCTACTAAAATTCACCCTAGGCACATCTTAGGCACAAAAAAGGCACACAGATTTTATACTCAAATCTTGTGTGCCTTAAAATTGTGGTGTGGCAGGGTTAATTGCAATAATTATCATCACAAGCCATTGATTTTACATAACAAAAAAGCCACTTTCATCAAAAGTGGCTTTTTAACATTTTCTAAATCTGGAGCGGGAAACGAGATTCGAACTCGCGACCCCGACCTTGGCAAGGTCGTGCTCTACCAACTGAGCTATTCCCGCAGATACTGTGCTAACAGTCTGCATAAAGACATGAATTATTATACAAATAATTGGAGCGGGAAACGAGATTCGAACTCGCGACCCCGACCTTGGCAAGGTCGTGCTCTACCAACTGAGCTATTCCCGCATGTCGTTATGGGGTGCTATTATAGCGGATTATTTTGTATCGTCAAGTGATTTTTGACAATTTTGTGAAATATTTTATTTTTTTGTGGGATTTGCTTGGGTATTGGCATTGTGAACTGGGGTGTACCGAGCTTTGGTTG
This sequence comes from Moraxella sp., assembly GCA_030538375.1. Classification (GTDB taxonomy): domain Bacteria; phylum Pseudomonadota; class Gammaproteobacteria; order Pseudomonadales; family Moraxellaceae; genus Moraxella. Next base: position 11,716 of record JAUNUB010000027.1, on the reverse strand, counting down.
TGTAAGTTATGCCAGTGTAAGAGATATTAGAAGTTTTACTCGTATCAAAAACCACCTTGCTTTCGACCAAAAACAGCCAGCTTGTTATTTTTTGTGCCACCACTCTTGTAAACGCACCCAATATTCGCTATAGATTTTTGCCTTAGAGCTTCAGTTATCCTGTTTTTGACTTAGGCGATGAAGGATAAGCACGCCTAGCCTAACATGGCTGATTTTTGACTTAATTGTTCGCTGCGTTGCCAACCATATAGTCCAATGACGGAGTTGATTTGGTAGACACAGGTTTGAATGGCGAAGATGTAATTGCCTGAGAGTATATTGACGACGAACCACACAAAATTCACGCCAATCCAAAGCCACCAGCTGAGCGAATATCGCATAATCATTGCAGCTTGGGCGGCAATTGACAGCACAAAGGCGAGAACATTCGCCCAAAAAAAGCTGACAACGCCGAATAGTTTGTTGGGGTTGTCATCAATCACCATAAAGCCTTCGGTTGCTAGCCAAGCATTAACCATAGGAAATAACGACAAGCCAGTGATGATAAATAAGATGGTAATTACCCAAACGTATTTATTGGCGGATTTGGGCAGCATATCGCCATCTGCGTCGGTATTTTTTTGCCAGTATATTACGCCATAAACGTGAGTAAAAAAATTGAACAGCGGAGCAAGCATAAGCCCCACCGCACCAGCCGTGCCTTGTACCACGACTTCGCCTGCGGTTGCAAGTATGCCAAAGCCATTGCCCGCCATGTTTTTGCGAAAGGAGAGACCTGCCACGCACAGCAGACCGACATATGACACCAATAAGTACAGCCAGTCGAGCGGTCTATGTGTGGTCGCCTGCCAAAATCCGACAAATAACGTCAATGCACCAAATACCAGCCAAGTAACAATCCACTGCTTTGTCCAGTCCTTTGTGCCAAAGCCTGTGATATTGTCAAGTATATCAATTCGCATATGAATTCCGATGACTGTGGGGTGATGTGGATTAATGGCGTTTTTGTTGATACCGTGTGTTAAATAAAATTCACCGCTTGCAGGTAGTGTTTTGTAGGCAGTATGCATGACAAACGGCATTTTGGATTAAAAAATAGGCGTGGTCTTGTCAAAAATTGGTGATAGGGTGCATGAATGTCTCTTTGCTGCCGTAGCTGCCTTACAAATGCCCCATATGCAGCGGCTCAAAATACCCCATCAGTATAGCTGTTGTCATAACCTGCCTATTTTTTGTATCCAGTGTTGTTAAATCGTAACATTATACCAAAAAATATTGAGAAATCACGCATTTATCGCCATAAATTCATCATTCGTCAGATTTTGGTATATAAACCTATCAAGGAGAAAATTATGGCAAAATTACAAAAGCTACATCGTTCACACAATCATCGCATGATTGCAGGAGTGATGGGCGGTATTGCAGAATATTTGGGTTGGTCGCCCACCATTACTCGTTTGGCGTTCTTTTTGATTTCGAGTGCCAGTGCCGCTGTGCCGGGGATTTTGATTTATTGTATCTTGTGGATTATCATGCCGAATGCTACCGCACAATCTTATGTTAAATGATGGATTGGGGGTGTTTATGTTTTGTTAGGTCAAAGTTTGATTGGGTTAAACTTTGCAAAACAAAAAGAAAGTGCATTTATAGTCAAATGCCATCGTGATGATGAAAGTGGGGTAAAGGTGAACAAAAGTAAATAGCAATGGCAAGCAGGAATGATAATAACCATTGGCTTTGGTGTCATTTGCCGCTCACAAAAAAGCCAGTTTTTTAACTGGCTTTTTTATATATCAATTACTTAAACCAATTTTACACAGCAATCCACCACTGGCATTATCTTGGTCGGCTTTATAAAATTGGCTTTAAGCGTATCAGAGATAATCTGCATCATCGATGGACAGTTTGTTCGCCCCTTCGTCAAGATTTTCGCCAGCGTTTTTGCCGTGTAGCTTAATCATGAGACGCAAGTCATTGGGGCTGTCGGCGTGTTTGATGGCATCTTGATAGGTGATTTGTCCGCTTTCGTACAAATCAAACAACGCTTGGTCAAAGGTCTGCATGCCCACATCTCGAGAGCGTGTCATCACAGGTTTAATCTCGTGAATCTCGCCTTTGCGGATATAGTCGCCAATCAATTGGGTGTTTAGCAAAATCTCAATCGCTGCACGTCGCCCCTTGCCATCTGGCGTGGGAATCAGCTGCTGGGCGATGATGGCACGCAAGTTGAGCGACAAATCCATGAACAGCTGGCTATGGCGGTCGGCTTCAAAAAAGTGAATGATACGGTCAATGGCTTGGTTGGCATTGTTGGCGTGCAAGGTGGCGAATACCAAGTGTCCTGTTTCGGCGTATTGCACGGCATAGCTCATGACTTCACGGTTACGAATCTCACCAATCAAAATCACATCAGGGGCTTGACGCAGGGTGTTTTTCAGTCCTTCTTCGAACGATAACGTATCAATCCCTACTTCACGCTGGGTAACGATACAGCCCTTGTGCTGGTGGACGTATTCGATAGGGTCTTCGATGGTGATGATGTGTCCACGGGAGCTTTGGTTGCGGTGTCCAATCATCGCCGCCAGCGTGGTAGATTTACCTGTACCTGTCGCCCCAACCAGTAGAATAATGCCACGTTTTTTCATGGACAATTCTTTTAAAATAGGGGGTAGGTTTAGGTCTTCGGTGGTGGGGATATTGGTTTCGATTTTACGCAGCACCATGCCTGCTTTGTTGCGTTGAATAAAAGCACTGACACGAAAACGAGCCGTTTCTTGTCTGTCTGCAATGGCGAATTGGCATTCGTTGGTCTTCAAAAACTCATCTTTTTGCGAGTCGGTCATGATGTCGGTAACGAGCTTCATGGCTTGGTCGGCAGTCAGCGGTGTCTTGGTCATCGGCAAAATCTGCCCATGCACCTTGAGCGATGGGGGTACGCCTTCGGTGATAAAAAGGTCAGAGCCATTTTTGGCAATCATGACTTGTAATAATTTGTCAAAATCCATGGTAGCATTCCGTATCAGTTGTGTGGCAAATTTTGGCAAAGCAGCGGTACATCAGTCGCACCGCCTTAAACGAGTGTTAAAAAATGGGGCTGTAGTAGATAACAACCACATTATACTACAAAAATAAAGATAACCCATTGTAAATTAAGTAAAAAAACCCAGATAAAACTGCTTGAATTTTTCGTACTTGAAGTAACCGCCAAAACAGCTGTTGATTTACTTAATATTCAGCATAATTCAGCTGCTTTATTCTATCATAAAATCAGACTTGTGATAGAATACAATCTTGCCTTGGAAAGTAATACACTCTTTGATGGCGAAGTAGAACTTGATGAGAGCTACTTTGGCGGTGTAAGAAAAGGCAAGCGTGGTCGTGGTGCTGCTGGCAAAACCCCTGTATTCGGCTTATTAAAGCGTCATGATAGGGTTTATACCGTTGTTGTCAAAGACACCAAGCAAGCCACGCTAATGCCCATCATCACAAGTAAAATCAAGCCTGACAGCGTGGTTTATACCGACAGCTACAAAAGTTACAACGTCCTTGATGTGAACGATTTTGTTCACTTCAAAGTCAATCACTCAAAAGAGTTTGCAAACAACCACAATCATATCAAGGCACAAGAAAGCTTTTGGTTGCAAGCCAAAAGAATTCTTAGAAAATACAATGGCATTGACAAGAAAAACTTTCATCTTTTTATCAAAGAATGTGAGTTTAGATTTAACTATGGGACACCATCACAAAAGCTAAAAACTTTGGGGATATGGTGTGGAATTTAAGGCTAATCTACTACAGCCCCTAAAAAATTACAAAAATGCGTCAGGTTGCTTGGCATATACGCGTGCAGTTTCTTTGGTGATGGTGCGAGCGGCAACTAGATTTTTGAGCGTTTGGTCAAGGGTGATCATGCCTTCGCCCGCCCCTGTCTGAATGGCAGAGTACATCTGTGCAACTTTGTTTTCACGAATCAAGTTACGAATCGCAGGCGTACCCAGCATAATCTCGTGTGCCGCCACACGTCCGCCGCCCACACGTTTTAGCAGGGCTTGAGAAATAACCGCTTGCAAGGATTCGGACAACATCGCACGAATCATGTCTTTTTCGGCGGCAGGGAATACGTCAATCACACGGTCAATGGTCTTGGCGGCGGAGTTGGTGTGCAGCGTGCCAAATACCAAGTGTCCTGTTTCGGCGGCGGTGAGTGCCAAGCGAATGGTTTCAAGGTCCCGCATCTCACCAACCAAAATAATATCAGGGTCTTCACGCAGTGCCGAGCGTAGGGCAGCGTCAAAGCCTAGCGTATCACGGTGAACTTCACGTTGGTTGACAAGCGATTTTTTGGATTCGTGGACAAATTCGATAGGGTCTTCGATGGTCAAGATGTGTTCTTTACGAGTTTCATTAATATAGTTAATCATCGCCGCCAAGGTGGTGGACTTACCAGAACCTGTAGGGCCTGTTACCAGTACCACGCCACGCTTGAAGTCCGAGACTTTTTGGAACACCGCTCCCATGCCAAGGTCTTCCATGGTCAGCACTTTTGATGGAATGGTACGAAATACCGCACCTGCCCCACGGTTTTGGTTAAAGGCGTTCACACGAAAACGAGCAAGCCCTGGTATCTCAAACGAAAAGTCCGTTTCAAAAAATTCTTCATAATCGGCACGTTGCTTATCATTCATGATGTCGTAGATAAGCTGGTGCACGGTTGGGTGGTCCATCTCTGGGGTGTTGATACGCACCACTTCGCCATCGACACGAATCATGGGCGGCATACCTGCAGACAAGTGCAAGTCGGACGCTTTATTTTTTACCACAAAACGGAGCAGGTCTTCAATACTGGGGGTGGACATGATGTTTCCTTAGGTTGAATTTGAATTATAGTCTTTTAAATTCACTTTAATACGTCGTCAAACTCACTTGCTGTACTACTTGTACTATCTGCGTTCGTTTTCCTTGTCTTAAAGCGAATGTATTTGACTAAATAAAAATGATGAGTGGCGGTATTTTTTTGGAGTTGGTTCACTCAAGCCAAGTTATCGACTATAATACCAAAAACTGCTGCTTTTGTCGCTGTTTTGATAAATACATTGTATAAACGTAAGATTTTGGCGTATTATCTGTAAAATTTTGCACTTTGATAATGAATGGGTGGCGTGATGATTGATGAGCTTGTGAATAATTATAAACAAATCAAACAAAATATAGCGGTATACAATGCTGACCATGGTGGCAACACAGCGTTGTTATGTGTGTCCAAAACCAAGCCCAGTGAGATGATACGCACGCTATATGGGGCTGGACAACGAGATTTTGGTGAAAATTATCTACAAGAAGCCTTGGGCAAGATGGAAGAATTATCTGATTTATCAATCACTTGGCATTATATTGGACATATTCAGCGTAATAAAACTCGTGATATTGCCAAGCATTTTGACTGGGTGCAGACTGTGGAGCGAGACATCATCGCCAAGCGACTGCATGAACAACGACCAGCAGAATTGCCGCCTTTGAATGTGTTGATTGAGCTAAACATTGATAATGAAGACAGCAAATCAGGCTGCATGATTGATGAGCTTGATGGCTTGATTGAATGTATCATGAGCTATGACAGACTGTGTTTGCGTGGCTTGATGATTATTCCGAGTAAAGATGGCACGGACGCATTTGCACGCACCAAGGCGGTGTTTGATGATATTAAGACACGCTTTGGACTGCCGATGTGGGACACCTTGTCGATGGGCATGAGTGGCGATATGGAGCAGGCGATTGCAGGCGGTTCGACCATGGTGCGTGTCGGCACGGCGATATTTGGTGTGCGAATGTAGGTGATAGATGAATGTGGGTGGTGGCTGCGGTATCTTTGGCAGCTGTTGCCTTTGGTGTGGTTTGCTTGGGTTTATGAGTTGTTTTGTTGCGTCAATTGCGTGCAATACTCTACAAGACAATATCCTGCAAGATGGTATTCTATAAAACAATGCTCCACAAGACAATATTCTACAAAACAATACGCTGCAAGATAATACGCTGCAAGCAACGCCCAATCTACCGCCCACAATCAACATTGGGCAGAGCTTTCATTGCTGAATTTGACATTACAGCTTTTTGCGGCGTTCTGTCGATGAGCCAATCCCCATGGCTTCACGATATTTGGTGACTGTGCGGCGAGAGATACTCAGCCCTTTGGCTTCTAGGCTTTGGGTGATGGCACTGTCGGATAGGGGTTTTTTTGGGTTTTCATTTTTTATCATCTCTTCAATCATGGCACTGATGGCGGTGGACGACACTTCACCATCTTGCCCTGTTACATGCGATGAAAAGAAATATTTGAGTGAAAACAGCCCTTGTGGGGTGAGTATAGATTTGTTGGTGGTGAGCCGTGATACGGTGGATTCGTGCAAATCCACGACTTCTGCCACGTCTTTGAGTGTTAAAGGTTGCATCATCATTGCCCCTGACAACAAAAAGCCTTGTTGCTTTTGCACGATACAAGTGGCGACCTTGAGCAAGTTTTGATTACGCTCTTCGATACTGCGAATAAACAGCTTGGCATCGCTAAGGTTGTTTTTAAGATACAGGTTATCCGTGCTGTCATCACCACGTTTGATGAGATTGGCATATTCTTGGTTGATACGCAGGCGTGGCAGGGTCTCTGGGTTGAGCATGACACGCCAGCTGTCAGCGTCGGCAGCGTGAATGGTGCGTTTTTTTTGGCGGTCTTTGGCGAATACCAGCACGTCAGGAATATCACGAACCTGTTCATGAGTGGGGGTTTGGTGAGATGTGCCATGCTCAATAAAACTGGTGGCAGGGCTGGGGTCTAGGGTGCGAATCAAGTCGATGGCTGCTTTGATTTCATCGCTGTCAAGCCCTGTTTCTTGAATGAGTGCCTTGATATTATTAGACTGTAAGTGATGAGCACAGCCTAGCACCATGCGAGCTTCTGCTAGATATTCGGTGTTGTCGTCAAGTTCATTCAGTTGCAGCATGAGACACTCATCAAGACTGCGTGCACCCACACCTGTGGGACTACAGGACTGAATGATTTGTAGCACCTTGACGACAGCATGCACATCTATCAAGGTCTGTGCTTGATAAAAACTTAACATGGTCGCAAAATGCATCGCTATCTCATCAAGACTGGTGCGGATAAAACCAGCATCGTCCATGCTGTCAATCAGATGTTCGGCGATGAGTTTGTCAAGGTCGGACAAGGTATGAAAATTAATCTGCCAACGCACATGGTCTTGAATGCAGGCACTGGTCGCCCCCAAAAATTCTGTGTCTTCGCCATTTTCGCCGCTCGGACTGCCCCAATCATCATGCGTGTCGGCATAGACAGATGTCCAATCACTGTCGATGGCATCACTGTCTAGGCTGGATTTTTCGAGCTTATCAAGCGTATCTTCGCTGCCATAATCGTCAAAGCCATCTGTGCTGGCGGCGGCGGTGCTTTCGTAGGTGTTGCCCGCCCAGTCGTCCAAGGACAGCTCTTCGGTATCGGTCATGTCTTCGTCATTCTCACGCTCCAACAAAGGATTGCTGTCAAGTTTGAGCTGAACTTCTTGTTCCAGCTCAAGACTAGACAACTGCAACAGCTTAATGGCTTGCTGCATTTGTGGGGTGAGTTTTTGCGTGGTGTTAAGATTGACACCCAGCCCGAATGACATGCTCATAGATTACAAAAGTCCTATTGCCAAAAGAATGAATGTTTGATTTTTTTTGAAAATCTGTGCGAAATATATACAAGTTGGCATAAATCTTGCTTATTTTGATTTCTTTTATTTTATCACTGATTTAGAAAAATTCATGAGTATCTTTGTTTATGGTAAGTAATCTATGTATCAAAAATGTTATCATAGAAAGCACTTTGCCATATTGCCAAGCTCATGTAGCCACACTATCTGCATGAGATATTGTGGGTTTTTTGATTCTTGGGGGTGTTATTGGAATGTGCTTTAATGCGTGTGTATTGAGTGGTTATTGATGGGGTGAGTGATTTGCCCAATCAAGGCACTGGCGATGGCGTGAGTTTGTTCGGTGTTGGCGGTGGCATGTAGTTGCAAGCCTAGAGTATTAGGCGTTGTTGCCAGCATATTGGCGATATTCAGCAAGCTATGCACACGTTCGGCGATTGCCTGTCCTGAGTCGATGAGTGTCATCTTGATACCGCTTTTGTTGATTTCTTGTTGCAAAAAATCCTTAAAAAACGGATAGTGCGTACACCCCAGCACCAGCACGTCCACGCCATCTTGATACCATGCGTGCATTTGGCTGATGAGCAGGTCGGCGACTTCGTGGGTGATGGGCATACCAGACTCCACCCAAGGCACGAGCCGTGGCTCAAAGTGGGACAGAACTTCTGTACCAGCAGGCGTGGCAATCTCTTGAACAACGCCCAAAAACAGCTGTCCTGTCAAGGTGGCGTGTGTGGCAAGCACGGCGATTTTGTGTGTGTGGCTAAGCTGTACCGCAGGTTTGACCGCAGGCACAAGCCCCACAATGGGAATGTCAAAAGCCGCTCTTAGGCTAGGCAAGGCAAAGGCGGACGCACTGTTACATGCCACGATGATGAGCTTGCACCCACAGGCGATGAGCCAGCTGACCGCTTGATGACTTAGGTTGATAATCTCGCTTGCGGATTTTGCCCCATAGGGGACATTGGCGGTGTCGGCATAGTAGATAAATCGCTCATTGGGGAGTTTTTTTTGTAGGTGTTGATATACCGACAAGCCGCCCACGCCTGAGTCAAATAGTCCGATGGGAGCATTGCAATCAGTGGTGCTGACGGTGGTGCTGGGTGCGGTGCTAGGCATGGTGGCGACAGCGGTCATGACAGATTGTCCACGGCTAGGGTGTGGATATGTCCACCGCTCATCAGCTCTAGCGAAGTGTGCGTGTCGTCTGCATACAGCTTGCCAATATTGAGCAGATGATAAAACACAGTGCGGTTGATTTTGGCGTGTAGATTGCCACGCACCTTGATGTATAGGGCATTTGGGTCTTTGCCAAAGTGGGTGTTATTTGGGACGAATTCACCAAAATACAACGAATGTTCGCTATCTATACGCACCCTATCACCATGCGTGGTGTGCAGATATATCCAGCTTACCTGCGTATCATCAGACACAATCTGCACATCATTGATGAACAATGGCACGTCTGCCACGTTGATATGATATAGGTCGCTGGGGCTTTTTAGATAATACTGTATGTCGTTATCCGCCACTTCGCCCCATAGCACACTGGCAAATAGGTTGATTAATGACTGTCTGGTCATTTTTGTGCCATCATGCCACCAGTCGCCATTATTTTGAATGGTTAAGGGAAATGGCGTAATGGTGGTCGGTGTCCATTTGTCCAGTGGGGGCAGGGCTTTATTGGTGTGGGCGGAATGAGTGCTGATATAAGGCGACAAATCTGACCACAAAGAGCTGTTTAAGGCACTGTTTTTATTGGTATTATTATCAGAATTATCGTCCATAAATATACTCCGCAGCAGGCAAATTTAACAAAGCAAAGTCAATTGTATTGTACAAAACCTGTTGATTTGATGGCTGGCGATTGCTCAATTATTATCCAGTTGCCGCCCAAATATTGCCTAAACACTGTTCAAATATTGTCCAAATACTGTTAGCCAAGCGGTTAAAACTACCAGCCAGCACCCAAAAAATTACCCCATTTTAGCCCAAAATAATCCAAAAAAGCAACGAATTTCATGGGAATTTTGACATCTGTATAGCGAATTTGTGTAATTTAACTTGCCTAATTTGCCAAGATTGATAAAATAGGGCAACATTTTGATTTTAATCAGTTTGATTGTGCGAGTTAGCCAGTAGGTTTTGTGTGTACAGAACCATTAGCCAAAATATAAAAGGAACGTGTTATGCAAGAGATTCAACGTGAATCCATGGAGTTTGATGTCGTCATCGTGGGCGGTGGGCCTGCTGGCTTGTCGTGTGCCATTCGCCTAAAACAGATGGCGATGGCGGCAGGGCTTGATGAATTTATGGTCTGTGTGGTCGAAAAAGGCTCGGAGTTTGGGGCACATATCCTATCGGGGGCGGTGATGGAACCTCGTGCCTTGAATGAGTTGTTCCCCGATTGGCAGGATATGAACGCTCCTGTTAGCGTCAAGACAACCGAAGACCGTGTGTATATGCTGCAAAATGCCAAGCGTGCCATTCGTCTGCCCGACAGTGTCGTGCCATCCAGCATGCACAACGAAGGCAACTATATTATCTCGCTGGGTAACGTGGTGCGTTGGCTTGCCGAACAAGCCGAAAGCATGGAGATTATGCTGTTTCCGGGGTTTGCCGCCAGTGAGATTTTGTACAACGACGATGGTTCGGTCAAGGGCGTTTTGACAGGCGACATGGGGGTCAATGCGGCAGGCGAGCCTAAGCCAAGTTTTGAAGCAGGGTACGAGCTGCTTGCCAAATATACCGTTTTTGCCGAAGGGTGTCGTGGACATCTAGGCAAGCGATTAATCAGCCGCTTTGACCTAGCTAAAGACAAAGACCCACAGCACCACGCCATTGGGCTCAAAGAGCTGTGGGAGATTGACTCTGACAAGCACGAAGCAGGCGTGGTAATGCACGGTTCTGGCTGGCCGCTGAACGACACAGGCAGCAGCGGTGGCTGGTGGTTGTATCATGGCGAGAATAACCAAGTGAGCTTTGGCTTGGTGGTGGATTTGTCTTATCACAATCCTTATCTGTCGCCCTTTGACGAAATGCAACGCCTAAAATTGCACCCTGTCATCAAGTCTGTGCTAGAAGGGGGCAAGCGTCTGTCCTATGGGGCAAGAGCCTTGGTAAAAGGGGGGTTAAACAGCTTGCCTAAGCTCACTTTTGCAGGTGGGGTGCTGGTGGGTGATGACGCAGGATTTTTGAACCCTGCCAAGATAAAAGGCACGCACACGTCTATGAAGTCTGGCATGTTGGCGGCAGAGAGTATTTTTGAAGCCTTGCAACAAGGGCGACAGCACGATGAAGTGGTGGAATATCAGAGCAATTTTGAGAATTCGTGGTTGTTCGAAGACGCTTATCAAGCACGCAATTTTTCACCTGCCATGCACCGTATGGGGCAGTGGATGGGCGGTGCGTTCATCTTTGTGGAGCAAAATCTGTTGGGTGGCAAAGTGCCGTTCACCATTCATGACAATACGCCAGACTTTAGCCAGCTCGACAAAGCCGACCACGCCTACAAGCCTGATTACCCCAAGCCAGATGGTAAGCTGACCTTTGATAAGCTCTCAAGTGTGTTTATCTCAAACACCAACCACGCCGAAGACCAGCCTTGTCATCTGAAACTGACCGACAAAACCGTACCGATTGACAAAAATCTACCACTGTATGCCGAGCCAGCTCGCCTATATTGTCCAGCTGGGGTGTACGAAGTGGTGGCAGATGAAGCAGCGGCAGGTGGGGCAAGATTTGTGATTAACAGTCAAAACTGTGTACACTGCAAGACTTGCGACATCAAAGACCCATCACAAAACATCACATGGGTAACGCCTGAAGGGGGCGGCGGCCCAAATTATCCGAATATGTGATAACCTAACCAATGCAAAAAACCGCTTAATGGCAATCCTTAATGGCAGTCATTGAGCGGTTTTATTTTGACTATAGTCAATTAAAATTGCAATGATACTTACGTTGCCAACGTCCTTATGTACTACTTGTACACCGCGGACGTTGTCGCCTTGTCT
>JAUNUB010000026.1 GCA_030538375.1 Moraxella sp. | reverse complement strand
TTTTTAAAATCCTAAGTTACAATTTTTTTTATAAAATACCCATCATTATGAATAACGATACTCCACAAAACATTACTGTCAACCCCAAAGAAATCATTCAAGAAGTCAAACAAAACACCAGTAATACGATTGAAAATATTGGTGAAAAAATCAGTCAAGATACCGCAGGAATCAAAGAAGAGACTGCTACTATCGTAAAAGAAGTTGCTAAAGAAACAGGGCAGCAGTTAGAAAGCACCACCAACAAAACTTTGGAACTCTTGGGTTTTAAGATTGATATAGAAACACTGCTAAGCTCACTGACTGATTTTGGGCTACAGTTTTTATCGGCACTGCTGATATTTTTTATTGGCAAATGGATTGGCGGTCATTTTATCAATCTTGCCAAACGCATTATGAAAAAAAGCCGTATTGATGATACAGTGGCTAATTTTGTCGGCAATGTATTATATGGCTTGATGTTGGTTGCGGTCATTGTCGCAGCACTTAATAAACTCGGTATTAATACCAACTCATTCGTGGCGATATTAGGAGCGGCAGCGGTTGCGATTGGTGTGTCTTTAAAAGACCAAGTGTCCAATTTGGCAGCTGGGGTGATGATTGTGATTTTTCGTCCGTTTAGCCGTGGTGATACGGTAGAGATTGGCGGTCGTCTTGGCACGGTGATAGACATCAGTCTTGTCAACACACGCATAAAAACAACAGACAATCATGAAGTCATTATCCCCAACGGTGATATTACTACCAATGCTAGCATTAATTACAGCTCATTACCCACTCGCAGAATACCAATTACCATAGGTATTGGCTATGAGAGCGATATTCGTACCGCACGCAAAATCATGCTAGAATTGGCAACAGCCCACGAATTGACCCTAAAAAGCCCAGCAGCCTTAGTAAGAGTAACCGAGCTTGCTGATAATGCGGTAAACATGACTTTATATGTGTGGTCGGAGAATGCAGACTGGTGGAGTGTGCAGTGCGATTTATTAGAAAGTATCAAATACGCCTTTGATGAAAATAACATCAGCATTCCCTATCCACAAAGAAGTGTGCATATCGAAAATTTGCCAAAAGATTTTCAATTAGCTGATAATACAATCGACACCAACAAACAGGACAACCAACAATGAACCTAGCACTTTTTGATCTTGACATGACCATGCTAAATGTGGATAGCGACCACAGTTGGGGGCAGTTTTTGGTAACTAAGGGTTTGGTTGATGAAGTTCATTACAAAACAATGAACGATAAATTTTATCAAGATTATATTGCAGGCACATTAGACGCAGTAGAATACAATGAATTTGTGGCGGCATTTTTAACCACACAAAATTATGATGATTTGATGAATTATCGTGATGAATATCTAAATACTTGGATACGCCCAGCGATGAGACCCAAAGCGATTGACAAGATTAACGAGCATAAACAAAACGGCGATATGGTGGTGGTGATTAGTGCGACCAATGATTTTGTGGTTGTGCCGATTGCCAAAATGTTTGGCGTGGATAATGAATATACCTTGGCAACTCGATTAGAATGTATCAATCACCACTATACTGGCAAGGTATTAGGCAGACCAAATTTTAAAGACGGTAAGATTTATCATCTTAAAAATTTTATTGATGAGCAAAATAGCCAAGGCGTGCAATTTGATAAATTAATCGCTTATTCGGACTCTAAGAATGATTTGCCACTGCTCACTTTTGCCGATGAAGCGGTATGCGTGTGTGCTGATGAGATTTTAAAAAGTCATGCCATTAATCATGACTGGCAAATGGTGGATTGGTCGCTTTAATTGATGGTTTGGCATTGATGGCTTACCGTTGATAAAATTAACAAAAATCGCTGTATTTTGTTATAATAGTTCGTTTTTAGGTATTGATATTCCAATACTTGTCCTGTTACCAAGAGAGAGTTTTTATGGAAATCGCCATTTATCAAGAACAAATCAAAGACTTACAAAACCGTGGGCATGATTTGCGGAGGTATCTTTGACGTTGATGCCAAAAAAGAACGTCTGGAAGAAGTCAACCTTGAACTCGAAAACCCCGAAATTTGGCACAATCCAGAGCTTGCCACCAAAATTAGCAAAGAAAAAGCAACGCTAGACGGTATCATCGGCGTGGTTGATGGTTTGGATACGAGCTTGGCAGATGCGACAGCTTTGCTTGAGTTGGCAGTGGAAGAAGATGATGAAGCTCTGCTTGATGATGTGCAAGCCGAACTGGACGAAGCGTGTGCCAAGGTGGAAGACTTGGAGTTTAAACGCATGTTCGGCGGCGAGATGGACGTGAACAATTGTTATCTTGACATTCAAGCAGGCTCTGGCGGCACAGAGGCACAAGACTGGTCGGAGATGTTGCTGCGTATGTATTTGCGGTGGTGCGAGGCACATGGCTTTAAGGCGGAAGTGATGGAAGTGTCCGCAGGGGGCGTGGCTGGCATTAAGTCGGCGACGATTTCGGTTAAGGGGGATTATGCTTTTGGCTGGTTGCGTACCGAGATTGGCGTACATCGCTTGGTGCGTAAGTCGCCTTTTGACAGCAACAACGGTCGCCACACGTCTTTTGCCGCTGTTTTTGTGTCGCCTGAGATTGATGACAACGTGCAGATTGACATCAACCCTGCGGATTTACGCATTGATACTTATCGCTCTAGCGGTGCAGGGGGTCAGCACGTCAATACCACGGATTCTGCGGTGCGTATCACTCACCAACCGACAGGGGTGGTCGTGGCGTGTCAAAACGAGCGTTCTCAGCACGCCAACAAAGACACTGCCATGAAAATGCTGCGTGCCAAATTGTATGAACTCGAAATGCAAAAACGCATGGAAAAACAGCAAGCCCTAGAAGACACTAAGTCGGACATCGGTTGGGGCAGCCAAATTCGCTCCTATGTGCTGGACGATTCACGCATTAAAGACTTGCGAACAGGGGTTGAAACGTCCAACACTGGGGCGGTGCTAGATGGTGATTTGGACAAATTCATCGTGGCGAGCTTAAAGGCTGGGTTGTGATTTTTGGTGCATGATTGTAAAAATTTAAGTCGTAAATTGCGTGTTAGACGGTTTATTTTTGTCAAAATTATGCTACAATTTCACCAGTTTAACTGAAGTATTTCAGTGCATGACTGTATATTTATTTTAGATTAACCAACAATAGGAAGTGATTATGTCAATCGAACGTATTCGCCACGCAGCTTTGCGTGATAAAGTCATGAGTGCCGAAGCCGCCGCAGAATTTATCAAAGACGATATGCTGGTAGGTATCACAGGTTTTACAGGGGCAGGCTATCCTAAGGCATTGCCAACCGCCATCGCCAATAAAGCCAAGGCAGAACACGCTGCTGGCAAATCTTTTGGCATTCGTATGGTTACAGGGGCTTCTACCGCACCTGAATGTGATGGCGTACTGGCAGAAGCAGGGGCGATTAAGTTCCGCTCGCCATTCCAGTCTGACCCAGCTTTGCGTAATGGCATTAACGCCGCCAACATTCAATATCAAGACATGCACCTATCGCACGTTGAACAGCATATCCGCCAAGGCTTTTATGGTGATATGCAAGTGGCGATTATCGAAGCCAGTGGTATCACCGAAGATGGTAAGATTATCCCTGCGATGGGTATCGGTCATGGCAATGAAGTGCTAAAAGCCGCCAAACAAATCATCATTGAAGTCAATGCCGCCCAAAACGCCAAATTAGAAGGCATGCACGATGTGTACAACATCGACACACCGCCAAACCGTCAGCCAATCCCTATCACAGGTTCGTTTGATCGCATTGGCTCGCAATATCTTGAGTGTGATATTGATAAGATTGTGGCGATTGTGCTGACAGACGCAGGCGACCGCAACTCTAAATTTGCTGACCCCGATGATGTGTCAATGAGTATCGCTGCTCAAATCATTGATTTCTTAGACCATGAAGTCAAAGCAGGTCGTTTGCCTAAGAACTTGCTACCGCTACAATCTGGCGTGGGTAACGTTGCCAATGCAGTGATGGCAGGTTTGCTAGACGCACCGTTTGACAATCTGACTGGTTATACCGAAGTGCTGCAAGACGGTATGCTTGACCTTATCATCGCTGGCAAAATGAAATCAGCGTCTGCCACGGCATTATCATTTAGCCCAGACGCTCTACAGCGTTTTAATGACAATATCGAATTCTTGCGTGATAAAATCATTCTACGCCCTATGGAAATCACCAACAACCCAGAAGTGATACGCCGCCTTGGGGTGATTGGCATGAACGCCATGATTGAAGCGGACATCTACGGCAACGTAAACTCAACGCACATCATGGGTACGAAGATGATGAATGGCATTGGTGGCAGTGGCGACTTCACTCGCAATGGTTTCTTCTCATTCTATGTCAGCCCATCTACCGCCAAGGGTGGGGCAATCTCTGCCATCGTGCCAATGGTGTCGCACCACGACCATACCGAGCATGACGTGATGTTTATTGTTACCGAACAAGGCATGGCGGACTTGCGTGGCAAATCACCAACCCAACGTGCTAAGCTCGTCATTGAGAACTGTTCGCACCCTGATTATCGTGATATGCTGCGTGATTATTATGCACGTGCAGAAGTGGCGAGCAAAAAAGCAGGCGGTATGCACACACCGCATATTCTGCTAGAAGCCTTGTCATGGCACCAACGTTTTGTAGAAACTGGTGATATGCGTATCAAATAATCCATTTCCATCATTGGTGTGGAGCACTCCAAGGCATGTTGTTTTGGGGTGCTTGTTTTTTTTAAAGCAGCGAGAAAAATATGATTGGTATTATTACAGGTAAGGTGGTGCAATTGTCCGCCCCAACAGTCTGCGTGATGACGGCTGGTGGCGTGGGTTATGACGTGGAATTGACCGTGCCAAGTTTTTGTGGTTTGAGTATTGATAATGATGTACTGCTGTACACTCATATGGTGGTACGTGAAGATTATCACGGTTTGTATGGCTTTGTGGATAAGCAAGACCGTGATGCCTTTAGAAAACTCATTAAAATCACAGGCGTGGGGGCAAAGATGGCACTTGCCATGCTCTCTGCTATGTCAGCAGGTGAGCTAAAAAGCTGTGTGGACACCGCCAACGAAACCGCCTTGGTGCGTATTCCGGGGGTAGGTAAAAAAACCGCCCAACGGCTGCTTATTGAGCTAAAAGGTAAGTTGGACGAATTTAGCGATGGTGCTTCATTGTCTAGCACAAATAGCGATAACCTTATGAGTAATCAAATGCAAGTGTTGGCAGAAGTCGAAAGTGCCTTGATTGGCTTGGGTTACAAAGACAAAGAAGCCCAATCCGCCATCAAAAACGCTTATACAGATGGCATGGATACCCAAGATTTGCTAAAAAATAGCTTAAAGCAATTGTCGGGATTTTAGGCATGGCTTTTTTGATTTTGACAAGGTTTAGGGGTAGGCTTGTCATTCGGTATGCGTGAGCTCATTGATGGCAAGCATGTCTATCAACGCCTTGGCACTGGCAGAATGCGTAAGATTGGGGTTAATCACTACGCCTAGGTATCTTTGTAGTTCGATATTGTCCGCCATGTCAATTTTTACCAAGTCTTGATTAATCAATGTCTGCGGCAACACCGACCAACCCAATCCCACAGACACCAACATGCGGATAGATTCAAGCGGATTGGTACTCATCGTGGCATAAGGGCGTAAATTTTGTTTGCCAAACTCTGCCAAGGTGAGCTGACTGGTAAAGGTGTGAGCGGCAGGTAAGATTGCCGAATGACGAGCCAGCTGTGGCAAAGTAACGCCGCTACGCTGTGCCAACGGACTTAGTACACCTGTTACAAAATACAAAGGGTCTGACCACAGACTATGATATTGCAAACGTCTGTCAAAAGTCGGCGGCAAGGTCAAAAACGCCAGCGAGACATCGCCGTCTAGCACAGCTTTGTGTGCTTCTTCACTGTCCAAAAAATGCACTTCAAGCTGCACGTTAGGAAAGGTTTGCACAAATCGCTTGAGTACGGCAGGCAAATGGTGCAGGCCGATGTGATGACTTGTGCCAATAATCAGCCGCCCTGCAATGGTATCAAGATTGCTCTGCAAAACAGCTTTGCAGCTTTCGTAATCTTCGAGCCAGTGCTTGGCATGGGGCAGCAGCTCTGTGGCAGCCCGTGTCGGAATAATGCCACGCCCAACAGCGTCAAATAGCTTTACACCGAATTCATCTTCAAGGTTTTTGATACGTTTGCTTACCGCAGGCTGGGTGATAAAGAGTTTTTCGGCAGCCCCTGAGATACTGCCAGACTGCATAACAGCAACAAAAGTGGCGAGGTTGGCAGTATTCATAAACAAGTCTCGGAGTGATGATTTAGGGTCTGTCGACAATTCATCACGCCAAACAATTAAGTTTGAAATTTGTGGTAAGTGCACGGCTTTTGTGCTAAAAGTGGCTAAATCTTGTCTTTCATCGTCAAAAACTTAGCCGATAGAATAACTATCAACCTGCGTTTTTTCCTTGAAAGCACTACGATTTATCTCATTTTTATCTACAAAGATGAAATGTCAACAGACCCTAGTATTCTAATAAAAAAAAGTTTGGAATGGAATAACAAATACAAATAAATTATATAAATTCCAAAAAGTTATGATATAAATAAAAATTATAAATTATTTTTATTTTAAAAGTATGTTATACTTTGTAAAAATTTTGGTATAGTTAAGGTACTAAACTTAATCACGAAAAAAGCCAATCAACGCAGCAAAGCAGTGCTGATAATTGAGCTTAGCAAAGTGCATTATTTTTTTGAAAGTTGTTTTTTTGGAAAAGGCACAATCACCCACTATCAAGGAGTATGCTGATGGCAGGCAAAACATTATATGACAAACTTTGGGACGACCACTTAGTCAAGCAGCGTGATGACGGTTCATCGCTCATTTATATTGACCGTCAATTGCTTCACGAAGTAACTTCGCCGCAAGCATTTGAAGGTTTGCAACTTGCCAATCGCAAGCCGTGGCGACTGTCTGCCAATATCGCAACGCCCGACCACAACGTACCAACTTCCAAGGCGGAACGTGAACAAGGCATTGCTGGTATTGCCGATGACACTTCACGCATACAGGTGCAGACACTTGATGACAATTGTAAGGCGTTTGACATCGTGGAATTTGGCATTAATGATGTGCGTCAAGGCATTGTGCATGTGGTTGGTCCAGAGCAGGGCTTGACCTTGCCGGGTATGACCGTGGTGTGTGGCGACAGTCATACTGCAACACATGGGGCGTTTGGCTGTCTTGCACACGGCATTGGCACATCAGAAGTGGAGCATGTGCTGGCGACACAGTGCCTTATCCAAAAGAAAATGAAAAATATGCTGGTGCGTGTCGATGGCAAGCTCGGCAAAGGCGTAACCCCAAAAGATGTGGTGCTGGCGATTATTGGCAAGATTGGCACAGCAGGCGGCACAGGGCATGCGATTGAATTTGGCGGACAGGTCTTCCGTGATATGTCTATCGAAGGGCGTATGACGGTGTGCAACATGGCAATCGAAGCAGGGGCAAGGGTGGGGCTTGTAGCGGTCGATGATAAGACGATTGAATACGTCAAGGGTCGCCCTTATACCCCAGTAGGTGAAGATTGGGATAGGGCGGTTGAGTATTGGAATGGCTTGCATTCTGATGAAACCGCACAGTTTGATACTGTCGTGGTGCTACAAGGCGAAGAGATTGAACCGCAGGTATCATGGGGAACGTCGCCTGAGATGGTGATTGCCGTCTCTAAGAACGTGCCTACGCTTGATGCTGCCAAAGACGACACCCAAAGAAACGACTGGACACGTGCCTATCAGTACATGGGTTTGACGGCAGGGCAATCGCTGGCAGATATTCAGCTTGACCGTGTGTTTATTGGCTCGTGTACCAATTCTCGTATTGAAGATATTCGTGCCGCTGCTGCGGTGGTGCAAGGTCGCAAGGTCGCAAGCAGTGTCAAACAGGCGATGGTTGTGGCAGGCTCTGGACTGGTCAAGCAACAAGCCGAAGCCGAAGGGCTAGACAAGATATTTACCGAAGCAGGTTTTGAATGGCGTGAACCGGGCTGCTCGATGTGCCTTGCCATGAATGCGGACAAATTGCAAGCAGGTGAGCATTGTGCCAGCACTTCCAATCGCAACTTCGAAGGTCGTCAAGGCAATGGCGGGCGTACGCACCTTGTCAGTCCTGCGATGGCGGCGGCGGCGGCGATTGCTGGGCATTTTGTCGATGTGCGAGCTTTTTAATAAAGTTACCAAACAATAGAGCTTCAAAAGGAGTGGCTATGCAAACTTTTAGTATTGATGTAAAAGACGAACTTGTGCCAATCTTTTTAGAATTCATTGCTGGATTTGATAAAGATGAAATTCAAGTGGCTGATAAGCTGCACTCTAAAAGCATTGAAAAAAAACGAGACTTATCAAGATTGGTTGCTCACCCAAATATCGTGAATGGCAATTCCGATGATTTGGTTGGTTTGAGCTGGGAGAAGGAGATAAATCTTGATTTCCCAGACTAATGTTTATTTAGATACGCACGTGGTTGTGTGGCTATATCAATCAGGATTAGAAAAGCTGTCAAAAAATGCGGTTATTGCACTTGAAAATTCATCGCATAAGTTATTGATTTGTCCAATGGTTAAGTTTGAGATTGATTTATTACATGAGATTGGTAGAATTAATGTCAGCTCCGATCAGCTGTTAAAAGAGTTAACTCAAAATCTACAATTAACTTTGTGTCAAAAATCTTGGATGAATACTGTAAATATCGCTAAATATTTAACCTTTACCAGAGACCCATTCGACCGCTTGATTACCGCTCATGCAATGATTGATAACAGTGCATTAATCACCAAAGACAGTAAAATTAGCGACCATTATACCAATTGCATTTGGTAAAAAAAGGAAACTTTATGCAACCTTATACCACAGAAACTGGCATTGTTGCCCCATTAGACCGTGCAAATGTCGATACCGATTTGATTATCCCTAAGCAGTTTTTAAAGTCTATCAAACGCACAGGCTTTGGTGATAACTTATTTGATGAACTGCGTTATCTTGATGAAGGGTATCTAGGGCAAGATAATAATAAACGCCCAAAAAATCCCGATTTCATCTTAAATCAAGCACGCTATCAAGGGGCGACGATTTTATTGGCTCGCAGCAATTTTGGCTGCGGCTCTAGTCGTGAACATGCACCTTGGGCATTAAGCGAATATGGTTTTCGTACGGTCATTGCACCCAGTTTTGCGGATATTTTTTATAATAACTGCTTTAAAAATGGCATGCTTCCTGTCATATTAGCCGAAGATGATGTTGATGAATTATTCAATGAATGCTTTGAAACAGCAGGCTATGAATTAAGCATTGACTTAACTGCACAAAAGGTGATTTCACCCAGTGGCAAAGAATATGCTTTTGAAGTAGATGCGTTTCGTAAGCACTGCTTATTAAATGGGCTTGATGATATTGGCTTGACCTTGCAAGACAGCGATGATATCAAGGCATTTGAAATAAAAGCAAGGGCTGAACGTCCGTGGGTGTTTAGAGAACTTTAATTTATTATGTTTCATATTGTAATTT
This sequence comes from Moraxella sp., assembly GCA_030538375.1. Taxonomy (GTDB): domain Bacteria; phylum Pseudomonadota; class Gammaproteobacteria; order Pseudomonadales; family Moraxellaceae; genus Moraxella. Next base: position 11,435 of record JAUNUB010000026.1, on the reverse strand, counting down.
GGAGGATTTTAGTATGTCAGAAAAGAAATATGACTTAATTTATGTTGCTGTTGAAAAGTCAGCTATTAGCAAAAAAGATGCCGATGATCTTGTACGAGGGTATTTTTCGCAAATACCCTATGAAAAAACCGACCCAAAAGGAAGGGAGATTGTTGCAGATAAAATTATACAGCGGTATGCAAGTTTGGCAGCTGCGACTGGTGGACTTACTTCTTTGGTTGGTGTTGTTCCTGGGGTTGGCACGGCTGCCTCCCTTGTAGGGGGGGGTTGGCTGATGTAGCCATAATTATGAAACTGCAAGTTGATATGGCTATGTGTTTGGCGACAACATATGGATATAACATTCAAAATGAAGATGCAAGACATTTAACCTTTATGATTGTAACGACAGGAACATTAGAGCAGTTATCAGTAACAAAAGGTGTTGGATTTGTATCTAAATCTGCTGAAAAAATGACGGAAATATATCTAAAAGATACAACACTTAAAGCAGTCAAGGCGGCGTTTAAAACAATTGGTATAAACTTCACCAAAACATCTTTTAAAAAAGCGATACCATTTGGTGTAGGTGTAGTGATTGGCTCAACAACGAATTATGCACTAACTAAATATGTTGGTAAAAAAACTCTAGACTGGTTTATCATTAATCCAAAAGAAATGAATTAATAATGAATTACTGTAATCAAGATTTAAAAAGGAGCATCGTATGACAACACAAACAACCAAACAAATCGCAATCTTAGAAGGCGATGGCATTGGCGGTGAAATTATCACCCAAGCGGTCAAAGTACTGGATAAACTTATTGCTGATGGCTTGGACGTACGCTATGAGTACGGACTACTGGGCGGTTCGGCTTACGATAAACATGGCTCGCCTTATCCTGCCGAAACGCAAGCCCTGTGCCAAAAGGCAGACGCAGTATTATTAGGAGCGGTAGGTTCGCCGCAGTACGACAGCTTGCCGCGTGATGTGCGTCCAGAACGTGGGCTGCTTGCCATTCGTAAGGACTTGAATTTATTTGGAAATTTACGCCCTGCGATTTTGTACAAGGAGCTTGCCAATGCGTCGAGCCTAAAGCCCGAAGTGGTGGCAGGGCTTGATATTTTAATTGTGCGTGAGCTGACAGGTGATATTTATTTTGGTGAGCCAAGGGGCATTCATACGCTGGCTAATGGAGAGCGTGAAGGCTTTAACACCATGCGATACAGCGAGAGTGAAATTCGCCGTATCGCCACAGTGGCATTTGACGCTGCTCGCAAACGAAGTAAAAAACTCTGCTCGGTGGACAAGGCGAATGTGCTTGAGACAACGGAGCTGTGGAAAGAGATTTTTACCGAAGTGGGCAAGGATTATCCTGATGTTGAGCTAAGCCATATGTATGTGGACAATGCCGCCATGCAGTTGGTCAAAGCTCCCAAGCAATTTGACGTGATTGCAACAGGCAATATCTTTGGCGACATCTTATCCGACCAAGCGTCTATGCTGACAGGGTCGATTGGTATGTTGCCGTCAGCTTCTTTGAACGAGACTGGCAAAGGGCTGTACGAGCCGTCGCATGGTTCTGCCCCCGATATTGCAGGGCAGGATAAAGCCAATCCGCTGGCGACAATCTTGTCCTTGGCAATGCTGGTGCGTTATAGCCTAGGTGATGAAACTCGTGCCACCAATATCGAAACAGCGGTACAAAAAGTGCTGGCAGATGGACTGCGTACGGCAGATATTTATGAAGAAGGCTGCATACTGGTGTCGTGTTCGCAGATGGGACAGGCGGTGGTTGCAGCTTTGTAGTTGCAGTCATCGACATACTATCAAAGCATTGGGCTTTTATAAAGAGTGGGGTTAATCGGTGTGTAATCGAGAGACCGCCACTTTTAAAAATACAGTCGATTAAAATTGCAATGATACTTAGTTGCCAATACCCTTATTGCCAGTACATGCTGGACGTTGTTGGGTGTTGTCGCCTTGTCTCATTTTTATTGTAATCAGCCGTAAAATCTTTACAATAAAGTTTTGTAACTTGCAGTAAAAAAGCCTAATGATAGGTAATTTTTTGTTGTGAAACTATGTGTCTTGTTGTATAATTTGGTTAATTATTCTAAAATATTGTGTTATTTTTTTAAAATATTTTATCAAAAAAAAGGGGGGCTAAATGATGAAAAAAACATCTGTACTGATGTGTATGCTCTTATTGGTGGCGTGCCAAGACAAGACGGTCATTGCAGAACAAACGGCTATCAAACCGTCTGCACAGCCTACAGTAGCAGAGACGCTAAAAGCTGTTGATAACAATCTTGCTCACGCAACAAAAAAAGAAGCCGTGAGCTTTAAGGCGATACCTATAGAATTCAAAATGCCTGCGTCTGTAACCACCATCTGCAAAGAAAATGCCAGCTTTGGGCAAAACGAAATCGCCTGCCCAGCGATTGATGTCAAGATTGCCGATGTTGAGCCCATATGGATTGAGCGAGCATTAAACCTTGAAATCACAGGGGATAACAACCCAGATATGCTAAAGTTTCGCCGTGAGCTCAAAGAATTTGCCGAAGAACAATTATCAGATGAAAGCGGTCCTGCTTATGCTTGGACGATTGAACCGAGCTTTTTGGGTATGCGTGAGCAGGTGGCACAGTTTTCGGTGGTAGACGATGTGTTTACAGGTGGGGCTCATGGTATGTACACCATAAACTACTATCTGTACGACCTAGATTTGGGCAGTCGTATCAAGCTGACGGATATCCAGCTGCCTATGGCAGAGCAGTCAGGCACTGGGCTGCATGAGCTTGCACAGAGAGCTTATCGTGAATTTCTTGCCAAAGAAGGGCAGATGTCTGTGCAAGAAATCCGTGAGCATGAAGAATTCTACCCTTTTGAGCTGAGCGACAATTTTTATTTTAATGACAAGGGGCTGGTACTCTCTTATAACCCCTATCATCTAGGACCTTATGCGATGGGTGTGGTTGAGATAGTCATTGGCTATAACAAACTGGCGAATGTGCTGCGTGCCGAATACCTGCCCATCGAAGTTTTAAAAGATGTATCAAAAAATATAACCGCACAATAACCCACAAGCCATCATCAACCATTTGTGAACGATGGCTTTCTTGAATATGGTTGTTTTGATGGTGTTATCTTGCTATGATATTGTAGTCAGTTGGGTGTACTAAGCCTTTTTATGGTTTTTGTGCTTTCTTACAACTATATTTGCAGTTATCTTAACCAAAGGAAAAATCGTATGAAAAAATTAGTCGCTTTATCATTGCTCATGGTGTGTGGTGCTGCTAATGCTGCCACTTATGAGATTGACCCTATGCACACCAATGCTCGCTTTGGCATTGACCATTTTGCCACAAGTACCAATGTGGGCGGTTTTTATGGTCTGACTGGCAATCTGCAGTTTGACCGCACTGCACGCACTGGCAGTATCGACATCACTATCCCTGTCAAAAACCTGCAGTCTGGCTCTGAAGCCTTTACAGGTCATCTAAAATCGGCTGACTTGTTCAATGCGGCAGCTTATCCTACCATGCGTTTTGTGTCTACTAAGTTTAATTTTTCACGCTTTGGCGACGAGCCAAAAGTAACTTCGGTAGATGGCAACTTGACCTTGCTTGGCAAAACACACCCAGTTCGCCTAAAAGCCCATAAATTCAACTGCTATGACAGCCCAATGCTAAAAACCGAAGTGTGCGGCGGTGATTTTAGTGTAACCATCGACCGCAGTCAATGGGGTATGAACTATCTGCTTGACGCAGGCATGACCAAAGATGTGCGTATTGACATTCAAGTAGAAGCCGCCAAAAAATAACAGTGAATAATAGCAAATCGCACCGCTAAATCATGCCCCTAAATTATACCAAAGCATCGTTTATTAGACGGTGCTTTGTGCTATCCGCACTGGCGTAAATAACCAACTTTGCAAGGATATGACATTGTCTTATCTTAAAGTATAAAATAATACAATTCATCTTTGCAAAGATATAGTCAATTAAAATTGCAATGATACTTACGTTGACAGCTCCCTTATGCACTACTTGTACACGGCGGTCGCTGTCGCCTTGTCTCATTTTTATTTTAATCGACTATATTTGATTTTTATGACAAATATGTTAAAATAAGCACAACTGGAGTATTCGCCAGCCTTGGATATACCTGAGCCGATAATCATATCTACAGGGTGATGACTTTTTGTATTCTGTTGTGTACGCCCGCATTGCTTGCAATGTATCGGGAAACCTGAAAGAGCAATGATTCGCCCGCCTTGAACTTTTTGGTTCATGGGCATTACCTTGGCAGCGATACTTTGGTTTTTTTATGCGGTTTTTATTGATTTTGTGTTGAATTGATTTCTCAGACTGGGCAGTGCTTGGTCTTTTTTTGTGCTTGGATTTTATGGTTAGATTTTACTGTTGGATTTTGCGGCTGGGTTTTTGAAGTGAGTTTGTTATTATTTTTTTGACAATTAGGGCTTGGTATATATAACGGTCAGTTGGTTTAAATACTACTATTTGGGTTTATATCCAGCCCAATTGACTACAAAAGCACTAGCCGACCATGGGCGTTTATGATAGACTAAACAGTTGAATTAAGCCAAGCCTATTGGCAGACACTTAGTAAATATTCGGAATATAATAACATGACAAATTCACCCACATATCACAATAGCCACTCATCAACCAATACCCAGCATACCAAAGATTGGCTACTGCCTGATGGCGTGAGCGATGTGCTGTTTGATAACGCACAAAAACAAGAGAGCCTACGCACAGCACTGCTGTATGTGCTCACCAGTCATGGTTTTAGCTTGGTGTCGCCGCCGCTTATCGAATATACAGAAACCTTGCTTAAAAATGCCCCAGAAGACCTAAAACGTCAAACTTTCAAACTCACCGACCAGTTAAACGGTCGTTTGATGGGCGTGCGTGCGGATATTACACCGCAAATTTTGCGTATTGACAGCCAGCATGGGCAGGGCGTGAGCCGCTACTGTTATGCAGGGCAAGTGGTCAAGACCTTGCCAAGCGGTCTGTTTGGGCTACGCACCCCCATGCAGTTAGGGGCGGAGATTTTTGGGGTTGATGAGATTAGTGCAGATTTGTATCTGATTAACCTTGTGGTTACTCTGTTTGATGAAATTGGTGTGGATACCGCCAAGCTGCACCTTGATGTGGGGCATGTGGGTGTTTTTAGACGATTAAGCGAGCTGGCAGGTCTTGATGATGTATCGGTTGCACAGCTGATGTCGCTGTATGCCAACAAAGACTTGCCTGCACTCAAGGCATTGTGCAAAAACTTACCATTGGGCGATGATTTTTTGGTGGTGGTAATGCACACCTTTGATACCCAAAAATCCCCCAATGCCGACACACTGCTTAGCAAATTTTCAAGCACTGTACGCTCTGATGATAAGATTGTACAGATGGTACACGACATCGCCAAGCTGATGACACACGGACAAGCCCTTGGTATGCGTGTGAGTGTGGATATTGGTGAGCTGTCTGGCTATCATTATCACACAGGATTGATATTCAACCTGTATCTTGAGCATGACAGACAAAGTCAGGCTTTGGTGTCTGGTGGGCGGTTTCATGGCATGGATAAATTGGGGTCGGTGCGTCCTGCCACTGGCTTTAGCATGGACATCAATCGCCTGCTGGACGTGGTGGTATTAGATGATGAAACTGTGATTTTGGTGGATTTTGATGACCTACGCCAAGCCGATAATGCCAAAAAAATTGACTTATATGAACAAATTCACACCCTACAAAACGAAGGCTGCGTGGTGATTACGCCATTTCATACAGATGACAAGCCTGCATACTATGATGGCGTATTGCACTTTGATGGCAGTATCAATGAATGGGCGGTGCGTTTGGTCGGTGATGAGTGATTTTTTGATTTGGCAAAATTTCATCTAGTCCACACCATGATTGTGTGATAGACTAAGCACGAAAAAGTGCCGCGTTTTGGCAGAATTGTTTTTTATTTTTTAAGGGTGATGTTATGGGTAAGAATGTTGTGGTGCTTGGCAGTCAATGGGGCGACGAAGGCAAGGGCAAGATTGTGGATTTGCTGACCGAAAAAGCGTCTGCAGTAGCTCGTTATCAAGGCGGTCATAATGCAGGACATACGCTGGTCGTTGGCGGCGAAAAAACGGTACTACACCTAATCCCATCTGGCATTTTGCGTGAAGACGTTACTTGTTTTATTGGCAATGGTGTTGTGCTAGCCCCTGACGCTCTTTTAAAAGAAATGAACGGACTGATTGACAAGGGCGTACCTGTGCGTGAACGTCTGCGTATCTCGCCTGCTTGTCCGCTCATTATGCCGTATCACACCGCCCTTGACCAAGCTCGTGAGATTAAGCGTGGCAGTGGTAAGATTGGTACGACAGGGCGTGGCATTGGACCTGCTTATGAAGACAAAGTGGCTCGCCGTGCCTTAAAAGTGGCGGATTTGTTCCGTGCCGACTTACCCGAAAAATTAACCAACCTGCTAGAATATCATAATTTTGCCCTAACGCAATACTACAAAGCCGACGCTATCGATTATGATGAAACGCTTGCCTTGTGCCATGCTTGGGCAGATGCGTTAAAGGACTTGGTGGTAGACGTTACCGAAGAGCTGAACACTCGTCGCCTAGCAGGTGAAAACCTAATGTTTGAAGGGGCTCAAGGCACATTGCTTGATATTGACCACGGCACTTATCCGTTTGTTACCAGCTCCAGCACCACAGCAGGGGGCGTGGCGACAGGCACAGGGCTTGGGCCTTTGTATTTTGATTATGTGCTGGGTATTACCAAGGCGTATACGACACGTGTGGGGTCTGGTCCATTTCCTACCGAATTGTTTGACGATGTGGGCGAGCATTTGGCAAGAGTGGGGCATGAGTTTGGGGCAACGACAGGGCGTGCACGTCGCTGTGGTTGGTTTGATGCGGTGAGTTTGCGTCGTGCGGTGGTGCTAAACTCCATGAGCGGTATCTGCCTAACCAAACTTGACGTATTGGACGGCTTAGAAGAGATTAAAATCGCCACAGAATACAATATCCCACAAGGCGAATGTGCAGGGGCTTATGACGCAGAGTTTTATGAAAAAGTCGCCCCCACATTCGAAACCTTGCAAGGCTGGAGCGAATCCACGGTTGGCATTACCAAGTTTGAAGATTTGCCACAAAATGCCAAACGCTATATCAAACGCATTGAAGAGCTGGTCGGCTGCCCTGTAGACATCATCTCCACAGGACCTGACCGCAATGAGACGATTGTACTAAGAGACCCTTATGACGCTTAAAGCATAATCTTGCAATAAAAACCGATGGCGAGCGTTGTCGGTTTTTTGTGCTTTTGCTGTTAAGAAATCTGTTGGCAAACAAATCTATTGACGAACAAAGCTATTGGCAAGTAAAACGGTAAGATAATTTAATTTGGCTAGATGTGTTTGTCTTTATCTTTATCTCAAACTTTTGCCTTATAGATAAAAAACAGGCACGTCCTATATCTGATTTTTTGAGAATTTAAGAGTGTTTAAAAATATTCGTATCTTAATCCTGCTTATCGTGCTGCTTGTGGTGGCGGTTGGCGTGTATCAAGACAAAAACCAAGACTGGCAAAAACCCATTTATGTGGCGGTATACCCTGTGAATGTTGATGGCTCTGCCGAAGTCGCCAATTACATCAGCACCTTAAATGATAAGGACTTTCAAGAGATTGAAAGCTATCTAAAAAGCCAAAGTCAAAAATATGGACAAAATGCCAGTTTTTATTATCGCTTGGGTGATGAAGTCAAGGTATTAGCTCCCGAAATACCCAAAAACGCAGGTATGTCGCAGGCGATTATCTGGAGTTTGAAATTCCGTTATTATGCTTATAAACATGCAGGCGATATTGGCGTACCTAGCAGTTTGCGACTGTTCTTAAATTATCACAACCCAAAAACCAACAAAGAGCTTAACCACACATCTACCGCCCTTGAAAATGGACGTATTGGTGTGGTACATTTGTTTGCGGACTCTGACAAAACAGCGAATAACAACGTGGTGATTGCTCACGAAAGCCTGCACGCCTTTGGGGCAACGGACAAATACAATTTAACCACAGGGCAGCCGCTTGAGCCGATTGGTTTGGGCGATATTGTGCAAAACCCACGCTATCCCCAAAAGTATGCCGAATTGATGGCAATGCACAAGGCACTTTCGCCAACCAAGCACACCATGGCAAGACAGCTTAGCGAAACCGTGGTTGGTGAATTGACCGCTATGGAGATGGGCTGGCTGGCTGTGCCTTAATGATTTTTTGATTTTGATATTGCTGAGTAAACGCTCGACAAACCGCTGGAAAAACAATGAAACAAGCTGATGCACTTAAAATTTTAAAAACAGGCTGCAATGTATTTTTGACAGGGCAGGCAGGGGCTGGCAAGACTTACCTGCTCAACCAATACATAAAGCACCTGCACGCCCACCATATTCCTGTGGCGATAACTGCCAGTACAGGCATTGCCGCCACACACATGAACGGCATGACGATACACAGCTGGGCAGGCATTGGTATCAAAGACAGCTTTGACACCACAGATTTTAAAAGATTGCTACAACGTGAAGCTGTGGTAGAACGACTCAAAAACGCTCAAGTGCTGATTATCGATGAAGTCTCCATGCTGCACGCCAAGCAGCTGGATTTGGTTGATGAAGTGCTGCGGTATGTGCGTGTCAGCACCGATTCATTTGGCGGCTTGCAGGTGATATTGTCGGGGGATTTTTTTCAGCTGCCGCCCATCGGACAAAAAGACGAAAGCACCAAAGATAAATTTGCCTTTATGTCTCGTGCGTGGGTGAGCATGGCAAATGCCAATCCCAGTCAAATCAAGGTCTGCTACTTGACCGAACAGTATCGCCAAACAGATAGCGATGAACAAAAAAGTTTTGGCATGGGATTGAACGAGATTTTAAACGAGATTCGCAATCAAACCGTTAGCACCAAAGCAATCCACACCTTAAATGCCACCAAAACACAAGCGGTGCAGGTGAATAGAACTCGCCTGTATACCCATAATTATAACGTGGATAAAATCAACCAAACCGAGCTTGATAAATTAACCACCAAGGCCCATGAGTTCGTGGCAATGAGCATGGGTGATGAAACCTTGCTGGATACACTCAAAAAAAACATACGTGCCCCAGAAGTATTAAGCCTAAAAGTAGGGGCAAAGGTGATGTTTGTCAAAAACAATCCCACGGACAATGTGTACAATGGCACGATGGGGGAAGTGGTTAATTTTTATAAAAATACCGAAGAGAACAACATAGAGTTGCCCATCGTCAAACTTAATGACGGCAGACAGCTTATCGTTGATTTTGATGATTGGAGCATTGATGACGAAGATGGCGAAGCGTTGGTGAGTTATTCGCAGCTGCCACTGTGTTTGGCGTGGGCGATTACCGTTCACAAATCCCAAGGCATGACCCTAGAAGCCGCAGAGATTGACTTGTCCAAGACCTTTGAGCTGGGGCAGGGCTATGTGGCATTGTCAAGATTAAAATCTCTGCAAGGGCTAAAATTACTGGGGCTTAATGACAAAAGTCTATTGCTTGATGAATTTGCTCAGCTTGCCAACCGCAGATTTTTGCAATTGTCCGATGAGTGCAGTGCGTGGGTGAATGAGCTTAGCGAGCAGGATTTGGTACGATTACAAGAAAAATTTATCACCACAAGCAGTATGTTTGCAGGCAAAGCCAGCACCAAAGCCGATAAGGTGAGTGATAAGCCTAATGATAAAGCCAAATCAGCCAAGCCCACTCAAGCAAACACCGCACCAAAATCCACAAAAAGCAGCAGCGAGCAAACATTAGAGCTGGTGCTGGCACAAAAAACCTTGGCACAAATCCAAGAAGCACGCAGCTTGGCACAAGGCACGATTATTGAGCATATTAGCAAACTACTCAAAAGCGGCGAGCTTGCCGTGAGCGATGTTGGCTATCTTGCTCCTGATGATGAAACACTGGCGTTGATTAAGACAGCTTATGATAAGCTGGAGACGGAAGGGGAATTTGCTGATGGCGTGAAGTTAAGACCGATTTTTGATGAACTGCGTGAAACCGTCCCCTACAACGACATTCGGCTGGCACTGGCGATATTGGAGCACAGCTAAGTGAATAGCAATACAGTACAGCACAGCAACCAACCAAAATTGCGAGTGGCAATCAATGGCTTTGGACGGATTGGACGCAATGTGCTTAGGGCGTTTTTGGAGTATTCGCACAAGTTTGACGATGTTGAAATCGTGGCGATTAATGATGTGGCAGATGGCGAAACGCTGCTGCACTTACTTAAATTTGACAGCACGCACGGCAGATTGTCCGCACTAGGGCTACAGGCACGGCTGTCATCAAATGGTGTGGGCGATGATTTTTTAGTCATTGGCAACGACAAAAAAACTGTCCGCATTCATCTGCTTAATCAAGCCAAGCCAGACGCATTGCCGTGGCAGACACTTGGCATTGATGTGGTGCTTGAATGCACAGGGCTGTTTCGCAGCTATCAAGGGGCAAACCTGCACCGCACAGCAGGGGCAAGACAAGTGATTATTGGTGCTGCACCCTTTGATTACGTGGACGCAAGTATTGTACTTGGGGTGAATGATGGTGAGCTAAACCAAGATTTGTCAATTATCTCTGGGGTGTCTTGCACCACACAAGCCCTTGTGCCATTGCTTGCGGTGCTAGATAGACATTTTGGCATTCAAAGTGCGATGATGACCGAAATTCACGCCGTTACCGCTGACCAAACGGTGCTGGACAAGGCACACCGTGATTGGCGGCGAGCACGTGCTTCTGGACACAACATCATTCCCACCACGTCCAGCAGTATCGCTGCTACCGAGCGAGTGCTGCCGCAAATGGCAGGCAAGATTAATGGGCATTCCATTCGTGTGCCGACCATGAATGTGGCAGCCATCGATGTTACGGTTGTTCTGGCACAGATGACGAATGTTGATGAACTCAAAAATCTGTTCACCAAACAAAGCCAAGGTGAGCTGCGTGGTATCATGGGTTATACCGATGAGCCGCTTGTGTCCAGTGATTTTATTCACGATACGCATTCTTTGGTGATTGATGGCGGACAGCTGATGATGGCAGGTGAGCAAATTAAGATATTCGCATGGTATGACAACGAATGGGGTTATGCCAATCGCTTGCTTGAGCTGTGTGCGAAACTTGCTATTTATAAGTAGGGTACATTTATTGGATTGTATCTTGTAGAATTTTCTATGATAAAACTCAGCACACCCCAAATCATACGATTAAAAAACTGCCAAAAATATGACAATTATAGTCGATTAAAATAAAAATGAGACAAGGCGACAGCGACCGCCGTGTACAAATAGTACATAAGGGAGCTGGCAACGAAGTATCATTGCAATTTTAATTGACTATATT
>JAUNUB010000025.1 GCA_030538375.1 Moraxella sp. | reverse complement strand
AGTACATAAGGGAGCTGTCAACGCTGTATCATTGCAATTTTAATTGACTATAATAAGAATTGATAAAGAGTATATGGCAATGAGTGTTGTAAGACAGGCGGCTTTGATGTGTGCGATGGCATTGGCTTTGGCAGGTTGTAATCAAGAAAAACCTGCCAGCAATGAACCTGCTGCGGTAAAACCAACCGTTCAGCCTTTAATGTTAAGTTGTGATGATGCCAGTATCAAAAATAGACTGGTGCGAGAAGTGCAGGCTGTTTTGGAAAAACGCACATTGTCTTTGATACAGACGTATGATGATGCCGAAGCGGTGGGTTTGGAGCGTAGAGTACAACAAAGACTGACCGAGCTGGTGCTTGATTTGCAGAACGTGCAGGCAGCTACGGACAAAGAAGATGACTGCCAAACGGATTTGCAAGTGTTGTTCACCGCTGATGACATCAAGCACGCCAATGCACAAGCGAACAAAAACACACAGCCGAATATACAAACTGTGCTGGCTGAGCATGACGCTATACTTGCCAATAATAGCGTAACCAATCCTCGGGTAACCGTGCCGCTGCAGTATCATATATCAGGTATGGAAGTGAGTATCAAGCACGAACCCAAGGTACTTGATGTCTTGGCACAGATGTTGGTATCATCGGTTTATGGGGCGGCGGTGAGTGATGAGATGGTGGACATCTCTGGGCGTGCTGCACCCAAAATCGTGCCTGTTGCTCCCATTGCTGTGGTGCGTTCCGAAGTGGCGGAGCGTGAAGCTGTAGCAGCACAAGTGGACGAACCAAAAGAGAAACCCAGCGATACTGAAGTGGCTACCGTCAAAGCGGTATCAGAGCCTGCCGAAGGGGTAACTCGTACCATCAAGCCCAGCCAAAAAAATCCGCCCAGCCCAGCTGCCGAGCCTGCTCAACCTGCTCAGCCTATCCAATCCATCAAAGATACCAAGCCTGTAGATGAGCCAGAGCAATCAAAGCCTGAAGCACGTTCTGAAACATATTCTGAAACAAAGACCAGTTCAGAACCAAAATCTGAACCAAAGCAAACGGAGCTAGAAGAAACTTATTGATTGATTTTACTTTTAAGGAAAAATCCGCAGCAAGTGCTTATTGTGCTGACAAGGGTTTTGCACAATATAGTCAATTAAAATTGCAATGATACATCGTTGCCAGCTCCCTTATGCACTACTTGTACACCACGGTCTGTCGGCTTGTCTCATTTTTATTTTAATCGACTATAATGCCAAATTAATCGACAAATTTAGCCGTTGTTTTGCCAAACGCAAGAAAACTTGTCAGATTTTGTGTGATGAAAGGTAGGCAAGTCCTAGATTTGGTAAAAAAAATATTTTGTCAAAATCGTCGCCATCTTTCATGATTGTATGATACAATACGTTGTTATTTCACCATCATTAGGAAATAACCTATGCTACGCATTGCCTATGACGCTCTCACCTTTGATGACGTACTTCTGCTTCCTGCCTATTCCGAAATTCTTCCAAAAAATACCAATCTTACCACTCGTCTCACCCAAGAGATTAACCTAAATATCCCTGTAATTTCTGCGGCGATGGACACCGTTACCGAAGCTAAGATGGCGATTGCCATGGCACAGCTTGGCGGTATGGGTATTTTGCATAAGAACATGGACATCGAACGCCAAGCCAGCCGTGTCCGCCATGTCAAAAAATTTGAAGCAGGCACAGTTGCCGACCCCATCACGGTTACGCCTGATGTAACCGTGGGCGAGCTTTTGCGTATCACCAAAGAAAACAACATCAGCGGCGTGCCTGTGGTTGATAACAATCGCCAAGTGGTCGGTATCGTTACGCACCGTGATTTGCGTTTTGAGACCAATCTTGACCAGCCTGTCAGCCGTGTGATGACCCCAAAAGAAAAACTGGTAACCGTCAAAGAAGGCGAGCCTACCGAAAATATCAAAGCCCTGCTGCATGAACACCGTATCGAAAAAGTCGTGGTGATTGATGATGATTTTCGCCTAAAAGGTTTGATTACTGTCAATGACTTCACCAAAGCCGAAAACAATCCCAATGCCTGCAAGGACGCTCAAGGGCGTTTGCGTGTGGGAGCAGCGGTCGGCACAGGGGCGGACACCGAAGCACGAGTCGAAGCCTTGGTCGCGGCAGATGTTGATGTGATTGTGGTGGACACCGCACATGGGCATTCTAAGGGGGTGATTGACCGTGTGGCATGGATTAAAAAACACTATACGCATGTGCAGGTCATCGGCGGTAATATCGCAACAGGCGATGCAGCACTTGCTTTGATGGACGCAGGGGCGAATGCGGTCAAAGTCGGCATTGGGCCCGGCTCTATCTGTACCACACGCATTATTGCAGGTATTGGCGTGCCACAGATTTCGGCGATTGATAACGTGGCGAGTGCCTTGCAAGACCGCATTCCGCTCATCGCTGATGGGGGCATTCGCTTTAGTGGCGATATGGCAAAAGCCATCGCCGCAGGAGCAAGCTGTATCATGGTCGGCAGTCTGCTGGCTGGCACAGAAGAAGCCCCCGGAGACATGGAGCTGTACCAAGGACGTTATTATAAGGCGTATCGTGGTATGGGTAGCTTGGGGGCGATGAGCGGACAAAATGGCTCATCAGACCGCTACTTCCAAGATGCCAAAGACGGTGTCGAAAAACTCGTACCAGAAGGTATTGAAGGGCGAGTACCCTACAAAGGCTCGGTGAATGGTATTATCGGACAATTGGTCGGCGGACTCAAATCATCGATGGGCTACACAGGCTGTGCCACGGTGCAGGACATGCGTACTAAGACTCAGTTTGTCAAGGTAACGTCTGCAGGCATGAAAGAGTCGCACGTGCATGATGTGCAAATCACCAAAGAAGCCCCGAATTATCGTCAGAATTAATTGTTGGTGATGATAACAAAAATCCTGTCTGATAAAGATAGGATTTTTTTTGTGCGTGTTGCTGTGGTTGGTTATAGTTGCGGTAATACAGTGTTGCCAATACTCTTATGTATAGTCGATTAAAATAAAACCGATGTATATCCATGCGTGATTGTTGGTAGGGTGCTTTGTTCCCCCCCCACCAATAAACGTGGGTTCAAACCCATACTACGGCTACACGGCGGTCTGTCGTTTTGTCTCATTTTTATTTTAAATGACTATAACTTTGCTTTTGAGCATGGTATTACTTTTGATGTTATTGCCGAGCATTCCTGCCCACGAAAAACCCCATAACACTTACACCACTTACAACTTACACCAAAAAAATCAACCCCTTAAGCTGACTTAAAGGGTTGATTTTGTTAGGGTGTGCAGAGCTTATGCCCTACAAAAGCCTATTACGCATACTGCTGTCTAATCGCACGGGTCATGACCATCATGTTATCAAGGGCGGCGATGGTTTCTTCCCAATTGCGAGTTTTAAGACCGCAGTCTGGATTGACCCACAGACGCTCGATAGGTACATATTTCTTGGCTTCATCAATCACCACTTGCATACTATCCGCTGGTGGCGTGCGTGGTGAGTGAATGTCGTAGACACCCGGCCCAATGGCGTTTTTGTATTCGCCGTCTTTGAATGCGTCCAGTAGTTGCAAGCCTGAGCGAGATGTCTCGATGGTAATCACATCAGCGTCCATGGCAGCGATATGTTCTAGGCAATCGTGGAAGCTAGAATAACACATGTGGGTGTGAATCTGCGTTTCTTCACGAGCGATATTGCACGAGTGCTTAAAGCTGTTTACCGCAGATTGCCAGTAGGCTGCTTGTTCGGCGGTTTTTAGTGGCAAGCCTTCACGGAATGCAGGCTCATCAATCTGAATGATACCGATACCAGCGTCTTGTAGGTCGCTCACTTCTTGATTGATGGCTTCGGCGATTTGTAGGCGTAGCACATCACGAGTGGCGGTGTCGCTTGGGGCGAATGACCAGTTCAAGATGGTTACAGGACCTGTCAGCATACCTTTCATGGGCTTGTCGGTTAAGTCTTGGGCATAAGTTGTCCAATCTACCGTCATCGCATTAGGGCGAGTGATGTCGCCAACGACAATTGGCGGACGTACACAGCGTGTGCCATAGCTTTGTACCCAGCCATTGGCAGACACCCAAAAACCGTCCATATACTTGGCAAAATACTCTACCATGTCGGTGCGTTCGGCTTCACCATGAACAAACACATCAATGCCCAGTTTTTCTTGCTCATCGACGGCTTTTTGGATTTCGGCTTTCATGGCGGTTTGGTAATCAGCGTCTGTAATCACGCCCTTATTCCAGTCGGCACGAGCCTTGCGAATCTCGGCGGTCTGTGGGAATGAGCCAATCGTCGTGGTTGGGAACAGCGGCAGATTGTACTTGGCTTGCTGCTTGGCATAACGCTCGGTAAACTCACCTGTGCGTGATTTGGCATTGCCAGCCAAAGGGGTCAAGGTCAGCTTGGTGGCTGTCGCATCGGCGGTTGCTTCGCCTGTTGCCAGTTTAGCACAGATGACCACTTCGTTTAGTTTTTGTTTGGCAAATGCCAGCTTGCCTTGCAGTTCGCTTGGCACACTCTCAAGGCTGACATCAACAGGCAAATGCAGCAATGATGAACCAGACGCTACCCACAGACGCTCGCCAAGACGCTCATACGCACCAGTCAAGATGTCTTGTGCAGCCGCTTGGTCGGTTGTCCATACACTGCGGCCATCTACCACACCCACAGACAGTACTTTGTGGCTTGGCAAGTGGTCAATGACTTGAGTAACGTACTGTTTTGGATTGCTTGAGCGAGTGGTATCGATGTGGATACCGCTGACTGGTAGATTGCACGCAACATTGCAGTTGTTGCCTAGAGTGTCAAAATAACTGGCAACCAACAGTTGTGGTGGGGTGCGTTGCAAGCCATTATAAGCACGTTCAAAGGCTTGTTGCCATGCGGCATTCAAATCCAAGGATAAAATCGGCTCATCAAGCTGCACCCACGCCACGCCACGCTCACCAAGCTCGGCAAGCAGTTTGGCATAAGTTGGCAGCAGTGCGTCAAGATGGTCAAGTTTGTTGGCTGCTTTGGAGCTTGCCAAATACAAGAAAGTCAAAGGACCAACCAATACTACTTTAAGTTCTTTATCCGCACCATTTTTGGCAAGAATGGCTTTTGCGTCATCGACTTGCTTAAAAATTTGGGTGAAATCGGTGTGGCTAAAGTCTTGATTGGCTTCTAGCTCTGGCACTAGGTAGTGATAGTTGGTGTCAAACCATTTGGTCATCTGTAAGGCTGCTGTGTCGGCAAATTGCCCTGTATTATCACGCCCACGTGCAAAATAAAACTGACGGTCAAAAGTATCTAGTGTATCCGCCCCTGTAAAACGTGGTGGATTAATCCCAAAGGCAACCGCTTGGGTCAGCACAAGGTCATAATGGGCAAAATCGCCCGTGGCAACGATAGACAAGCCTGCGTTTAGCTGGTCTTGGATATTGGTATCAAAAACGGCTTGCACGGCTGCCAAAGTCTCGGCTTTGTCTGCCTTGCCTTTCCAGTATTTTTCGAGTGCGAACTTGGTTTGGCGTTTGTCGCCAATGCGGGGATAGCCCAAGATATGAGATTGTACGGTCATAATAATTCCTTAATGAAGTTAAATAACAACACGAAAATAATTCATCTTTATAAAAAACTGGTGAATTATTTTATGCTGTCTATTATAGGGGAATTCTATGATGAATAAAAATCAAGTTTTTCAGTATATGATGAATTTTATTTGATATAAAGCTGTGCAATCTTGTTGATGAATGATGGCAAAACGATGAGATGGCGGACAGTATGGTGGGTTGAATGCACCAAACACTAAAAAAACTAAGCCCCTGATTATGATAAACAAGGCTATGATAAACCAGGGGCTTAAATAAAGGTTTGGATTGATGGGCTTGATTGCCCAATGCACGAACTTGCGTTACGCACGCCCCTGCCAATACGCTGTCGCATAGCTGGAGCGGCTTGGGCGGTTTAGGCGTTCGCTGATGTGCCGACTGGCGTGCATGAGCTTATCAAGGTCAATGCCAGTATCAAAGCCCATGCGATTAAGCAGGTAATACAAATCTTCGGTGGCGACATTGCCAGAAGCCCCCTTGGCATAAGGACAGCCACCAAGCCCTGCGATAGACGCATCAAAGGTGCGAATACCCAAGCTCAAAGACGCATACACATTGGCAATCGCCATGCCATAAGTGTCATGAAAATGCCCTGCCAACACGCTTGCGTCCATGTGGGTAAGGCACGCCTGCCACACCGCTTGCACTTGATTGGGCGTGGCAGTGCCGATGGTGTCGCCAAGCGAAATCTCATAACAGCCCATCTTGTGCAATTGCTGTGCAATATCTGCCACTTGCACAGGATTGATAAAGCCTTCATAAGGGCAATCGACCATGCACGACACATAGCCACGCACTCGGACGCCGTCTGTGGCGGCTTGGGTGGTAATTTGTCTGGCACGCTCTAGGCTGTCGCTGATGGAGCAGTTGATATTTTTTTGGCTAAAGGTTTCGCTGGCACTGACAAATACCGCCACTTCCTTGCAATCGACCGTGCGTGCCGCTTCATAGCCTTTAAGATTGGGGGTGAGTAGGCTAAGATTGACGGTGCTGTCTTTGGGTAGCTGCTTGCTCACTTGGGTAAATACATCGGTGCTGCCTGCCATCTGTCGTACCCATTTTGGCGACACGCACGACCCTGCTTCGATGTGGCGAAGTCCTGCTTGAATGAGCAGGTTAATCAGCTGTACTTTATCATCGATGTCAAGGGGTGTGGGTTCGTTCTGTAGTCCGTCCCTTGCACCGACTTCGACGATTTTGATGGTGTTATTCATGATATTATCCTTTTGCTTGTCGCTGGGTCAGTCTTCGTCTGCCACAAAGGCAATCAGCTCGTCCCCTGCTTTGAGTTGATTGCCAGCTTCAAAGTACACTTCTTGCACCACGCCATCTGTGGGGGCTTTGATGGTGTAGGTGATTTTCATGGCTTCTAAGGTGAGCAGCACATCATCTTTGGCGACTTTTTGTCCTGCTTGTACAAAAACTTGAGTTACCATGCCGGGCATGGGGGCTTTTAGAGCGTTTTCGTCGTCGTCATGACCGTTGTCGCCATAGCTTGCCTGTGGATAGCCAAACACAAAGGCATTGCCACGGCTAAACAGCGTCAAGCCCTTGTCATCACCATAAAAATGCACCGTGCTGGAGCGTCCGTCTTGATGAATGACGGCGTGATGAGCGTCTTGAATGTTGGCTTGTAGATGATAAGTTTTGTCGTTAAATAGCACATCAAAGCCGTTATTTTGGGCGTTGGCGGTGATGTGAGCGACAAGAGTTTGTTCGCTGTGTACGAGCGTGATACTGTGCGTGCTGGTGCTGTTGCTACGCCATAGGGGGCTGTCGTGCCAAGGGTCTGGCTGCTCGCTTGCGATATTGACAAACGCCAGCAAGCACGCCATTACGCATTCGTCATCGGTGGGGGTGTCCTTGGTGAGCAGGAGGGTCTCATTTTTGGCGATAAGCCCAGTATCTAGCACCGCCCCTGCAAAGTCGGCACAGTTCACAATCCTACCCAAAAAAGCGATATTGTTGCCCAGTCCGCCCACATAAAACCGCTTTAGGGCATAGTGCATATGGCTTAGGGCGTTTTGGCGATTGCCCCCCCATGTGATGAGCTTGGCAATCATCGGGTCATAAAAAGTGCTGATGTCATCGCCTTGTACGATACCGCTGTCAATGCGTACACGTTCGTTGGGGGTGGGGGTGTGCAGATGAGTAATCTTGCCAATGGCAGGCAGGTAGCCGTCTTCAGGGATTTCGGCATAGACACGCGCTTCAAAGGCATGTCCTGTACAAGTGATGTCGGCTTGGGATTTTGGCAATGGCTCGCCTGCTGCCACACGCAGTTGCCATTCGACAAGGTCAATGCCTGTTATCATCTCGGTAACAGGGTGTTCGACTTGCAGGCGAGTGTTCATCTCCATAAAATACGCCGTGCCGTTTTGCTCCACGATGAATTCTACCGTGCCAGCACCCACATAGTTTACCGCACGTGCCGCATCGATGGCGGCTTTTCGCATGATGGCGAGCTTGTCTTCGCTGATGTTGGGAGCAGGGGCTTCTTCGATGACTTTTTGATGGCGACGCTGCACCGAGCAATCTCGCTCAAACAAATGCACATAATTGCCATGCGTATCGCCAAATACCTGCACTTCGACATGCCGTGGATTGATGACATAACGCTCAATCAGCACATCATCATTGCCAAAACTGGAGCTGGCCTCTGCTTTGCAAGACGCTAAACTTTCAGCAAAATCCTTGGAATGCTCCACCAGTCGCATGCCCTTGCCCCCACCGCCTGCACTGGCTTTGATGAGTAGGGGATAGCCGATGTCGTCCGCTTGGTCTTGCAAAAATGCAGGGTCTTGATTGTCGCCATGATAACCGGGGGTGAGCGGTACGCCAGCTTTTTGCATGAGTGCCTTGGACGTGGCTTTTAGCCCCATATCCAAGATGGCGGAGACAGGCGGTCCAATAAAACAAATGCCATTGTCCGCACATGCCTTGGCAAAGGTGTCATTTTCGGACAAAAATCCATAGCCGGGGTGAATGGCTTCGCTGCCTGTATCAAGGGCGGCTTTTATAATCTTGTCAATCACAAGGTAGCTTTTGGCAGGGGGGCTGTCGCCAATGTACACCGCTTCATCGGCAAGTTTGACATGCTGGGCGTGTCTGTCTGCGTCCGAATACACCGCAACCGTCGCCACACCCAGCGTGCGAGCGGTGCGAATGATACGGCAGGCAATCTCGCCACGATTGGCGATGAGTAATTTTGTAAACATGGTAATTTCCTTATATAGTCAATTAAAATTGCAATGATACTTATAGTCTTTTAAATTCAATTTAGTACGTTGTCAAACTCGTTTGCTGTACCACTTGTACTATCTGCACTCGTTTTCCTCGTCCTAAAATGAATTTATTTGACTATACGTTGCGGGCGTCCTTATGTACTACTTGTACACGGTGGACGTTATCGCCTTGTCTCATTTTTATTTTAAATGACTATAATACTGATTGTTTGAGTGGATTTTAAACGGATTTTTAATGGATTTTACTGTAACCAATTGGGCGTGCCTTTGGTCAAAAAGGCTTGCAGTCCTGACTTGGCTTCATCACTTTGGCGTAGGCTTGCGATATGATGGGCGGTGTAGGTCTGCAAATCATCATCAATGGTTTGATTGGCGACGGTGTCAATCAAGTTTTTGGCTTGGGTGATGGCCTTAGGGGCATTTTGGCAAAGGGTGTGGGCGATGGTGCTGATTGTGTTATCTAGCTCGTCCATCTCGCACACTTCATGCACAAGACCAATGCGACAAGCGGTGTGAGCGTTCATGCGTTCGGCGGTCAAAAAATACCGTTTGGCAGTTCGCTCACCGATGGCACGAATGACATAGGGGCTGATGGTCGATGGTGCAAGCCCAAATTTCACCTCTGATGTGGCAAAGCTGGCAGTGTCGCTTGCCACGCAAATATCACACGCCGCCGCCAAGCCCAAGCCGCCGCCTATCGCCGCACCGTGTACTCTGGCGATGGTGGGTTTGCTTAGCGTGAATAAGGTGTGCAGCATGGCGGCAAGATTGACTGCGTCCGCCATGTTGTCATCAAAACTGGCTTCACCAGCGGCTTTCATCCAGTTCAAATCCGCCCCAGCAGAAAAGCTCTTGCCACGCCCTGCCAATACCAAAACACGCACATCACCCATGGCATTCACCGCTTGTAGGGCGTGGCTAATCTCGGCAATCACGCCGCTGTTAAAGGCGTTGTGCAGTTCTGGACGGTTTAGCCACAAGGTAGCAATTTTGTCGTTAATATCAAGTTCGATATATTGATAAGTCATAATAATTCCCTTTAATGATTTTTAAAAATGTAGTCTTTTAAATTCAATTTAGTACGTCGTCAAACTCGTTTGCTGTACTACTTGTACTATATTCGCTCGTTTTTCTCGTCTTAAAATGAATTTATTTGACTATAAGTCAATCAAACCTACATTCTAAATACACCAAACTGTGTGGGCTGACTTGGGGCGTTTAAGGCTGCCATTAGGCTAAGCCCCAGCACACGACGGCTGTCGGCAGGGTCTATCACGCCATCGTCCCACAGGCGTGCAGACGCATAATAGGGGTGTCCTTGGCGTTCGTATTGGGCTTTGATGGGGGCTTTAAAGGCCTCTTCTTCGTCTGCACTCCATGCGTTGCCTGTGGCTTCGATTTGGTCTCGTTTGATGGTGGACAGTACGCTCGCCGCTTGTTCACCGCCCATGACCGAGATACGAGAGTTTGGCCATGTCCACATAAAGCGTGGCGAGTAAGCACGTCCGCACATGCCGTAGTTGCCTGCACCGAACGAGCCGCCCACCACTAGGGTGATTTTTGGGACTTTGGCGGTGGCAACAGCCATGACGAGCTTTGCCCCATGCTTGGCGATGCCTTCGTTTTCGTATTGGCGACCGACCATAAAGCCTGTGATATTTTGCAAAAATACAATTGGCACATTACGCTGGCAACACAGCTCAATAAAGTGAGTGCCTTTTTGTGCGGATTCGGAGAACAAAATACCGTTGTTGGCGATGATACCCACCTGCATGCCGTAGATATTGGCAAAGCCTGTGATGAGTGTCGTGCCAAATCTTGCCTTGAACTCATGAAAGCGTGAACCATCGACAAGGCGTGCGATAATCTCCTTGATGTCAAAGGGCTGACGGCTGTCGGTGGGAATAACGCCGTAGACTTCCTTGATGTCGTATAAGGGGGCTTCGATGTCGGTAGGTAGGGCGGCGGCAGGCTGATTAAGATTAGCCACGATGTCTCTTGCGATACTGATGGCGTGTTCGTCATTGTCCGCCAAGTGGTCTGCCACGCCTGATAGCCTAGTGTGTACGTCGCCACCGCCTAGGTCTTCGCTGCTCACCACTTCGCCTGTGGCCGCCTTGACAAGGGGTGGTCCGCCTAAGAAAATCGTGCCTTGGCTACGCACAATAATGGTCTCATCACTCATGGCAGGCACATACGCCCCACCAGCGGTACAGCTGCCCATCACGATGGCAATTTGGCTAATGCCCTTGGCGGACATATTGGCTTGGTTAAAAAATATCCGCCCAAAATGCTCACGGTCTGGGAACACTTCGTCTTGCAAGGGCAAAAACGCCCCACCAGAGTCCACCATGTAGATACAAGGCAGATGGTTTTGTTCGGCGATTTCTTGGGCTCTTAGGTGTTTTTTGACGGTCAAGGGGTAGTATGTGCCACCTTTGACGGTCGCGTCATTGGCGACAATCATGCACATCACGCCATGCACCAAGCCCACACCAGCCACCACACTTGCCGATGGAATGTCGTCTTCGTACACCCCAAGGGCTGCCAATTGTCCAATTTCCAAAAAAGACGTACCCACATCGATGAGCTTATCAATGCGTGTGCGAGCGAGCAATTTGCCACGCTCTAGGTGTTTTTGGCGGGATTTTTCGCTGCCGCCAAGACTGACCTTGTGGGCGGTTTGACGCAGCTCATCAACCAAAGATTGCATGGCGGCGTGGTTTTGTTTGTAGCTGTCGCTGCGTGGGTTGAGCTGGCTTGTGATGGGGTTCATGATACTTCCTTGTGTCTTGGTATTGTCTTTTAAATTCGTTTTAATACAGTGAATGTATTTGACTGCATAAGGGGGGTGTAGGCTGTGGCATAAGCCCAGTGATGATATTCGTAACATGGGTTCGGCACGAACGTGGGTTCATACCCACGCTACATGCTTAAAAAAAGATAACCACACGCACAACTACATCGTCTCGGCAAACAACTCTCGCCCAATCAGCATACGGCGAATTTCGCTTGTGCCAGCCCCAATCTCATACAGCTTGGCATCACGCCACAGTCTGCCTGTGGGGTATTCGTTGATGTAGCCATTGCCGCCTAGGATTTGCACGGCTTCGCCAGCCAGCCAAGTGGCTTTTTCGGCGGCGTACAAGATGGCACTGGCAGCGTCCTTGCGTAGGCTGCGGTCATGGTCTAGCTGGTCGCAGGCTGCTCCCACAGCATACACGAGTGCCTTACAAGCTAGGTGTGTGGAGTACATATCGGCAATCTTGCCCTGCATGAGCTGAAATTCACCAATCGCCTGCCCAAACTGCTTGCGTTCGTGAATATAAGGTATCACCACGTCCATACATGCGTCCATAATACCCAAAGGTCCTGCACTTAATACCGCACGTTCATAATCCAAGCCGCTCATCAAGACTTTCACGCCGTTACCCACGCCGCCTAGCACATTTTCTTTGGGGACTTCGACATTGTCAAAGAATATGGGATAGGTGTTAGAGCCACGCATACCCAGCTTGTCTAGGTGCGTGCCATGGCTAAAGCCTGTCATGCTTTTTTCGACCAAAAATGCGGTCATGCCCTTTGCTCCAGCATTCACATCGGTCTTGGCATACACCACCAGCACATCAGCGTCGCCACCATTGGTAATCCACATCTTTGCCCCATTTAGTACAAAGTAATCACCCTTGTCATCGGCACGCAGTTTCATGCTCACCACGTCCGAGCCTGCATTGGGTTCACTCATGGCAAGTGCACCGACATGTTCGCCGCTGATAAGTTTTGGTAGGTAGCGAGTTTTTTGCTCACTTGTGCCGTTGCGGTGAATTTGGTTTACGCACAGATTAGAATGTGCCCCATAGGACAATCCTACCGAAGCCGACGCACGAGAAATCTCCTGCATGACGATAATGTGTGCCAAATATCCCATGTTCATGCCGCCGTATTCTTCGCTGGCGGTCATGCCCAGTACGCCCATATCGCCCAGCTGCCGCCATAGATGGTGTGGAAATTCATTGGTGCGGTCAATGTCTGCGGCGATGGGGGTGATATTTTTTTGACAAAATTGTCTGACAGCGTCTTGCAGCTCTAACAAAGTGTCATCAAGACCAAAGGTTAAACTTTTCATAAAAAATCCTTTTTTTAAGTGAAATGGGTGAAAGCACAGCTTAACAAAAATTTTAAAACGGTGATGGGTGTCGGTTGGTTGCAACAATTCATAAAAATCAAGCCATACCAATGAATTGCGTGCCAAAACCCAATATCGTGAAAGAATTTGATTTGTACTATCTGCATTCGCTTTGCCAGTAGTACTTCCCAACTTCTTCCACTACAATTTCACAATCAATATTCTGACTGCTTGAGCCTATCATACACCTTTTTTTGAAAAAAGTGAATAATAATTCAAAAAATGGTTGAAAAATCATTTTTAACTGGTAGAATAGCACCATGAACCAAACGAATAGTATGAATAACAGCCAGTCCGACCACCAAGTCAAAGTCAGCACCCCTGACAGACAGTACAAGCGTTCTGCTTTGATGCAGGAGCGGATTGAGCAGACCAAGCGTGCGATATTGACAGCGACCAAGCAGCTGATTAGTGATGGCGGTTTTAAGAACGCCCAAATCGCCCAAATCGCCGAGATGGCAGGCGTGTCCAATGGCTTGGTGTATCGCCATTTTGACAACAAAAGCGAGCTGATGAAAGCGGTGCTGGGCGATGTGGCAGGTATGGAGATTGCGATTTTGCAGTCGATTGCCAGCAGTGGTCTGTCGGCTAGAGATAAGCTACACCGAGCGGTCAAGACCTTTGTCAAACGAGCCTTGAACGACCCACACATGGCGAATGCCCTAATGCTAGAGCCTGTTGATGACGCGGCGTTTGAGATGGCACGTTTTGGGGTCAAGGCGGATATTGCCACAGCCATCACCACCATCTTGCAAGAAGGGCAGACGGCAGGCGTGTGGCAAGTGGCGGATACACGCATTGCGGCACTGTGTATCGTTGGAGCGATGACTTATGCGGTGATTGAGCCTTTGAACATCAAGGCACAAGATGTGTTTGATGACGCTTACCGAGCGTATTTTAGTCAAAACGTGGCGGACTTTTGTGTAAATAGTTGTATGAATGCAACTTGATGTACAGAATGTAGCGTGCCTGAACCCACGATGATTGGTGGGTTTACACCGCACCCTACCAAACTGATATTTGGTTTTTGATAAATATTTGAAATTTTAACATCATGGAATGTGTTAATCGAACGACAGCTGTAACGTTACTATAGTCAAATAAATTCATTTTAGGACGAGGAAAACGAGCGAAGATAGTACAAGTAGTACAGCGAGCGAGTTTGACGACGTACTAAATTGAATTTAAAAGACTATAAACACACGTTACTGGCTTTAAAAAAAGTATTACCCCAATCTTAACTAGCACAAGGAGCGTTGCTATGCAGGCACAAGCCACCCACCTAAAATTCACCAGCCAGCTGTCCAAACCCAGCTATCTGTCAGGCACGAGCAGCAAACCCCTAATAGGGCAGACCATCGGCGAAGTCTTTGACAAGGCTTGCCATGAGTATGCTTATCAAGAAGCCTTGGTCAGTCGTCATCAAAACAAGCGTTTTTCTTATCATGAATTGCACGAAAAAGTCGAAGCCTTGGCATGTCAGTTGCTAGAGATTGGCTTTAAAAAAGGCGACCGTATCGGCATTTGGTCGCCCAACTGTTGGGAATGGACAGTCGCCCAATTTGCCACGTCCAAGGCAGGCATGGTGCTGGTCAATCTCAACCCATCTTACAAATCTGTCGAGCTTATCGAATATGTGCTGAACAAAGTCTCGTGCAAAGGCTTGATATTGGCAGAAGCACTTAAAAGCACCGACTACGAAAAACTCTTGGGCGAGATTGCCCCTGAGATATACACGCAGACCAACAAATCGCTAGAATGTGCCAAATTGCCCCATCTAAAGACGGTGATTAAACTGTCCGAAAACCCTTTGCCAAGCTGCTATTCGTTCTATAGTCTGCTGGATACGCCCACCACCGAGCAGGTGCAGGCACTGCATATTTTGTCGAGCTCCTTGCAATTTGATGACGTGATTAATATTCAATTCACATCAGGCACGACAGGCAATCCAAAAGGCACAATGCTTACTCATCACAATATCTTGAACAACGGTTTTTTTGTGGGTGAAGGGATTAAGCTGACCCATGATGACAAAATCTGTATCTCTGTGCCATTGTTTCACTGCTTTGGTATGGTGATGGGTAACTTGGCGGCGGTGTCGCATGGGGCAGCGATGGTGTATCCCAGTGCGGTGTTCAACGCCCAAGATTCCCTACAAGCCATTAGTGAAGAAGGTTGTACAGCGGCGTATGGCGTGCCAACGATTTTTATCAATATGCTAGAGCAGGAGAATTTTGACGACTTTGATTTATCTAGCCTGCGTACAGGTATCATGGCAGGCAGCCCATGCCCCAAGGAGATTATGACCCGTGTCATGGAGCGTATGCACATGCACGAGATTACCATCTGCTATGGCATGACCGAGACCGCTCCTGTCAGCGTGCAGAGTTATGTTGATGACCCAATTGACAAGCGTGTCAGTACCGTGGGGCATATCCACCCACATGTGGAGCTAAAAATCGTCGATGAATATGGCGGCATTGTGCCTGTGGGTGCGTCTGGCGAGATTTGTGTGCGTGGCTATTCGGTGATGGCAGGCTACTGGGACGAGCCTGACAAAACTCGTGAAGCCATTGACGAACACGGCTGGATGCATACAGGCGACATTGGCAAGATGGATGATGAAGGCTATGTGCAGATTAAGGGGCGGATTAAGGACATCGTTATCCGTGGGGGCGAAAATCTGTTCCCCAAAGAGATTGAAGACTTCCTGTATAAACACCCAGCGGTGGGCGAAGTGCAGGTGGTGGGCGTGCCAGACCCAAAATACGGCGAAGAGCTGTGTGCCTGTATCATTATGCACGAACACGAAACTTGCGACAGCGACAGCATTCGTGCGTTTTGCAAAGAACGTATCTCGCACAACAAAGTGCCACGTTATGTGCAGTTCGTGACGGAATTTCCGATGACAGCGTCAGGCAAGATTCAAAAATTCAAGCTAAGAGAAGCGATGTGTCAAGAGCTTGGTATCAGTCTTGAAGAAGACTAGGGTATTACTATAGTCTTTTAAATTAGCTTTAATACTTCGTCAAACTCGCTTGCTGTACTACTTGTACTATCTGCACTCGTTTTCCTTGTCTTAAAGCTAATTTATTTGACTATAGACATTCATTTTTGGGTTTTGGGTTAAAAAATGAGCCGTAGCGTGGGTATAAACCCACGTTATCAACCAAGACACTGTTTTTGTTTTGGGTATAGTCAATTAAAATTGCAATGATACTTACGTTGCCAGCTCCCTTGTGTACTACTTGTACACCACGGTCGCTGTCGCCTTGCCTCATTTTTATTTTAATCGACTATAAAACAATCAAACCAAGGAATAGGTAATGACAGACAGTTATTATACGCTCAAATCTCGCACCGCCGTCAGCGACCATGCTGATGATGGCGTGGTGGCGGTGTACGAGAGCAACATTCACGCCCAAGGGGCTTGGAATCCGCACGAACAGCACATGGCACCAGCCACAGGGGTGATGTGTGCCGAGCTAGAAGCCTTTATGCCAAGGGCGGATATGCGTATCGGACGCATTAGCCTTGATATTTTTGGCTTGATTGCCTTTGGGGAGTTTAGTATCCATACCAAGCTGATACGCAAAGGACGCACCATTGAGCTTATCGAAGCGGTGATGATGGCTCATGACAAGACTTGTATCACCGCACGAGCATGGCGAATGCAAACGAGCGATACGTCAGCGGTGGCAGGGCTTGAGAATAGTGCGATTGCCAGCATTGATGACTTGCCAGACTGGGAAGGTATACGCCATTGGGGCGGTGGTTATATCAAGAGCATTCGTGCCAAAGCAGACCCAAACAACCGCCATGGCAGGGGCATTGTGTGGCTTAATAACAGCCTTGACATGGTGGCGTGTGATGGCAAGACGCTGCCCACATCGGACTTTGTGCATTTGATGGGTATGGTGGATACCGCAAATGGCATTGTGCCACGCATTTATCAGCCTGACGGTATCAACTGGCTGTTTCCTAATTTGGATTTGCAAATTCATCTGCTACGCCTGCCTGTGGGACGATGGCTGGGCTTTGATACCATGCAGCAGATTGGCGATGATGGCGTGGGATTGACGAGCAGTGTGCTGCATGATGAACAAGGGGTGTTTGGACACAGCGAGCAGATTTTGACCATTCGTGCGGTGTAAATAATGATAAGGAGCGTGCAAAAAAATCAATATGCAAGCAATCAAAATCAAGCGGTTAAATGGATTTTAATCAACGGCTTTTAAGTTAAGTAAATCTTTTAAGCCGAACAAACAAGGAGCGGTTGTATGAATAGGGCAACGCAATCAACGGACGGACAAACCGTCAATATCAATGACGTGGTAGACAATGCCAAACTGGGTAAGTTTCATTGGCAGGTGTTGTTTTGGTGCTTGCTGGTCATTATTTTTGATGGCTATGATTTGGTGATTTATGGCGTGGCATTGCCATTGCTGATGGAGCAGTGGTCATTGACAGCTCCGCAAGCAGGTATGTTGGCAAGCTCGGCATTGGCAGGCATGATGTTTGGAGCGATGTTTTTTGGGGCATTGGCGGACAAAATCGGACGCAAAAAAGTCATCATGATATGCACCGCATTCTTTAGTGGCTTTACTTTCTTGGGAGCGTTTGCCCCATCGCCTGTCGAATTTGCGGTACTGCGGTTTTTGGCAGGGCTTGGCATTGGTGGGGTCATGCCTAATCTTGTGGCATTGACATCAGAATACGCACCCAAAAAATCTCGTGCCACGATGGTGTCCATCATGTTTAGCGGCTATGCGGTGGGCGGTATTATTTCGGCATTATTGGGGTCGTTTTTGGTGCAGGATTATGGCTGGAAGATTATGTTTTATCTGGCGGGTATTCCGATTGCTGGCTTTCCGTTGATTTGGAAATTTTTGCCAGAGTCGCTCACCTATTTGGTCAAAGACGGACAAGACGGCAGGGCTCGCCACATCGTCAAAAAACTCAATCCAGCCCTTACCATTACCGAGCATACCAAGCTGACATTGGCAGAGACCGCACCTGTGCAGCAAGATGGACAAAAACAATCGGCATTTGCACAGCTATTCACCGAAGGGCGAGCCTTTGGCACGGTGATGTTTTGGGTGGCGTTCTTTATGTGCCTGCTCATGACTTATACGCTAAGCAGTTGGTTGCCTAAGCTCATGCTGTCGGCAGGCTATTCGCTTGGCAAGAGTATTTTGTTCTTGTTTGCTCTGAATGTGGGGGCGATGATTGGGGCGATTGCTGGGGGATTTTTGGCAGACCGTTTTCATCTAAAACCTGTGATTGTTACCATGTGTGCCTTGGCAGCGGTGTCGATTTCGTCCTTGGCGATTAATTCCCCATCTGCGGTGCTGTATACACTCGTGGCAGTGGCAGGGGCAACCACGATTGGCACGTCAATTTTATTGTACAGCTACCTAGCCCAGTTTTATCCGCTGCACATTCGTACGACAGGTATTGGCTGTGCGTCTGCGGTGAGCCGTGTTGGGGCGATTGTCGGACCTATCTTGACAGGAGTACTGCTGTCCATGAGTTTGCCCCATGCGTATAACTTCTTGGCGATTGGCATTCCTGCACTCATTGCCACGGTTGCGATGGCGGTGTTAAAACGGAGTTGAGTGGTGGTTGAAACACCCAAAAAGTACAGACCTAAAAAAGCACGGACATTGTATCGTCCGTGCTTTTTTAGGTATAGTCTTTTAAATTCAATTTAGTACATCGTCAAACTCGCTTGCTGTACTACTTGTACTATCTTCGCTAGTTTTTCTCGTCCTAAAATGAATTTATTTGACTATAATAGTAAATATCGCTGAGTGCTGCAATCAGCCATTAAGCCAAAGTCGCCCCCACTGCCATCTCATCGGGCAATATCACCACTTGCAATTGTCCATCTTTTTCGGCGGAGAGTATCATACCTTCAGAAGTGCCGAATTTCATCTTGCGTGGGGCAAGGTTGGTAACGCAGACGACGGTTTTGCCAGCCAGCTGCTCTGGTGTATAGAACTTGGCAATGCCACTAAAGACATTGCGTGTGTTGTCTTCGCCCACATCTAGGGTGAATTGAAGCAATTTGTCCGCACCGTCCACCTTGCTACAGCTTAGCACTTTGGCGACTTTCATCTCTACTTTGGCAAAGTCGTCAATGCCGATGTAGCTGTCTGTATCGCTGGTTTTTGTGGTGTCTTTTGCTGTGTCTTTTTTGGCGGTTTTTTCGCTGTTATTGCCCTTGCTCTTATCGGTGTCGCTTGGGGCAAGGCTTTCTTTGGAGGCGTCAATCATGGCGTTGATTTTGTCTTTTTCGACACGGCTAATGAGTGGATTAAAGGCATTGATGGTATGCCCCAAGAGCAGTGCATGACGGCTGGCAAAATCAAGGCTGTCGATGTTTAGGAATACTCGTGCATTCTCGGCAAGCACTGGCAACACAGGGGCAAGATACGCAATCAGCTGACGGAAGATGTTGAGTGCGACCGAGCAGACTTCTTGGACTTCGCTGTGCTTGCCTTCTTTGGCGAGTGCCCATGGTTTTTTGCTGTCGATGTATTCGTTGGCTTTGTCGGCACACGCCATGATAAGACGCATGGCTTTGGCAAATTCACGAGCTTCATAGCTCTTGGCAATCTCATCGCCAGCATTGACAATCTCAGCGAGCAGCTCACTTTCTGCACAAGTGTCGGTGAGCTTGCCGTTGTGGTTTTTGTGAATAAAACCTGCCGAGCGAGAGGCGATATTCACCACTTTGCCCACCAAGTCCGAATTCACTTTTTGCATAAAATCATCTAGGTCAAGGTTGATGTCTTCAACGCTTGATGACAGCTTGGACGCAAAATAATAACGCAGATATTCGGGGTTAAGATGTTCAAGGTAAGTTTCTGCTTTGATGAATGTGCCACGAGATTTGCTCATTTTTGCCCCATTGACGGTCAAAAATCCGTGGGCATTAATCGTGGTGGGTGTACGCAAATCTGCCCCATCTAGCATGGCGGGCCAAAATAGGGCGTGAAAATACACAATGTCCTTGCCGATGAAGTGGTGTACTTCGGCAGTGCTGTCTTTTTGCCAGTATTCATCAAAGTCCAGCCCAGTCTTGTCGCACAGGTTTTTAAAACTTGCCATGTAGCCGACAGGTGCGTCTAGCCACACATAAAAATATTTGTCAGGCTCACCTGTGGGTGTGTTGGGGATTTTGAAACCAAAATACGGTGCGTCTCGGCTGATGTCCCACGGCTGTAGCCCATCGGTGAACCATTCGTCCAGTTTGTTGGCGATACTGGTTTGCAGGCGTGTGCTGTGGGCGTTTTCGCTACTTCTTGTCCATGATTTTAAAAAGTCGGTGAACTTTGGCAAATCAAAAAAGTAATGCTTGGAAGTCTTGATAACAGGAGTGGAAGTGCTTAGGGTGGAATAGGGGTTGATAAGCTCGGTGGCGTTATAAGTGGTGCTGCACACTTCGCAATTGTCGCCGTATTGGTCGGTGGCGTGGCAGCTGGGGCATTCGCCTTTGACAAAGCGGTCGGCTAGGAACAAACCCTTTTCGGTGTCGTACAATTGCTCAACGTCCTTGGTAAAGATGTAGCCTTTGTCAAACAATTTGTTGTAGATTTCGGTGCAATACTGTTCGTTTTCTGGGCTGTGCGTAGAATAATAATTGTCAAATCCCACAAAAAACCCTGCAAAATCTCTCTCGTGTTCTGCCTTGACGTTGGCGATTTGGGTTTCTGGACTAATGCCGTTGGCTTCGGCTCTTAGCATAATGGCTGTGCCGTGTGCGTCATCAGCACAGACGTATTTGACATCGTGTCCTTGTGATTTCATGGCACGCACCCAAATATCGGTTTGGATATATTCAACCAAATGCCCCAGATGAATTGAGCCATTGGCATAGGGCAGGGCGGAAGTGACTAAAATTTTTCTCATAAAATTGTCCAATGTTACAAAAGCTGAGTTACAAAAGTTAAATTAAAAAAAGTTAAATTGTTATAAAATCTTGCAAAATACCGACTATGATACCCTAAATTCGCCGCAAAATCCATTTTTGTGCATGAAGTGGGCTTGACAGTCTTCGTGAAACTTGCCACAATAAAAAAGGTGCGTAAAATATTCATAAGATAATTTTAAGTAACTTTTGTGAAAAATGCGGTAATTGATGATTGATTGGCATACTATAGTCGATTAAAATAAAAATGAGACAAGCCGACAGACCGCCGTGTACAAGTA
>JAUNUB010000024.1 GCA_030538375.1 Moraxella sp. | reverse complement strand
GATATTTTGTAAGCAGCTACCAAACCAGTTCAGCTAAGCCATTTATTTAAATCTATTACACTTAACACTCACCCAAACTGCCTTAAAAACCGCACATCATTTTGGAAAAACAACCGCACATCATTCACCCCATAATACAACATGGCAAAGCGTTCAATTCCCATACCAAAGGCAAAGCCTGTATACTCATTAGGGTTAATACCGCAATTACGCAGCACCTGTGGGTGTACCATGCCGCAGCCCATGACTTCTAGCCATTTGCCATTGTCTGCCAAAATATCCACTTCGGCAGATGGCTCGGTAAAGGGAAAGAATGACGGACGAAACCGCACGGTCAATTCTTTGTCAAAAAATGCCTGCAAAAACGACACAATCAAGCCCTTTAATTCGGCAAAATTGGATTTTTTGTCAATCATCAAGCCCTCCATCTGATGAAACATTGGCGAGTGTGTCTGGTCGCTATCACAGCGGTACACACGCCCCGGACAGATGATACGAATGGGCGGTTCGCCAGCTTCCATGGTGCGAATCTGCACCGATGACGTGTGTGTACGCAGCAGATAATGTGCATCGAAATAAAAGGTGTCGTGCATGGCACGCGCTGGGTGATGGTCTGGGATATTCAAGGCTTCAAAGTTGTAATAATCGCTCTCAACTTCGGGCCCTGTCGCCACATTAAAACCCGCCTGCACAAAGAACGCACGCATACGCTCTGTGGCTTGGGTAATGGGGTGCAAATGCCCTTTGTGCGTGCCACGAGCAGGCAGACTGACATCTATACGTTCGCTGGCAAGGCGTGCCTGCAATGCCAGACTGGCAAGGGTTTTGCCCTGCTCATCAAAAGCCGCTTGCAGTGCGGTGCGTACACTGTGCAGATACGCACCGTACGTTTTTTTGCCGTCTGCGTCAAGGCTACCCATCTGCTTGGACAGTGCGGTTAAGGCAGCTTTTTTGCCAGTCAATTGTACACGCAGCTCCTGCAAGCTCTTTTCATCACTCGCTTGATAAATGCACGCCACCGCTTCATCAATAAAGGTATTAAACTTCGCTTCGTCAATCTCGTTTAAGTTCTCACTCAGTATCGGCAGTGTTTTTTGATTGTCTACTATCTCACTCATAGGTATGTCTTAATTATCAGTTAAAAAATATTTATAAAATATGCTGGCATGTTGCTTTAAGTGTCTCGAATGTCATGTATCAAAATACCACACATTAAAACATCTCTGCTATTTTAAAGAATTGACGAAATTTTGTAAATGATTTCAACAACTTTTGTGCTATTTATCTGCATAAATCATGATTTTTACCATCAATTATGATATTTTGTCCACAAAAAACGCCCCTTGACCCACATGCTGCACCACGCCGCCCATGCTGATGACATCGCCATCAATCTGCAAGTACAGACGATTTGGGCGACTCATGCCATCGCCTTGATGAATGGCATACGTCCCAGCACGCACGCCTGTATGGTGCAGATATGCCCCTAGGTTCACCGCTGCCGACCCTGTGCCGCTGTCTTCTAGCAAGCCATTATCTTGCTCAAACATCAGCCGACTGACCAGCACATCGCCCGCTCTGCACCACAGATACAGCATGATTTCGTCTTGTACATCATCATTGGCATACAGTTCACGCAGTCGTGCAAGATTGACCTTGGTATTATCCAGTGCCGTCTTATCCGCCACTTCTAGTAGCAACTGACGCACGCCAGCATTGACAAAATACGCCTGTTGTGCCACAGCTGTCTCGTGTAAGCCTGTCATCATTGCAAGGCTTGTCTTGTCCGCCTTGCTCACTGCACAAGTGTAGCCTTGCGTGCTTAACATCATCGCTTGCTTTTGCTGATGAATGGCAACAGTCTTGGCTGGGGTGCGAATATAAAAAGGCGTGCTATGTTGCTGTGCCAAATACCACGCCACGCCAATCACAGGGTGTCCTGCAAAGCTCATCTCATAGCTTGGGCTAAAGATACGCACGTCCGCCAGTGCGTCATGCGTAGGCGGCATGACAAATACCGTCTCGCTTAGGTTAAATTGCCGTGCGATGGCTTGCATGGTGTCATCGTTTAAGCCGTCCGCCTTTGGAAGAATTGCCAAAGGATTGCCGCCAAAAGCGGTTTCGCCAAAGACATTGACCAGCTGAAATTCATAAGATGGCATGATTGTTTCTCGATTGTGCTGATGGTGTAATTGTGCCATTTTTGGCTTAATAATGCTACAATAAGCCCAATTTTTTATCAGCAATATCTTATATGTCTTCCAAACAATCAAAAAACACACAAAAAAAACGCTCGCCCTTGGCATGGCTGTTTGGCGTGATTGCTTTATGCTGTATGGCGTTTGTGATAAGCGTGTACGCCACCGCTTTTGCCAAAACGCACAAAAAACCCAGCCTGCTCACCGTTAAGACTGGCGACACTTATTATAGCCTATTGGTGAGCAAACCTTGGCAAACCAACGCCTTGTCGTCATCGCTCATTGCACGGCTGTATCTTAAATTTCATGCCACAGACAAGCTCGAACAAGGCGTGTACCGCATTCCTGCCAATGCCAGCTTGCAAGACGTGGTGAATATTCTTGGCAAAGGGGCAGAAGTGGCACTCATCAAAGTGCAAATCATCGAAGGCAAAACCAGCAAAGACCTGTATCACACCATCAAGACCACCCATGGCATACAGCTTGAAACCCTATCCGCCCCCCAAAGTGCAACGGACAGCTACACATGGCAAGATGTCATGCGTGATAATGCCGCCGTCGCCAAAGCCTTGCAGATTGATACCCCAAGTGGCAATCTTGAAGGGCTGTTCGCTCCTGATACTTATTTTTTTGAGCAAGGGGTAACAGATACCGCCGTCTTAAAACGCCTGTACGACAGCCAGCAGAGCATTTTAGATAAGGCGTGGGCGGAGCGTTCCGACAATTTGCCCTATCGCACGCCCTATGAAGCCTTGATAATGGCAAGTATCATCGAAAAAGAAACAGGCATAACGTCCGAACGTCCAGACGTGTCGGCAGTGTTCGTCAATCGTCTGCGTCAAGGCATGCGGCTACAGACCGACCCCACCATCATCTATGGCTTGTTCGACCGCTATGACGGCAAAATCTACCGCAGCAACATCAACGAAAAAACTACCTACAACACTTACCAAATCGACGGTTTGCCCCCCACGCCCATCGCCCTGCCATCAAAAGAAGCCATCAATGCCGCCATGCACCCAAGCAATGTGCCTTATACCTATTTTGTAGCAACAGGCAATGGTGGACATAAGTTCAGCACGAGTTTAGCTGAACACAACAAAGCGGTGAGCGAATACCGTGCCACCATCGCCAAAAAACCGTAGGCTATAACAACCCATTTGGTGAAACCTGTAGGCTGCGGCGTAAGTCCAGCATTATCCGTTAATCACAGCATAAAATAACCATCAATCAGCAAAAATCAGTAAAGCAAAAAGGACACATCATGTCAAGCACCCTAGCCTTTGACGCACCGCAATTCATCACTTTTGAAGGTACAGAAGGCGTGGGTAAGACCACCGCCATTGATGGTTTTTGTGATAGGCTTAGCGAGTGCGGCATTGATTTTGTACGCACACGAGAGCCGGGGGGCAGTACGCTTGCGGAAGATTTGCGGAAGATTTTGCTTGACAACAACACCGACATCAATACTGACACCGAGCTTTTGCTGATTTTTACCGCACGTGCCGACCATCTGCACCGTACCATTTTGCCAGCCTTGGCACAGGGCAAATGGGTGATTTGCGACAGATTTATCGACAGTACGGTCGCCTATCAAGGTTATGGTCGGTATTGGGGTGATGAGCGTGAGCTTGCCAAGATTGCCCTATTGATTGAGCAGTTTGTGCCACGCCTGCCCGACATCACACTGTGGCTAGATTTGGACGTGCGTACAGGTATGGCACGTGCTGGCAAACGTGGTACGGCGGACAGATTTGAAGCCGAAGACGTGGCGTTTTTTGAGCGGATTTATCAAGGCTTTGCCAAGCAATCCGCACAACATGCACGCATTCGCCGCATTGACGCAGATGGCACGGTGCAAGAAGTGCAGGATAGAATTTGGACAGGGGTGTTTGACTAAATTGGGTTAAGCTGCTGGACTAAAGATTAATCTTAGGTCAATCTTTGAGCTTAAAAGGTAAACTTAGCTTATCAAGCTCAAAATTCTGTTCGGCTAAGACCTTAGTGATTTGTTCGCTAGTTAAGCCAGCTTGCACCAAGGACAAGCGTAGTTGCTCTATGCGTTGAATAAATGCTTGCTTGGCTTGGTATACACCATCAGCGATAAACTGGGCGTTTAAATCACTTTCTAGGCGGTAAAATTTGATATTTGAAACACAAGGATAAAACCAGTCAAAACGAGCGGTAAGTTCTTGAATGGCAATTGTACCATGTGCTTCACTGATGCTATCATGACCCAAATAAACACTGCCTTGGATATTATCAAAACCATGCCTAGCCAATACATTCTTGATGTCAGCATAGGCGTTATTATAACTGCTGGTGTGGTAATTTTCTTTTAGGCAATTGGTGTCCATATCAAAAGTAATTAAATATCGGCTCATCTTTAAGTTCCTTGTTATGGCTAGTTAATAAGTGGAATTTTAAGGGTATTCTACTATATTACAATGATATTGCTAAGGAATTTATCACAAAAACCCACATAGCAAAATCCGCACAACCAAGCAATCAGCCAAGCAAGCAAAAGCACTGCCACCATCAAAAGCAACACCGCAAGCAACCACCGTACCACCAGCAACACAACAAAGAGAAATATTCTCAAAAAAGCCACTTGACGGACAGTGAAGATTTTTGCATACTAACAGCGTTTTATGTTATTTTGCTCATTATTTATACAATTCACCATACTGCCAAAGACAAAACTCCTATGAATACATACGCCGCCCCCCAATTTACGCCATCAAAATCTCGCCTAAAGCCCCTAATGCTAAGCCTTATCCTACTTGGCACAAGTCTGCCTGCCGTCATACCACAAGCCCACGCCGCTGCGGCAGTGGATTTTTCGAACCTTGTGGAACAGGTGTCTGATGGCGTGGTGCGTATCAGTATCACCAAGCGAGTGAGCGAAGAAGAGCTTGCCATGGTGCAGCAGGCAAAAATTCTGCGTCAGTTTTTTGGCAATCGTGTCGAAGTGCCAGAATTGCCAGCCATTGAACAGGCGTATGGCACAGGGTTTTTTATCACGGCAGATGGTTATATTTTGACCAATCACCATGTGGTTGAAGGGGCGGACACCATCACCGTTACCATGAATGACCGCACCGAGATGGACGCTAAGCTCATCGGCTCGGACGCAAGCTCGGACATTGCCGTACTAAAGGTTGTAGGCAACAATTTCCCTGTACTCACCACCGCCAAAGATGACAATCTGCGTGTGGGCGAACCTGTGCTTGCCATTGGTTCACCGTTTGGCTTTGATTATTCTGCGTCCGCTGGCATTGTCTCTGCCAAGTCTCGCAACTTTAGCAAAGAAGCCGCCGTGCCATTTATTCAAAGCGATGTGGCGTTAAATCCTGGCAACTCTGGCGGTCCACTGTTCAATCAAAAAGGCGAAGTGGTGGGGGTGAACTCACGCATTTTTAGTGGCACAGGCGGACACATGGGGCTGTCGTTCTCCATTCCGATAGATACCGCCATGAGTATTTATGAGCAGATTAAGGCGACAGGTAGAGTTACACGAGTGTACCTTGGGGTATCGGTACAAGATTTGGACAGAAATTTGGCAGAAGCCTATGGGCTTAGCCGTCCCCGTGGGGCATTATTGACCAGTATATTAGACAGCTCGCCTGCGGACAAACTGGGGCTAAAGCGTGGCGACTTGGTGCTAGAATTCAACGGCACATCTATCGTACATGCGTCAGATTTGCTCAATCTTATCAATCGTGCCAGACCTGATGACAACTTTGCACTCACCTACAAGCGTGGCAACGACACTCGCACCGTGCGTGGCAAATTTGCCGAAGTGCCAAAAGATATTTCGGCAAATGCCAGCGAACACAGAGGCGTACGCCTAGGGCTGAACATCAAAACACTCTCCGAGAACGAGCGTGCGATGTTGGCAAATTTTGGCATTGATGGCGGTATGCTGGTTACAGATATAGATGTCATGGGGCTTGCCGCACGTTCTGGGGTGCAGGCAGGTGATGTTATTATCAGTCTAAATCAACAGCCTACACGCACGCCCAATGATTTTAGCAAAGCCATTCAAACCCTACCCACAACAGGCGTGGTAACGATGGAGCTGATTCGTGGGGGCAGTCCTGCCATTATTGGGCTTAGAATTGAGTAGGGTCTACCCACAATTCATCACGCCAAGCAATTACAGTCAATTAAAATTGCAATGATACTTCGTTGTAAGCGTTCTTATGTACTACTTGTACACGGCGGTCTGTCGGCTTGTCTCATTTTTATTTTAACCGACTATAAGTTTGAAGTTTGTGCTAAAACACGGCTTTTATGTTAAAAGTGACTAAATCTTGTCTTTCATCGTCAAAAACTTAGCCGATAGCATAACTATCAAGCTGCGTTTTTTCCTTGAAAAACTAGCGATTTATCTCATTTTTATCTACAAAGACAAAATATCAACATGCCCTAATTTTTTTGCCAAACAAAGCATACAAAATGCCTTCGATTATGGTAAACTAATTTCTTTGACAGACAACATTTGGAAGTGATATATGCTAACGCAAGCGATTGCCAGCCGCCAATTGCAAGGCTCAATGACAGCTCTGGTAACCCCCATGTATGCCGATGGGACAGTGGATTATGAACGACTGGCACAGCTCATTGATTGGCAAATTGACAGCGGCACGGACGCTCTTGTCGCAGTCGGTACAACAGGCGAATCCGCCACTTTGCCCACGGACGAGCATATTAACGTGGTTGAGTTTTTTGTCAAGCAGGTGAACGGACGCATTCCTGTCATCGCTGGCACAGGGGCGAACAGCACCCAAGAAGCCATCGAACTCACCAATGAAGCTCGCCGTGTGGGGGCAGATTATGCCTTGCTGGTTGTGCCTTATTACAACAAACCCACGCAAGAAGGCATGTACCAGCATTACAAAAAAATTGCCGAAACCGTGGACATTCCACAGATTTTGTACAATGTGCCGGGGCGTACCGTTGCCGATATGCAAGAAGCCACCGTGCTAAGGCTTGCCGAACTGTCTAACATCGTCGCCATCAAAGACGCAACAGGCGATATTGAACGTGGCAAATCACTCATAAAAGCCGCTACAGGCAAGCTCATCGTACTCTCTGGTGATGACCCTACCGCCTTGACACTCATGCAGCATGGGGCAAAGGGCAATATTTCTGTTACTTCCAACATCGCACCAAAGCAGATGGGCGAGATTTTTAAACTGGCATTGGCAGGCGAATTTGACAAAGCACACGCCATTAATGACACCATCAAGCACCTGCACAAAGACCTATTTTGTGAATCCAGCCCACAGCCGACCAAATATGCCTTGTACAAGATGGGCAAGATTGATACAGGGATTCGCCTGCCCTTGGTGTGGCTGTCGGACGAATACCACAGTGTGATTGATAATGCCTTGATAAAAGCAGGCTTGATTTAATTTTTTTTGTAATACGGACAACACGATGACCAAATCTCTAAAAATCATTGCGGTACTCAGCACAATTTTGTTCACCGCCACAGGCTGTAGCACGGTCAAAGGCTGGCTTGGCAAGCGTGATAACGGCAGCCTAGACTACCAATCCGCCAAAAAACTTGCACCGATTGAAATTCCAGTGGCACAACCCACCGCTCAATTTACGCCGCTATATCCTACACCCACAGTTGGCGAAAACACCCTTGAGCTAAAAAACCCATCGGGCAAGCAGTACCAGCTGCCGACCCCGCCCCAAGTTGTCAAATAGCCGATAAATAAAGCTAACAAATAAGAGAAAAATCATGAATAAACAAGAGCTTATCTACACTGGCAAAGCCAAATCCGTCTACGCAACCGATGATGAAGATTATCTGATTTTGCATTTTCGCAACGACGCTTCTGCCTTTAATGGCGAAAAAATGGCAAGCCTTGACCGCAAAGGACGAGTGAACAACCGCTTTAACACTTTCATCATGCAAAAACTTGCCGAAGCAGGTATCGAGACGCATTATGAGCGTGAGCTGTCCGAAGATGAAGTACTGGTCAAACGCCTAAAAATGATTCCCATCGAATGCGTGGTACGCAATTTTGCCGCAGGGGGCATTGTCAAACGCCTTGGCTTGAGCGAAGGGCAGCCGCTTTCTCCTGCCACTTATGAGCTGTTTTATAAAGACGACAAGCTGGGCGACCCCATGCTGACAGAATCGACCGCCATCGCACTGGGCTGGGCGAACAAAGATGAACTTGACCAAATGTACAAACTCACCAGCAAAGTCAATGACGTGCTAAGTGCTTTGTTCAGCGACGCTGGGTTAATCTTGGTGGATTTTAAATTAGAATTTGGCTTGTTCCACGGACGTGTGGTGCTGGGCGATGAATTCTCGCCAGACGGCTGCCGTATTTGGGACAAAGACACCAAGAAAAAACTGGACAAAGACCGTTTCCGTCAAGGGCTTGGCGATGTGGTAGAAGGCTATGAAGAAGTCGCCGCACGCCTTGGGGTGAAGTTGGATTGATTGGTTTGCCTAAGTAGTTTAACACATCGTTAAACTCGTTAGCTAAGTGTCGTTTACATTCATTCGCTTTCTCGCCCTAAAGCGGCGTGATTTGCACACAAAAGCCATGTAAATACGCATGGCTTTTGTGTGCTTTATGTGCAAATGATATAGTCGATTAAAATAAAAATGAGACAGCACGACAGACCGCCGTGTACAAGTAGTACATAAGGGAGCTGTCAACGTAAGTATCATTGCAATTTTAATCGACTATACCAAGCTAAAAATCACTCATGCAGTGCCTTATAAATCGTATTCGCCAGCACCTTGCCAATGCCTTTGACATCGGCAATTTCACGTTCGGACGCACCGATAAGCTGAGTGATACCGCCAAAGTGATTGAGCAAATCTCGGCGACGCACCGCCCCAAGCCCTGGTATGACTTCTAGCACCGAAGCCCCCCTTGCCTTGTCTCGTTTTTTGCGGTGATTGGTGATGGCAAAGCGGTGTGCTTCGTCTCTAATCTGCATAATCAAGTGCAATGCTTTGCTGTCCGCTGGCAAATCCAGTGGCTCGTGGTCGATAAAGTGCAGCACTTCTAGTCCTGCTTTTCGCCCTTCTCCCTTGGCAACCGACACCAGCAATGTCTCGCCCAAGATACCCAGCTCACCCAGCACGTCTTTGGCGACAGTCAGTTGTCCTTTACCGCCATCAATTAAGAGCATGTCTGGCAATGCCTGCTTGCTGTAGCGGCGTGTCAATACTTGACGCATGGCAGCATAATCATCGCCGCCTGTGATGTCATGAATGGCGTACTGGCGATAATCTCGCTTGCGTGCACCGCCAATGTCAAACACCACACATGAGCCAATCGCCGCTTCGCCCATGGTATGACTGATGTCAAAGCATTCAATGCGGTCGATGGGGCGTGGGCTGACCTGTGCCAAGATGGATTGCAGTGCCACAAAGCGTGATTGTAATTCATAAAAGTCGGTGAGCTTAGTCCGCAAGGCATTGTGTGCATTGAGCTTGGCAAGCTGTAGCCATTCGCTGCGGTGCGTCTGTACTCGGTGCTTGAGCGTGGTCTTGTTGCCAAATTGCTCCGCCAAAAGCTCGGCAATGGTCGTACTCTCGGCAAGCTCGCTCGATGTGATAATCTCGCTCGGCAAGTCATCACTCACTTGAAAATAAAACGACAGCACAAATTCCATAAGCCGCTCGTTATCATCACGCTTGCCCAGCACAATCTCATCAGGAAAATAGTTCTTGCCGCCCAGCACCTGCCCGCCACGCACCGTCAGCACATGCACGCACGTTACACCTGCTTGATGTGCGATGGCAAACACATCGGCTTCACCGTCCAGACGAAACACCGCTTGGCGTGCCTGCATTTCGCTAATCATGGTGATACGGTCTCGGTAAAACACCGCCTGCTCAAAGTCCAATCGCTCGGCTGCCGCTTCCATTTTGGCGACCAGCTCGGTCTGTACTTGGGTGTCTTCTCCGTGCAAAAACGCAAGGGCGTTATTCACGTCTTCCAGATAATGCTCATGGCTCACCAAATCCACACAAGGGGCTTTGCACCTTTTAATCTGATATTCAAGACAAGGGCGAGTGCGTGCTCTAAAAAACGCATTGGTACAACTTCTTAGCATAAACAGCTTTTGCATAAGCTCCAGTGTCTGCTTTGCCCCATGTGCCGATGGAAAAGGTCCAAAAAACCGCCCCTGCACATGATTGCCCTTGCCACGCCCAAAGCCCAGCCGTGGAAATTTATCCGTAGAAACAAATACATACAG
The DNA here is from genome assembly GCA_030538375.1 of Moraxella sp. Taxonomy (GTDB): domain Bacteria; phylum Pseudomonadota; class Gammaproteobacteria; order Pseudomonadales; family Moraxellaceae; genus Moraxella. The sequence continues at coordinate 10,865 of JAUNUB010000024.1, read as the reverse complement.
ATAAGACTTATCATCTCTTAGCACCACGTTATAAGGCGGACGGTGTGCCTTGATAAGGTTTTGTTCAAGTAGCAAGGCTTCGGTCTCGCCACGCACCACGATAATCTCAATGTCATGGATACGCTGCACCAAGGCATGTGTTTTTGGGTGGGTGATGGTCTTGGCAAAGTAGCTATTGACACGGCTTTTTAGAGATTTGGCTTTGCCGACGTACAGAATTTCGCCCTGCTTGCCCAGCATTTTGTACACCCCCGGCAGATTGGGTAGATTTTTGAGCAAGGCGTGCAGATAGGCTTGCTTGTCATGCAGCACAGATGGCAAGTTAGATGGCAAGTCAGAATGATAAGGCGGATTGGTGCTGTCGGTCATGATGATTGCATATATAAAAATAAGCCTATGATACCACCAAAATCCCATTCTCCAAAATTCCCACAGCAAGTCCCACAACCCTTGCCAATTCTGCTATAATTCACTTATGCAAAAATCTCTTACACTCCTACTCCTGTGCAGTATCGCCACCACCGCTTGTACTGCCGCACCCCACACCATCACCCCTTATCAAGCTCGTGTGGTCGATGGCGACACCCTAGAAATACTGGTACATGGACAAGCCAGCGAACGTGTACGCCTGCTTGGTATTGACGCACCAGAGAGCAGGCAAGACTTTGGCAGTCGCTCACGCCAAAGCCTAGCACGCTGCGTGCGGACAGGCTTGGATAACGGTACACTGTCCATTATTTATCATGGCAAAGACCGCTACGGCAGATTGCTTGGCAAGGTGATGGCGAATGGCACAGATTGCAACCTTGCTCAAATCAAGCGAGGCTTAGCATGGCATTACAAAGCCTACCAAACCAACCAAACCCCAAGCGACCGCACCGCCTATGCTCGTGCCGAATACACCGCCTACCAAGCCAAAGTGGGACTGTGGGCAATGTGTGCCACCCCACCATGGCAATATCGCCGTGGGGGGCGTGCCTGTGGTATGCCTGATTTCAATGCCACACCCAATGCAACGCCCAGCACACTCACGCCCAATCACAGCTCTGGCAACAATACCACCACCAACAACAATAACGCCAGCAACAGCCCCAACAACAACCGCCAATCCGCAAGCAACCCTAAAAAGTCATCTTGTGATTACATGACTTTCATATTATAGTCGATTAAAATAAAAATGAGACAGCACGACAGCGACCGTGGTGTACAAGTAGTACATAAGGGAGCTGGCAACGTAAGTATCATTGCAATTTTAATTGACTATATCTTGAAACTTCTTAAACTTGGGATTATCTCTAAGTGGCTTGGCATTACTAAAATCCAAACCCTTATAGCGTTCAAAATCAAAATCGTGTGCGTGCATTGTCATAACTCCTTTTGATACGGTCTGAATACCAACAAATCCGCCAAATGGCTTTGGTCTGCCTTGCCATGCTCAATTTTCAGCACGTGGACGGTACTAGCAATAATTTCAAAATATACGATGATTGGTGTTTTTGGTACAAGCAACCTGCGTATTTGTGCGTTGTTTGGTAGGTCAATCACTTTGCACCGCTCTGGCATGGTCGTGAGCGTGTCTGTTGCGGTTGCAATCCGCTCTAAAATCACGCTGGCAACGTCAAAATCTGCCGTTTTTGTGTAATACTCCGCAATCTTGTTTAGGTCGCTTTGTGCAAGTGGTTCGTAAACAACGTCGTAAATGCTCCTACAAGGCTCTCTAAGCTCGTTCAAAGGCTTCACCTTACCCTTTTGGCGTGCTCTACAGCGTGCCTGTGAGCTTCTACGGCACTTACCCCTTTTGAGCCGTTTTTGTGTAGTTCATCGCTGGCTTGCATGAGTTGTTGCTCTAGTGATTTTTGGTAGTCTAGTTGCTCTTGTACGGCTTTACTAAGTATTTGCACCGCCATGTAATGCACGCTACGTTGCTCTCGCTCTGCCAGATACTGCAATGCTTGCTTTGTATCTGCTCCAATCCTAAGTGATATTGCTGGCGACTTGTCAGCGGTTACCAATGTTTTCATTTGTACATATCCTAATTTGTATGACGTTGTATCACATTGTAATACAACAAACAAATTTGGTCAATCCTTATAATCGATACCAAAATAATCATAGAATAAGTGTGCAAACTGGGGGGGGTTATGAGTATTTCCCTTAGTTCTTTCCTGAACCCCATCAGCACCAACCCAAATCCCCAGCAATGCCACGCCCTAAAAGGTATGAGCTGCAAGCAATTCACCAGCTGTCAGCAGGCACGCACCGCACTTGCCTGTGGCAATCTTAGGATTGATGGCGACAAAGACAGTACGCCTTGCGAAGCACTTTGCCGTTAAGGGCGGTTGTTTAAAAGGGTGGTTGGCTTGAGTGATTTTTGCTGTTTGTTTGGGGTTTTTGTGGTAACATTCTTGGTATATTTTTTATTCTACGGATAAGCCATGAGCGACACCCATTCCAACAAAACCGACAACAACCAGCACACCACGCCTGCCGCCAGCTACACCCCTACCAGCACACCGCCCAATTTGGCAGAACTTGATGTCAGTCATATTGACAGCTCACGTCCACCCTTTGTGCTGGTTGATGGCTCGTATTATCTGTTTCGTTGTTATCATGGTCTGCCGCCACTCACCAATGCGGACGGCTTACCCACCAATGCGGTGCGTGGGTTTTTGACGACGCTTAGCAAACTCATACGCATACACAAGCCTACGCACATGGCGGTGGCATTTGACACTCGTGCACCGACCTTTCGCCATCAGATGTCCACCGCATACAAGGCAAACCGTCCGCCCATGGACGAAGATTTGGCGGTGCAAATTCCTTATGTACACCGCTTGATTGAGCTTTTGGGTATTCCACTGGTCAAGGTTGAAGGCTTTGAAGCAGATGATATCATCGGCACACTTGCCTACACCGCCTGCCAGCAAGGTCATCGTGTGCTGATTAGCACAGGCGATAAGGATATGGCACAGCTGGTCAATCCTGCGGTGATGTTAGAAGACACTTTTAAGGGCGAGCAATTTGACACCCAAGCGGTGATTGGCAAATTTGGCGTACACCCTACCCAAATGAGAGACTATCTCACCTTGATGGGAGATGCGTCAGACGGTATTGCAGGCGTGCCAAAAGTCGGTGCAAAGACCGCCAGCAAACTGCTGAACGAATATCAAAACCTTGATAACATCATCGCCAACGCCCACAACATCAAAGGGGCGGTGGGTAAAAGTATCGGCGAACATACCGAGCATATCGCCTTTGACAAGATACTGGCAACCATCGTCACCGACTTGACATTGGGGTTGCACTGGGACGATTTGCAACTACAGCACGACAACCGCCACAACGCCCAAGCCTTGTACGAGCTGTACCAAGAACTCGCCTTTAAAAAAGAGCTGGCAGACGTGGCGGCATTGCTTAGCACAAACGGCAGCACATCAGCTGACCATCAAACAACCAATAACCAAACAACCGCCACAGAACAACGCCCCAAGGCGGACGGTCAAGATACAATCCCAAGCACCACAAACGACAGCACCGCAGATAACAGCACCCCCATCATCAGCCCTTTACCTATACAGCCCACGCAATATCACACCATCACCACGATGGCGGATTTTGATAAGCTGATGAGCCACTTACAAAGCATGCCATACTTTGCCATCGACACCGAGACCACCAGCATTGACTGGCAACGTGCGGACTTGGTTGGTATTTCTATCAGTAGCGATAATTACCAAGGCTATTACATTCCGCTGGGGCATACAGGGGATTTTAACCTGCCCATGGGCGGACAATTGTCCATAGATACGGTGCTGTCCGCCCTAAAGCCCATTTTGGAAAATCCTGCGATTGGTAAAATCGGACAACACATCAAATATGACGCACACATCTTTGCCAAATATGGCATCACCATCAACGGCTGGCACATGGATACCATGCTGGCAAGCTACGTCATCAATGCCGCCGCCACACGTCATGGCATGGACGACTTGGCACAGCATTATCTAGGGGTCAAGACCACCACCTTTGAAGACGTGGCAGGCAAAGGGGCAAAGCAAGTTACTTTTGACAAAATCGCCATCGACACCGCCAGCCACTATGCCTGCGAAGATGCGGACATTACGTTTAGATTGTTTAGCGTGTTTGATAACTATCTTAAAAAAGACAGCAATAGCAATGCCCTATTGCACAAGCTAGAAATCCCCACCGCCCAAATTCTCACGCAAATGGAAGCGGACGGCATTTTGATAAAAACCGCTTTTCTTGGCAAATTGTCCCTAGAGTTTGACCAAAAAATCGCCGAACTTGAGAGCCACGCCACCCAATTGGCAGGCGAAGCGTTCAACCTTGCCAGTCCCAAACAGCTGGGCGAAATTCTGTTTGACAAGCTGGGTATCGCAGGCGGCAAAAAAACCAAAACAGGGCAATACTCCACGTCCGAAGCCGTACTGTCCAAGATAGAACACCCACTCGTGGACGTGGTGCTGGCTCATCGCAGTCTGTCCAAGCTAAAAAGCACCTACACCGACGCACTGGCTCGTGCTGCCGACAAAGCAGGGCGAGTACACACCAGTTATCATCAAGCATTGACCAGTACAGGGCGATTGTCATCGTCCGACCCCAATCTGCAGAATATCCCCATTCGCACCGACACAGGACGGCTAATCCGTGAAGCCTTTGTCGCTCCTAGTGGGCGTGTCATCATGGCGGCGGACTATTCGCAGATTGAGCTTAGGCTGATGGCACATTTTAGTGGCGATACAGGGCTTATTCACGCCTTTCATCAAGGGCATGACATTCACGCCGCCACCGCTGCCGAGATTATGAATAAAGCCATCGAAGACGTGAGTGCTGGCGAGCGACGTGCTGCCAAGGCGGTGAATTTTGGGCTGCTGTATGGCATGAGTGCCTTTGGGCTTGCCAAGCAGCTAGGGGTAGAGCGTGGCGTGGCACAAGACTACATCAAACGGTATTTTAGCCGTTATCCTGCCATTCATGACTATATGGAAAACACCAAAAACACCGCAAAATCAAAAGGCTACATCAGCACCATCTTGGGGCGTAAGCTCTACACACCAGACATCAACACCAGCAACCGCATGATAAGAGACGGTGCAGAACGTGCCGCCATCAACGCCCCATTACAAGGCTCTGCCGCCGACATCATCAAACTTGCCATGATTGCGGTGCATAAGGTGCTGCCACAAGAGCATGCCAAACTGCTGCTACAAGTGCATGACGAGCTGGTGCTTGAAGTCGATAGCGACAAAGTAGGCGAGATTGGCGAGCTGATTAAGACCGCCATGCAAAACGTGCTGACCCATACCGCAAGCGAGCTTGGCTGGCAGGTGGATTTTGCTGTACCACTGGTGGTTGAGATAGGCGTGGGCGACAATTGGGAGCAGGCACATTAGGGCGTTTCTTAATTTAGCCCAAGCTCAAAAATATAAGTCAAATAAATTCACCTTAGGATAAGAAAAACCAGTAGCAGGTAATACAAGCAGTGCTTACAAGCAAGTTTGACGACGTGTTAAAGTGCATTTAAAAAGCTATAAATTTTGATAAAACTAGCTTATAAAAACCAGATGTAGCGTGGGCATAAGCCCACGATTACACTAACGACATTTTGCCAAAATATCCTTGTCTTGATTATATACGCTGGTTTGAATATCCATCAGCCCCAGCACGGTATGAAAATAATTGTCCTGCGAATAGGCGTGATTGGCATTGCTATGCAGACATTGATTGTCCAGTTTTTCACGCATGCCCTGCGACGCCCAAAATACCATAGGCACTTTGGTTTGCACTTCGGGGGCAATCGCATAAGGCGTGCTGTGCAGATAAATGCCATTTTCGCCCAAAGATTCGCCATGGTCAGAGATATAATACAAGGCACTGTCGATGGTATCACGAGTTTTTAATTCTTTGATAATCGTGGTCAAAAAGTTATCGATATACAAAATCCCATTGTCATAAGTATTCACCAGCTCTTCTTGGCTGCACTTGGCAATCTCTGCGGTGTCGCACGTTGGCGTGAATTTGCGAAAGGCTTCGGTATATCGCTCCGAATACGTTGGTCCATGACTGCCCATGGTGTGCAGGACAATAATCAAATCTTTGTCAGGATTATTATCCAGTCTTTTGCCAAAATCCTGTAACAAAATATCGTCCAAGCACTCGCCATTGCGACAAAATTTAGGGTCATTCGTGCCTGTCAAATCTTCGGTCGGCACACGGTTGCACACTTCCTTGCAGCCTGTGTCGTTATCCAACCACAGCACGTCCACACCGCTACGCTGGGCAATATCTAGGGCGTTGTCTTGCTTTGTGGCTGCCGCTCCATTAAACCCATCAAAATCCATCACCGAAAACATACACGGCAATGATACCGCCGTCGATGTGCCACAGCTGCTTACATCGCCAAAGTTGATAATTTCGTCGCCCATTGCTGCCAGTTGTGGCGTGGTCTGGCGTGCATAGTCGCCAAGTCCCCAGTTTTGGGCACGTGTGGTCTCGCCTGCCACCAATACCAGCACACGTCTTTTTGCACCATCGAGCTTGGCTTGCACTGCGTCCATGCCGATGGTTTCGTGGGGGCGGTTGTTTTGTCTGTCGTTTTTGACCTTGCCGATGATTGCCCCAATAAAATTACTAGGGGCAATCAAATGCACGGTGTCTTTGTTGTTGCGAAAAAACGACGCATAATCTTGATAATACAGCTTGGCAACACCGCCAAACACCAGCACCAGTAATGCCACCATGCCAATACGCACGGCAATCTCTTTATACCACACTCGATAATCAACTTTTGTTTTGATATATAAAACCGCAGGCACAATGCCAAACACAATTATCCAAAGCACATAAGGCACGGTAATGAGCTTGCTGGCTTCGGTACTAGAAGTCAATAGCACATTATCCAGCATATTTTTATCAAAATACACGCCATAAAATAACGCATTATAACCAATCGAGCTGCTAATAATCAGCAGCAATGGTATAATCACTTTATGCAAATAAGGCACAGCCAGTAATTGAAAAATCGCATTTAAAATAAAAAAGACAAGAATAGGAATGCTGAAAAAAAACGCATCATAATTCCCATATAATGACAATACCGTCTTATAAAAAGGAATGTTCGCTATCAAAGTAAAGTACAATGCCACCAATGCCAACAGTCGGCTACTGGTCATGCTAGGAAGAGAAGGGATTTTCATTTAACTGACCTTTCGATACAATGCAAAAGTATGACAAAAGCGTGTTTTTGCAAGATTATATTTTTGGGTCTGATAATAAAAGGGACGACGACCACAAAAAAACGTGGCATATGATAGCGTACAAAAATTAGCGGAAAATTAGGGTCTGCCGACAATTCATCACGCCAAACCATTAAGTTTGAAATTTGTGGTAAACGCACGGCTTTTGTGCTAGCTTTTGTGCTAAAAGTGGCTAAATCTTGTCTTTCATCGTCAAAAACTTAGCCGATAGAATAACTATCAACCTGCGTTTTTTCCTTGAAAGAACTACGATTTATCTCATTTTTATCTACAAAGACGAAATGTCGGCAGACCCTAGCACAAACCGAAAAAATAAAGGGGGGGGGTAGCACGATATTCATATAGTCAAATAAATTCACTTTAGGACGAGGAAAACGAGCGAAGATAGTACAAGCAGTACAGCAAGCGAGTTTGACGAAGTACTAAGCTGAAGTTAAAAGACTATAAAAAAATTCTCAAACAAGACAACCTAAGTGCAACCACTCACAAAACGACATTTGCCCATAAAACGCAATATTATAACATATTTTTTATTTTTGATAAAGTTTTTGTTTAAAAATATAAAGCCTTACTTGATAGTAGGTGAACAAAGCCCCCCCCTATCGATAATCATGAATGACACTGGCTAGCGTGGCATAAACCACGTTATGAAATGGTGTTAAACGTTGTTAAGGGGTTAAACATTGCTAAATGATGGCTTGTGATGTAAAGCCACGTTTACGCCACAAGCCATCATTTAGCATTTTAGCATTTGGCAAAGTTTATTCGGTCAGATTGCTTATTTTGGCAAATGCACCTGTGCGGACAAGCCATGCTGAAAACGAGTGCTGTCCGTCAGCACGATTTTGCCTTGATAACGCCCTGCCAATGTATTGGCAATCGCCAGCCCAAGCCCTGTGCCTTGCTCGCCACTGCCCAGCACTCGATAAAACGGCTCAAGCACTCGCTCACGTTCGCTTATCTCAATGCCCATGCCATTATCATCGACTTGCATAATAATCACGCCATTATCTTCATGCAATGACAAATCGACTTGTCCGCCATTTGGGGTGTAAGTAATCGCATTTTCGCACAAAGTTTTAATCAGTGTATATATCTCACCATCATTGGCATGAATACTAATATCTTGCTCACCAATAATACCAATATCAATATCCTTATCATCTGCCAAGGGCAACAAGTCCGCCAGCACTTGACGATAAATAGCCAAAATTGACACGTCCGTATAAGGGGTGTGCGTTATCGCTTTGTCGTCTGCCTGTACTCTTGCCAATGACAACAATTGCTCAAGCAAATGGCGAATACGGATAATACTTTGATTGAGTGTATTTGCCTGCGTGATAATATCTGCGTGATTATCCGAGCGATGATATTGCGTAAGCTGATGGGTCAATCGTTCGGCTTGTAGAGATAACGCTGTCATGGGGCTACGCAATTCATGCGATGCGTCAGCAATAAAACGCTGCTGTGCCTTGATACTCTGGGCGACTTTTTGCAGCAGCTGATTAATCGCTGTGATAAATCCTTGTAATTCCTTAGGAATATTCACGGTATCCAGCGGTGTTAAATCCAGTGCCGCAGCGTCTTTTTGACCGTATGCTCTGGTCTTGACATCTGCTGACAATCTGCCAATCGGTGCAAGACTGCGATAAATCACCCACACCGCCAAAGGGATAATCAATAGCACAAATAATAAGATGGGTATGGTGCTTAATAAAATGCTATAACGAATCAATTCATCACGAAATTCCGCTTCATCAAATAACGCCGCAATATTCTCGCCATCGACCACCTTGATATACATGCGATATTTTTCACCGTCTTGAATAATGGTGTGAAATCCTGATGAATAATTTTGCAAATCTTGAATAAAATGTTTTTTATCACTCGATGACAGTCGATTTTGAATAAAAATCTGATTGTCCTTATTGTTTAAATCCAATACTGGCTCTGTCGTTAAATGGGTAACAAAATCTGCCGTTTGCCTTAAAATATCATCTTGAAGTTTGTATATCGTTTGTAATGAATACACAAAACTCACTGTACCTGTGATAATACTCGCCAATACCGTCAAAATAATTAACCGCAGGGCAAGTTTAAAATAAATAGATTGTCGCATTTATCAGCCTTTATGATTAGGGCATGCTGACAATTCATCACGCCAAACAATTAAGTTAAGTTTGAAATTTGTGGTGAATGTACGGCTTTTGTGCTAAAAATGGCTAAATCTTGTCTTTCATCGTCAAAAACTTGTTTGATAGAATAACTATCAACCTGTGTTTTTTCCTTGAAAGAAGGGCAATTTATCTCATTTTTATCTACAAAGACGAAATGTCAGCATGCCCTATTTTTTATCCATCTTATTTATCTGCCAACCTGCCCCACGGATATTGCGAATACTGTCCTTGCCTAATTTTTTACGCAGGGCGTGAATCAAAAAATCAATGGCATTACTTTCCACTTCTTCGCCCCACGCATAGACCTTATCTTCTAATTCATCTCGTGAATAGATACGCCCTTGCTGCTGCATAAGTGCTTGTAATACCGAAAATTCTTTGTGCGTAAGCTCAATATACTCATCTTGTGCGACAAGTTTTACTTGTCTTGTTGCCAGATTTAGCACAAAATGATTGCAACTTAGCTCGGCTTGATGATTGCCATTTTTGCGTCGTATCACCGCACGCAATCTTGCCAGCAGCTCCGCCATCTCAAAGGGCTTGATAACATAATCGTCCGCCCCACCGTCCAGCCCCGCCAAGCGACTGGCAAGGTCATCTCGTGCTGTGGCAATAACGATAGGCAAGCTGTCATCACGCATGCGAATGTCTTTTAGTACCATGAGCCCATCTTTTTTGGGCAAGCCAAGGTCTAATAACAATACATCATAGCTTTGGGCAGCCACCGCACTCAAGGCAGTTTCACCATCTTGCACCCAGTCTACGGCATAGCTTGCGTCCTTTAGCCCTGTCGCCACCGCTTCGCCAATCATCACATCATCTTCTACTAACAAAATACGCATAGCTATTCTTCAAAAAAAGCTCATTATAACAAAATAACAAAAAAGATTGGACGAATACCTGCCCAATCTTTTTTTTAAAAAATCAGCAAAAACCTTATAGTATGCCCTGCATAATCTGTCCGCTGGTTGCGTCCACACGCACTTTTTGTTTTTGACCGTTATTTAATAGCTCAATGCTGTAATATACTTGACCATTTCTACTTTTAAGCTCGGCATCTTTGGCTTTGCTGCTGCCATTAGTGCTGGCTTGGGCGATTGTAATGGCTTGCTGCATAGAAATGCGTGGGTTTGCGATAACAACGTCATTATCATCATCATTATCACGGTTATTGTCTGCACGAGTGTTGATGATTTGACCATTGGTCGCATCTACGAAAACTTTTTGTGTGCCTGTGGCGGTTTGCACTTCTACTTTGTAGTAGCTTTGAGAGTTTTTGTGTTTAAAATCCACTTCGGTAGCATAGCCGCCCGATTTGGTTGCGTTGATGATGGCTTGCACTGCCGTGATAGCACTTTGCTCAAGGGCAACTGCTTTGGCACTTGGCTTGCCGAATAAATTTGTGCTGGCA
>JAUNUB010000023.1 GCA_030538375.1 Moraxella sp. | reverse complement strand
GCTAAAAACTTTGAGAAAATGGTGTGGGATTTAGGGCTAATCTACTACAGCCCCTAAAAATAAGACAAGGCGACAACGTCCGCAGTGTACAAGTAGTACATAAGGACGTTGGCAACGCAGTATTATTGCAATTTTAATTGACTATATTATTAGAGTTAATCGATTTGTCAATGCACCACCATCTACCAATGATGAGTAGAGTTATCTCACAGGCACTAGCGTTTTTTCGCCATTGCTGCCCACCACCACACGATAGCTGATATTGCCAGTAGTAGTAGGACGACTAAGCGACCCCCTTGTGATACTGATTGATGAGCTTTGACTGGTGCTTTGTTGGCTACTGCTTTGATTAGTATTTTGCGGCTGGCTGATTGCTTGACTTGCGGTATTTTGGAATGCAGCACCGCTATTACCGCCATTCACACCGCTTATTGCATTGCCACGGCTCATAATCAGTCGATAAAACTTCTGCCCTGCTCGCCCATCTGCCGCCACGCCTGCCTTACGTTGATAATCCATAATCGCACGGCGTGTGTTATCGCCGATGATACCATCGACATTGCCAATGTCGTAGCCAGCGTTTAATAGTGCCTGCTGAATCTCTTTGGCTTGACGGCGGCTGATACCAGCATCATCGGTTGGCCATGGGGTGATAAAGTCCACATTGGTCGATTCCTTGGCGATTAAATCAGACAGATGAGCAATGGCAAGGGCATAGCTCTCGGACGCATTATAGGCATAAAAGGTGTCGAAGTTTTTACCTACCAAAAACGCAGGCCCTGTACGCCCTGCTGGCAACAGCAGTCCAGCATTGGCAAGGTTATTAGGCAATGGCTGTCCATTCGCCAAAGTCAGTCCCATATTTCGCCAGTGGCTCACAGGTTTTTTGTTGGTGCGACCGCTTGCACCGCTGTAGCCGTTTAGCTTGACTTCATAGCCCCATGGCTCGCCAGCACGATAGCCACGACTTTTTAAAAAATTCGCCGTGCTTGCCAGTGCGTCCGCCTTGTTATTTACCAAGTCCTTGCGTCCATCACCATCAAAGTCCACCGCCAATTCTAAAAAGGTACTCGGCATAAACTGCGTCTGTCCAAACGCCCCCGCCCACGACCCTGTCATGTCTTCGGCACGAATGTCGCCATTTTGGACAATCCGCAAGGCACTGGCGAACTCCCCACGGAAGTAATCTTGACGACGGTCAAAACATGACAAGGTGGCAAGGCTGGTGAACAAATCTTTTTTGCCCAAGGTCTGTCCAAAGTCGGACTCCACGCCCCACACCCCCAGCACATGCACAGGATTGACCCCATAGCGGCTCTCTATACGGCGTAAGGTCTCGGCGTGTTCTCGCTTGGCTTTGATACCTGCTTGGGTTCGCTCTATATCAACCAACATGGCTAGATAATCCCACACGTCTTTTTTGAACTCTGGCTGATAATTAAGCGAACGAATCACCGTAGGGTCAGGCTGGCTGGGGCGATAACGCTCAAAAGTGCTGCTGCTGATGTTCTTGAATTTTGCTGAAGATTTTAGAGTGTTTAGGCACTGCTGAAATTGGCTATTGGACAGGGTTGGCAAATCATTAGCCATCGCTTGTGTGGCAAACAATGCCAAAGGTAGGGCAAGTAATACAATTTTCATAATTTATCCTTATCATAATCATAGGTTCTTTGCATTATACCGATAGCACCCAAACTTACAAGCAAAGTCAAGCCATCGTAACACAAAGCACAAAGTCATCAAAACTGTAGCAAGAAAACCATAAGCCAAATTTGACCCACTTAACCACCGATAAATGATGAACATCGCCTATAAAAATGATGAACACCGCCTATAAATATGCTATGATGGTAAAATAACTAATTTGCAACAACATTTTATAATGGCATAATGACAGGAAAAAAAATATGACAAGCCAAAAAGCCCCGCTATGGAACGACCCCAACGCCCAAAACGAAGCCCATAAATACCAAAATCCCATTCCCTCTCGCCTGCTGATTTTGCAGACCATACAAACCATGATTAATGAGCAAGCTGCCACCAGTCTTGAAGGCTTAGGCATGCGATTTGACATTATTGACGATGATGAAAAACTGTTCGCCATGAACAACCGCCTAAAAGCCATGCTCCGAGACGGACAGCTCCTGCGTGAAGACGGCATTCATTTTAGCATTGCCCCTGTGCCAAGCGTGGTAACTGGCACGGTGCTTGCTAATGCCAAGGGTTTTGGCTTTCTTGAGCTTGATGACATGCCAGACCTATTTTTGCACGAAAAACAAATGCGGCTCGTGTTTCATGGCGACACCGCCGAAGCCACCGCCAGCGAATTCCGTGGCAAAACCGAAGGACGCATTGGGCGTGTGCTTACTCGAAAACAGACCGAGTTTGTGGGTATTCTCAGCCAAGATGACGATGGCTATTTTGTACAATTACAAGGCAACAACACCCATCAGCCCATCACCTTAACCAGCGAACAAATACACGCCAAAAATGCCAAAGTCGGCGACAGTGTCAAAGTCAGCCTTGTCGATATGCCAACTTACGAAACTTATGCCACAGGCGAAATCACCGAGCTGCTTAGCAACCACAACGACCGTGAACTCATCATCGAGACCACCATTCATAACTACGCCCTGCCCTATGAGTTTAGCGAAGCGACACTCGCCCAAGCCAGCAGCTATAGCGAGCCTGCCCCAAAGGATTTTAAGGGACGTACAGATTTGCGAGATTTGCCACTCATCACCATTGATGGCGAAGACGCACGAGACTTTGATGACGCGGTCTATGCCGAAAAACGTGCTGGGGGCAACTACCGTATCGTTGTGGCGATTGCTGATGTCAGCCATTATGTAACGCCCACTTCTGCCCTTGATATTGACGCTTATGAACGTGGTACAAGTGTTTATTTTCCGCACCGTGTCATTCCTATGTTGCCAGAAGTGCTGTCTAATGGCTTGTGTTCGCTGAACCCAAAAGTCGATAGATTGTGCATGGTTGCCGATATTAAGCTGTCTCGCGCTGGTAATGTAACAGGCTATGAATTTTATCCTGCCGTCATGCACTCCAAGGCACGCTTGACATACAACCAAGTCAATGCCTATCTGGACGACCCCACCAACGAAACCCTGCCAGACGACTTGGTCAAAAATTCTGACGTGAGCAAATCTGTAGACACCCTGTATCAGATTTATCAAGTCCTGCAAAAACGCCGTGCCGAGCGTGGGGCAATGGAATTTGAAACCGCCGAAACCTACATCAAATTTGACGAAAAAGGCAACATCAAAGACATCGTACAGCGTACTCGTGGCGACGCTCATAAACTCATTGAAGAATGTATGCTGCTTGCCAATACCGCCGCCGCCAACTTTGCCATCAAGCACAAATTGCCTGTGCTATACCGCAACCACGAACGCCCCAATGACGAAAAATCCACACGTCTGTCCGAATACGTCAAGACCTTTGGGCTGTCGTTCCCTGCCGAAAATCCGACGCACGCCGACTATCAGCGTATCATCAGTGCCACCAAAGACCGTCCTGACGCTATCAGCATTCATAGTATGCTGCTACGCTCCATGATGCAGGCGAACTACAACCCTGACAACATCGGACATTTTGGGCTGGCGTATGACGAGTACAGTCATTTTACTTCGCCCATTCGCCGCTATCCTGACCTTATGTTGCACCGTGCGATTAAGGACAAAGTAAACAATCAAAAACCTGCCAAAACACTCTATAAATCCCTACAAGAAGCAGGCGAAGCCACGTCCACCACCGAACGCCGTGCCGAAGAGTCGAGCCGCTTTGTCGAGTCGTGGCTCAAATGCCATTATATGCAAAACCACATCGGTGATGAGTTCGCAGGCACGGTATCTGCCGTTACCAATTTTGGCTTGTTCGTTACCTTGAATGATTTGTTCATCGATGGGCTTATCCATATCTCGCAGCTTGGCAATGATTACTTCAGCTATGACGAAAAACAACAAAAACTCATCGGCGACAAAGGCGGTGCGTTTGGCTTGGGCGACACGCTAGACATCAAAGTCGCTGGGGTAAACATGGACTTGCTACAGATTGATTTTGCCTTGGTGGCGGATTTGACCGCCAAATCTCTTGCACCGCATTCCCCTACGCTTGCCAACATCAAAACCCACAAGCCCAAAGCAAAAACCAAAAAGAAAAAATAAGTTCGTGCTTTTGTGAGCTTGATTTATGTATGCGATTGGCGGACGTGGCGTGGCTGAACCCACGTTGATGATTTTTTAGGCAAGCCGTAGCGTGGGTATTAACCCACGTTGTTTTTTTGAGAAATTAAGCGTGCTTTGTTCACCCACGAACAAACAGCCTTAATGCTAGGAACAAAGCAGTCTACATACTCAAAAATTCTTTTACTGTTATTATCCACACGCCTTTATAGGGGTTCATAGAAAGTAAATCCTGTTTGTCGCCAGTTACCAAATACACAGCATTGCAAGACAATGCCACTTCTAAGAATTGATTGTCTTTTGGGTCTTTGCAATCTGTTACCTGCTGTGTCGTATTCTCAAGGACGCACACAAACCCCATAAAATCAGCAATAAATTCATCTCGCTCATGCTCACGACCTATGAAGTATTTTGCAAACTTCTTACGGCTCACCACTTCGCAAAATTCATTCAATGTACTATGAGACACAAATACATCAAAATCAGCCAAAGCCTTACGCACCGCCATGGCAGTGATTGAATGTGAAAAGAGTATCGCACTGACCAGCACATTGGTATCAATGACGATTGCCTGCTTTGGTTTATTTAGGTTCATTATCGCTTACTTTGTTGCTGGCTTTTTTTTGATAAACAACTTCTCTTTCTTCTTCAATCATTTTGCTAATGGCTTGCATTTCTTCTTCTGTGGCTGCTGGCACGGCTTTGGCACGTTCTTCTAGCCGTTGTATAAATCGCATTTTGGCAGCCAATCGCATAAGCTCCATGCCATCTTCATACGCAAATACAATCATAGTGGGGCGTTTGTATTGCGTGATGACCACAGGTTCACGCCCTTTAACAATGTCGGAAATTTCACCAAATTTGGTCTGCAATCTTTGAGATGATACAGTCATCATTTTATTCATATCCTATAAAAGTTATATAACATATATATTTTATACAAAATATACAAAAAATCAAGGCTTGTTTTTGTATAGTCGATTAAAATAGAAATAAGACAGGCAATAGCGACCACTGTGTAGCCGTAGCGTGTGGTGTGAACCCACGTTTACTGCCCCTGCTCTATCAGTGCTATCTCATCATCACCAAGCCCATACAGAGCATACACCATGGCATTTAATGTGTCGTCCGTGGTGTTGATTTGCTGTTGTAAGGCGTGTGCATGGGCTTGCTCCTTGACAAAATAGTCTTCCCACTCGGCTTTTTGGCTTAGGGTGAGTTTTTGCTTGTGTTTTTTAAGCTCCTTATCCAGCTCTTTGATAAAGTCATCAAAATCCAGCGTATGCCAAGCACCGAGGCGTTTGGATAATTTATCCAGCCCAAACTCACGGCACAGCATACGCCCAAACTTCGCAAGCAATGACTGCAATTCGCCATTTAATGCCAGCATGGTGTCGGCTTTGTCAATAAAGGGCTGTTGTTCGGTTAGGGGGATTTCAGGAATTGGAAAATCTTTAACATAGTTATTTATCCAGCGTAACGTACCAGCACCGCTTGTATTTGCAATATGCTTTAGATAAAATTCAATAAGTTTAGAATTCAAGAGAGATAATAAGAATTTTGAATTAAATTCTTTTGGCGATAGCAGAAAATAAGCACTATTCAATAAATATATCTCATCTGTTACAATGGTAAATCTACCCCTATCTGACAACTCTATCCAAACTATTTTTTCCAACTTAAAATCATCAAAAAAAGAACAGGCTCTTAAATTAGACCAATGTTCACCTTTTGCACCCCTTTTCTTAAATTTATCACCAAAACTATCCAAATACTCATAAATATCTGGATATTCAGATTTAACATCTACACCATTTTTTGTTAATAATAAAAATAAGTTTTCAGAATTATAATAATACCGTTCTATATCCCTACCCCTAAGTATAGGCTTTATTATATTTTTATTATATTCATTTTTCTTAATAAAATCACTTCTTTGCTCATCATTGATAACAAATACATTGTTATCACCAGTTGCAATCCCTAGTCTTATTTTAGTACTGTAATGTTCTAATGTTTTATTATCATCTTTTATTTTATTGATTATATTTATATTTTTCATATTTTGCAGTCCCCAAGAATTAGAACTGAAAATATTTTGACTATAATAAAATTTATTATCATTTATATATTTCATAAAATCATTTCCTTTAAAGCAAGAACTAACAATCAATGCTTCTTTGTCCAATTTATCTTTTTGCAAAGATAATATTACAGTATTAACCGTAGCATCTGAAAATATTTGTGTATTTTCAATATTTATAACCTCCAAAATAGTTGTATGTTTGCATAAATATTCTCTTATATTTCTTCCATATTCTGCTTTAAGAAATGAATTTGAAGTAATTAATGATAATACACCACCCTTTCTCATTATTTTTTCTGATAACTCATAAAATAAGATGAAAAAACCACAAAACGTACTAATTGAATCTTTTTTATATTTTAAGTAATCTTTACAAAAAATAGGTACATGGCTAACATATGGGGTTTTACCAATTACTACATCAAACCCCTCCCCCCCCCCCCGCGTTTTTGAACACTTCTGGGAATTCGGCACGCCAGTCGAATGCCAGCTCGCCTGCCACAGCGGGGTCGCTGATGAGACTGTTGCCACATTTGATGTTGCCATTCAGATTGGACAGCTTGCGGTGCGGTTCGGCGGTGCGTAGCCATAGCGAGAGCTTGGCAATCTCGACGCTTTCACGGTTGATGTCCACGCCATATAGATTGTGCTCTAGGATATGGTTTTTGACCCATTGGAATTCTACGCTACGCCCTGTGAGCTTGTTTTCTAGCTCGTCTAGGTAGGCGTGTTCACGGATTAGGAAGTTCAACGCTTCATTCAAAAACGCCCCAGAGCCGCACGCAGGGTCGCAGATGGTGATGGCTTTTAGCCAGTCTCGGTAGCTCTCGATGTCGCCAAAGTGCTTGGTTTGGGTGGCGTGGGTGCGTTTTATGCCCTTGGCATAGCCTTGCTCGATGTCGTCAAAATTGTATTCGCTTTTTTTGTCCGCACACAGCTTGCCTACCGTGTGCTGTATGATGTAGCTGGTGATGTATTTTGGCGTATAAAATACACCGTCTTTTTTGCGTTTTGATTGGGATTTGTCAATCGTCTCGCCGTTTAATTGGGCTTTGATTTCGTCAATCTCGTTCAGCGAATTTTCGAATATATGCCCCAAGATATTAACATCTATTTCACTGTTAAAATCATAATCGGCGATTTTTTTGATATGCAGATATAGCACATCATCATCAATGCGTATGTTGTCCAATATCTCATCGGGCTTAAACAAGCCGCCATTATAGGCGAATATCTCGACATTGTCTTCTTTATAGCCTGTGTTGAGATAGCCAAAGTAATTTTTTAGATGGTCGTAGATACCCATGGGGACTTTGAGTTTTTTGAAATTTTGCCACTCTACCAGCATGGTATGAGCAGTATTGGCAGATAATAAGCGACTGTCTTCGGCAAAGAATATAAATAATAATCTATCCAGCAGCTTTTGGGTTTTTTGGAATAAAGTTAAGGGGTCTATGTTTGGATTATTATGACTGATATTGGCGAACAAATCACGTTTAAATGCCGAATAGTCTTTATACAGTGCGTGGGTGATTTTTTCTTCTTGGCTGATACTTTCGTTTTTGAGCTTTAAGGGAATATCATTCAACAGATTATCACGATACAACAATAGATATAACAGACAAAAATCATCAAAAGATAAGGTAAATAAATTAAACTCCAAATGCTCCACGGCATTGTCGATATAAAAGCGAAGTTTTTGAAAATTGGCGATAATGACATATCGGCAGGCAGGTTGATTATTTTTGTAGCCAAATGCTTGGGGTTCGACACGAGATAAATCCGTGGTATCCATGCCTTTTAATTCGATGACGGCGATGGCTTCGGCATTTTTTAAAATCGCCCCATCGCATTTTTTTGCCCCTTTGATATTTTTAAGCTCGGTGGTGAGATTATAATCTTTATTCGGATTTAAGGTATAGCCCAAGATATTGACAAACAAATCTTGCAAAAACCCTGCTTGGTATTGTTCTTCGTTGGCTTTTCTTATATTCTCTTGAATGGTGCTATCATGAAAATGGGCGGTGAATTGCTCATACGCCTGCATGATGATAACGTGGTCTTGTGCGTCTAGGTATTTTTGGACGATGATGGATTGAAACATAGATTGCAACATGATTTTCCCTAATACAAAAGCCTTATTGTAACATCAGCCAGCCATATTTATCCAACAAAACATAAAAAACCGTAGCGTGCTTTGTTCGCCTGCGTTCGTCAAAAATTCACACAACACCCATTCAATGTAAAACGTAGCGTGTGGCATAAGCCCACGTTGATGATTTTTAAGCAAGCCGTAACGTGTGGTGTCAACCCACGTTTGCACCGTTATTAAAATGTTGGGCTTAGTCCACAGCCTACCACCCTTTTATAAATTCTAAAACCACAAAAAACCGCACTTATCAAAGTACGGTTTTCGGTACGGTTTTCGGTACGTTTTTCGGTAAGGTTTTGGCAACGCTTGCAACTTGCTCAATCGCCAATCTTCTCCCCATGAATGGCAAGGTCTAGCCCTTGATATTCGTCTTCATTACTGACACGCAGCCCCATGGTTTTTTTGATGGCATAACCAATGACAAAAGTCATCACCCCAGAATACACCACAGTAGCAAGCACCCCTTCAATCTGTAGCCATAGCTGTGTTCCGACACTGTTCACAGCTGCGTCAGGATATAATTGACCACTCACAAACACCCCTGTCAATACCGCACCGATGATACCGCCCACACCATGCAGACCAAAGGCATCTAAGCTGTCATCGACACCGAGTTTCTTTTTGCCATACTCAATCATGGCAAAGCAGCCCACAGCGGTCAAGATACCAATCATCAACGCCCCTGTTACGTCCACAAATCCAGCCGCTGGCGTAATACCCACAAGACCTGCGATAGCCCCTGACGCACCGCCCAATGCCGAAGCCTTGCCACGCACAACGTATTCACACAACAGCCATGCCAACGCTCCCACCGCTGCTGCCACTTGCGTAACCACCAATGCCATCGCCGCCGCACCATTCGCCCCCAAAGCAGAGCCACCATTAAAACCGAACCAGCCTACCCACACCAGCCCTGCTCCGATAAGCGTCATTGCAAGATTGTACGGTGCTAGATTGCCCTTGCCATAATCTCGGCGTTTGCCAAGCAGGTACGCCAGCACCAGTCCGCCCACACCAGCATTGATATGCACCACCGTGCCGCCAGCAAAATCCAGTGCGTCACCAGTCAGCCAACCACCGCCCCACACCCAATGGCAAATCGGTGCATACACAAGCAATATCCATGCCGCACTGAACACCAAAAACGAACCAAATTTAATCCGCTCCGCGAGCGAACCTGCCAAAATCGCCACGGTAATCACCGCAAAAGTCAGCTGAAAAATCACCACCAGTATCTCTGGAATTGTCCCACTCACTGCGTCCAAACTTATGCCGCTTAGCATGGCATTGCTAAGCCCACCGACAAAGGCATTGGCACTGCCGCCATCGGTGAACGCCAGCGAATAACCAGCCGCCACCCACAGCACCGACACCACCGCCGCTGCACCATAGCTGTGCATCATCGTGGACAGAATGTTCTTTTTGCGTACCATGCCTGCATAAAACAGTGCTAAGCCCGGTAAGGTCATCATCAGTACAAGGGCACTCGACACCAGCACCCAAGCGGTATCGCCAGTATCCAGTGTCGCCACTTCTGCCACTTCAACCACTTCTTCGGCAAAGGCAGTCATCGGCAAGCTCATCAACCCAAACATTGTCAATTTTTGCCAATGATTTTGTAAATACAACTTCATCTCAATCACTCCAATTTTTTAAAATTATTCCTAGGGTGTGCTTGTTTGTATTTTTAACCAAACGCAAGACAATTTAAAATCTTTCACCCTATATCACTTTGTATAAATAACGTAAGCACGCCCTACACCGCATCTGCACCCATCTCCCCTGTGCGAATGCGAATAATATTGTCAAGCGGCGTGATAAAAATCTTGCCATCACCAATCTTGCCTGTGCCAGCACTTTTGATAATCATCTCAATCACTGCGTCCACCTGCTCATCATCTACGGCAATCTCTAGCTTCACCTTGGGCAAAAAATCTACCACATACTCCGCCCCACGATACATCTCGGTATGTCCATGCTGTCTGCCAAAGCCCTTGACTTCGCTCACCGTCATGCCAGATACACCAATCTCCGACAGGCTTTCACGCACATCATCGAGCTTAAATGGCTTAATAATCGCACTCACCAGTTTCATACATGCTCCACTTATTCAAAATAAAAAAATCATCACAACAGTCTTGCTGTGATGACAGTATGGATTTTTTTTGAGTGCAAGAAAAACGCTTTTTTGTGATGAAAATTGCTTATTTATCGATTTTTTTGATAATATCATTATTTTAACTTATGTAAATGGATTAAATTTTATAATGTATTGATTTATAATAATTTCTTATAAAGTTGATTTTTTTATTTATTGTATTTTTGGATATATTATGGATATTTTTAAGATTTTATGGTGAATTTTTGATGAATAAATCCATTGAATTGCTGAATTATTATTCGCCATTCAAGTTTTTTTGGTATTAGTGCCATCAGCAATACGTTATCGATTATGCTACAATATATTACAAATTATGCCATTCCACAAAATAAGATATGCCCTAGCCAAAATTTCCTATAGGTATTTTTATGAACACCGCTCCCATTTTCGTAGCTGACAATATAGATGACAGTACAGATAACAATGCACCGTCTCTCACCATTGGTATCGTCGCTGGTGAAATTTCTGGCGACAGCTTGGGGGCAGATTTTATGCACAAAATGAGTGCCATTCACCCAAACATTCGCTGGGTGGGCGTGGGCGGCACGCAGATGAGCCAAGCAGGGCTGGTATCTGTCATAGATATGGCACGGTTATCGGTGATGGGCTTGGTCGAAGTGGTTAAGCATTTGCCCGGCTTATTGCAGGCGAAGCGTGAGATTTTGACAGCGTTCGATAAGGCGAATATCGACATCTTTGTCGGTATTGACGCACCAGATTTTAATCTAAGGCTAGGCAAAGCGTTAAAGCCACAAGGCGTATTTTGTGTGCAGTACGTCAGCCCTAGCGTTTGGGCGTGGCGAGAAGGACGCATTCGCACTATCAAGCAGGCAACGGATTTGGTCTTGTGCCTATTCCCATTCGAGCTTGCCGTCTACGAACGCCACCAACACCCTGCCGTCTGTGTCGGACACCCTTTGTTACAAAGCATTCGCCCACCTTTTTACAAAGATGACATCACCGCTTCGTTACGCAGCCTTGAGAGCCTTGAGCATACAGACATCTTGGCACATTCCCCTTTAATTTGCGTCATGGCAGGCTCTCGTGTGTCGGAGATTAATGCCATTTTGCCAACGTTGCTTGGCGGTATAAGCCTGCTGCAAGACATGGATTTTTGGGCAATATTGCCTGTTGTCAATGCCGAACATGCCGCATTGGTACAGACGCTCATTCACACACACAGCCCCCAATTGACAGACAGACTGCACACCGTCTTTGATGATGGCGATTTTGACAATAGCACGCACCAGCTGAGCATTAGCCAAAGCGTCATGGCAATCAGCGACATCACCGTACTTGCGTCAGGTACAGCCACCCTAGAAGCCATGCTCCTGCACGCTCCTATGGTCGTCATCTACAAGCTCGCCCCACTCACTTACGTCATTGCCAAGCATTTGGTAAAAATCCCCTACGTCTCGCTCCCCAATATTCTGGCTTATGAGCAGACAGGCACGCCCATCGTGCCAGAGCTGATACAAGACAACGCCACCTTTGATAACATCGCTACTAACGTGCGTGCCGTGCTTAATGACACCAGCATACAAATAAACACCCTTGTCGCCACCGCCAAATGCACTCGTGAGCAAAGCCAGTACAATCCCGCCATGGCGGTGTTAAATGGCCATCAAGCGTGCAAAAATAAATTCTGAATATCATTCATCGGGCAATATCAACGCCCTTGATGATTGAAAGGACAGCAATTCATGCGTAACAGGGTCAATAAAAAACAGCGACTTAGCAAGTAATTGCAGCGGCGATGAAAAATCATCTTTTTGACGATGTTGTACCACTGGATAATAAGGGTCATTTTTAATCGGTATATTCAAATAATTCATATGCACACGCAACTGATGAAGTTTGCCTGTGGTTGGCGTTAATTGATATTTCGCCCAATGCTGATTATGCTCCATCAATTCAATCTTGGTATGTGTATTGGCAATACTATCAGTTACCTGCATGGTATAAAATGGTTCGCTGCGTGTCATGCACAATGATAATTCGCTAGGTAATACTCCATCTGTCATTTTGGCAATGGCGTGATAAGTTTTTTTAATAGCATGAGTTCTAAACAACGCTTGATAATTATCCCTGCTTTTTTTGTTTTTTGAAAATAATATCAAGCCTGCCGTGTCTTTGTCCAAACGGTGCAGGGGTGTTAATTCTGCATTGTTGTATTCCGCCTTTAACCGTGATAATAAAGTCTGCCGAACATAATCACCTGCTGGGGATACCGTCAAAAAATGTGGCTTATCCACCACCAAGATATTTTCATTTTCAAAGATGATTGTATGATAAAATGGGATATGAATTTCATCAGCGACAAATCTGTAATAATAAATTGTTCTGTTTGACAGATAAGGGGTATCCAATGATAAGGCATTACCTATATCATCTAATACCAAGCCATTCACAAATCTATATCGCCATTCACTCTGTTTGATATGGCTAAAAACATGACATAAATATGATAACAAACTATCAAAGCGTACAGCTTCATCATCAGCAAGTTTTGGCAGATATAATTTGCTGGCGGACACACCTTGTTTCATTGGTGGTATAAATGCTGGCGGTGTGAATATTGGTGGTGTAACTTCTTCTGTGAGCATACTCATCATTATGCACTTATCTTAAAAAAAATGCTATAGTCGATTAAAATAAAAATGAGACAAGGCGACAGCGACCGCCGTGTACTGGTAGTACATAAGGGAGCTGGCAACGCTGTATCATTGCAATTTTAATCGACTATATTATAACAAAATCCTAGTCTAAGTATACTCTTATGTCAAAAGCCCACACACTAAGCACGCATGAACAGCATTGCATCATCACCCATCAATGCAATCAACCCATACCAGCAGACACGCCCATTGTCATTGGCGTTGATGAAGTGGGGCGTGGCTCGCTCTTTGGACAAATGAGTGTCAGTGCAGTGATTTTACCTGCCGCATTAAGCAAGCCATTCACCAGTTTAGATTTATCCGCCACACCGCTTGCCAGCGTAGGCGATAGCAAAAAACTCACCGAAAAACAACGTAATCTACTAAATCCTATCATTCGTGATATTTGCCATGGTTTTGTGATAGTAGATATTCCTGCTTTTGTCATTGACGCTATTGATATTTATCAAGCCACCTTACTTGGTATGCGGCTTGCAATACAGACGTTGATTATCAAGCATAATATTTCACCCCATCAATTAAATGTATTGATAGATGGTAATGCCACGCCTATGCTAAGCAATGACTTCTTACATTATCAGCCTTGCCTGCAAACAATCATAAAAGGCGATGGCATTCACAGCAGTATCGCCTGTGCCAGCATCTTGGCAAAAGTGCATAGAGACACCGCCATGATGGAGTATGCCAAGCAATATCCAGAATACGCCATTGATAAGCACAAGGGCTACGCCAGTCAAAAACATCGCCATGCTATCCATAGCTTTGGCATATTGCCAGAACACCGCAAAAGTTTTAATCCTATGCGTGAGATATTAGCCAATCAGCATGACACTAATACCAGTGATACTAATACTAATACTAATGACACTATAGACACAAAAAACAATACAATATCTAACAAAATAGACAGCATCACACAAGCGGATTTATTTAATAACTAAGCCCACTCCCACTACGTCTACTCCCACTGCTCTTTTTTTAACATCAGTTTTTGCTGTTTACGTGTGGATTTATGATAAGTTTTTGGGTTGTCCTTATCATGCACACCGCCTTTTTTTAGCAGTGGGTTTAATGCCACGATATTGCGAGTATTACCCAAAGCATTTAATTGCTTGGCTAATTGTTTTTGTTTTTTTAATAAATTTTTTAAACTCATGAGAATTACCTTTTGTTAATATAGTCAAATAAATTCATTTTAGGACGAGAAAAACGAGTGCAGATAGTACAAGTAGTACTTACAAACGAGTTTGACGAAGTATTAAAGTGAATTTAAAAGACTATAAAATAATCAGCCTTTGATACACATCACTTGTTTTAGTGTATGCACCACTTCCACCAAATCATCTTGGTTCGCCATCACTTCATCGATATCTTTGTATGCTTTGGGTATTTCGTCTATCACGCCTTTGTCTTTGCGGCATTCTACGCCTTGGGTTTGGTCGATTAAATCATCGAGATTAAAAGTTTCGGCGGCACGAGTACGGCTCATCTTTCGCCCTGCACCATGCGAGCAAGAACACAGGCTTTCGCTATTACCCTTACCCCTTACGATATAAGACTTTGCCCCCATTGATCCCGGTATAATACCCAGCTCACCAGCATAGGCACTAATCGCCCCTTTACGAGTTACATAGACATTTTCACCAAAATGCACTTCTTCATTGACATAATTATGATGACAATTAATCGCTTCTTTGGTAATGGTAAAATGTGGAAATTGACTTTCTGATTTTTCTAATGCCGAGATAATCAATCTCATCATCTCTTTGCGGTTTTGCATGGCATAATCTTGAGCCCATTCCACCGCTTCGATATAATCATCAAAATATGGCGAACCTTTGGCAAAATAAGACAAATTCTTTTCGGTGATATAACCCAGCCGAGTTTCATTTTCTTTTTTTGCTAAAGTGATAAAATATTCGCCAATACAATTGCCAATACCACGACTGCCAGAATGCAGCATAATCCACACGTCTTGATTTTCATCAATGCACAGTTCGATAAAGTGATTGCCACCGCCCAATGTGCCTAATTGCTTTGCCCACGTTTTATCAAAATTATTGAGCATTTTTAATAAGCCAGCATGCTTATCAGTAATGCGTTTTAGGCGAATGGCTAAGGGGTCTAGTGTACTCATCTTTGCCATGATTTGTTTGTGCTTGGCAAAACCCACTGGTACATATTTTTCAATCATCAAGCGAGCGGCTTTTAGATTATCGGGCAATTGATGTGCCTTGATAGACAACCTTAAAGCATTCATACCGCAGCCAATATCCACGCCCACCGCCGCAGGGATAATTGCCGATTTGGTCGGTATAACACTGCCTACTGTCGCCCCAATACCCACATGCACATCGGGCATGACGGCAATATGTCCATGCACAAAGGACAATTGGCTCATGGCATATAATTGCGACAGTGCTTTTTGCTCCACATCTGTGGTATATATCTTGACAGGTACGCCAGTTTTGGTATTTTCATTTAAAACAAGTTTAATACTCATAATGTTTTCCATTGGTTAATCAAGGAAATTTTTGACAAAACTTCCCTATCATGCCAATCACAATTCATTGGCAAGTTATAGTCATCGCTTTGGTTGCTAGAATAATAGGGCATGTTGACATTTCATCTTTGTAGATAAAAATGAGATAAATCGCCCTTCTTTCAAGGAAAAAACGCAGGTTGATAGTTATTCTATCAAGCAAGTTTTTGACGATGAAAGACAAGATTTAGCCACTTTTAGCATAAAAACCGTGTTCTAGCACAAAAGCCGTGTGTTTACCGCAAATTTCAAACTTAATTGTTTGGCGTGATGAATTGTTAACATGCCCTAAATTCAGACAATAAAAAAACGGCGATGTATTAAATACAGTGCCGTTTAATTTATGTTTAGAATAATGTCAATCAATGTCTTGTGAATAATGGCATTACAATGACAAAGTTATCCGAACAACTTAGGCGGCTGTATGTTTGATGGCTTGTATGACTGAGTACGAACATTTTTTACCTCCTATTCGTTTATGGATTGGAATTAAATATTTCGGTATATCATAGATGATTAAATAAAAAAGTCAAGATATTTTTTTAAAACTTTTTAAAAAAATAAAAACGCTCACCGATAATGAGCGTTTTTATCTTTATCAATCGATAGTTATTAACGAACAATTACCATCATTACAAAGATTCTGCCAAAATCACACCGCCATCGTCTTTAGTAATCATTACCGTGGCAGAGCGTGGTGTATTGCCTTTTGCACCATTGGTCTCGATTGCCGCCCAATTACCACCGGGGTGCTGAATATTCACAAACAATGTTTTGCAATCGGCAGTCATCGTGATGCCAGTTACTTCGCACCCAGACGGTCCGACAAAGAAGCGTTTTAGCGTGTCTTCACTGGCAGCTTTGCCCACCAATGTGGCTTGATTGGCAGTGGTGGTAACGGTTGTGCCATCGCCCACCTTACCCGGTAAGGCAGCCAATAGCATACAGTTGGTTGCACTTGTGTACGCACCATCATCTGTCTGAATCCACATCACCCCACGTGGGTCAAAGTACAAGCCATCAGGTGATGATAGGTCGTTATTTGCTGTTAAGCCAGATAGATTCTCGCCTGCCAAGTCATGTGGGGCAGCAAATACATAAATATCCCATGTAAAGCTGGTGCTGGTGTGATTGTCGCCATCTTCACGCCAACGCACGATATGCCCATTGTCGTTGCCACGTGCATTATAACTGCGTGGGTTGGCAGCATTGACATCGGCAACGGTACGGCGTGAGTTATTGGTTAAGGTAACATACACTTCACCAGTAACAGGGCTAACGGACACCCACTCTGGTCTGTCCATCTTGGTCGCCCCTACCACGTCGGCAGCAATACGGGCAAAAATCACCACTTCGGCTTGATTGGCAAACGGAAAATCCGTGTAGCTGTTATCAATGCCGTTTTTGCCGTAGGTCAGCTCTTTCCACTCGCCTGTGCCATCGGCATTGAATATCGCCACATACAACGTGCCTTCATTCAGATATTTGTCGCCTGCCGTCAATCCACCACCGATGTCGCTGTTTGACCATAAGGCTTTGGAGACAAACTTGTACACATATTCGCCACGTGCGTCATCACCCATATAGCACACCACAGGCTTGCCCTCAACCACTGGAGCATAGGCACAGTTTTCGTGAGCAAAGCGTCCTAGGGTGGTGCGTTTGATGGGGCTCGTGGTTGGGTGAAATGGGTCAATCTCCACGATATAACCAAAGCCATTATAGGCATTGCGATAATCGTCTGTCGCTGTCGCACCTGTTGCAGCCGCATTCCAACGGTCAAATTCGTCCGCCATCGCCACTGGTTTGTCATCAGGTGTATGCCACAGATAGCCACCGCCTACACCACCATTGGGCAAGCCATAGCGTGTAAATCCCTTGGCGGTTTTGCTATCCACAGCCACCTTGTCATCGCCACGAGCGAATACGTTTAGGAAATTTTCTTCGGTTGTCAGATACGTTCCCCAAGGTGATAAGCCAGCACCGCATTCGTTGTTGATACCACGAGTTTTGTTACCTGTGGGGTCGTATTTGGTTTTTAGCCAGTCCGAACCTGCCGCCACGCCTGCAAACTGTGCTTCGGTGCTGCTGGTAATACGGCGGTTGAATGCAGAATCAATGACAGGCTCATAGCCCACGCCACTGCTACGGCGACGCATTTCTACAATCGACACACCATGTGCATTGGCTTCACGGCGTACATCATCGGCTAGGCGTTGGTATTGATAGGTAGGTGGGGCATTGTCTACTTTTTTAAGATTTGCTGCATGAAATATTGGATTGTTGTTGCTATCGTACAACACCGCAAAGTCAGAACCAGCCACAGGCACTGGATTTAGCTCAGGTTCGGTATACTCATGATTCATCACCATCAGACCATTGTCTGACGACTTTGGGTTATAAGCATTGCCAGACTTGCCAAAGAACCACATACCATCGTGGTTGTCCCCCATACGCAGAGCAAAGGACTCTGGTGTGTTTTGACGGTCATCACGCCACTCACTGATACTGCTCACCAGCGGCATACCAAGCGGCAAAATCATCTCTGCAGTATAGCCTTGTGCCACGCTCATCTCATTGGCGGTAGAATGTGGCACAGCTTCAAACTTTAAACTCTGCGGTATGCTTAAATCACCTGTGGCAGGTACAGCAGCATTGTTATCGGCTGTGCTTGTACTTGTGCCACCACTATCACTGCCACAGCCCACCAATGGCAAGCTGCCAAAAAATGCCGCCGCCGTCATGCCAAGTCCGCCTTTTAGCACACTGCGGCGTTCTAGTCTTTTGTCCAATATTTCACCAAAGTAGGTGTTTGCACTTGTATTAGAATCTTCTACCATTTCTTCACGAGAGATAATGATGTCATTATCGAGAGTATGCTGGGTCATATGCCTTGCCTTGTTAAAAGTTAAATTTTGTACCACTGGATAAAACTGCTCAAAAAGCAAGCATATCTTACTTACACAAAATGACAATCAAGCTAAGGTTATGTTACATTTTAATGACAAATACAGGAATGATAAATATAAGTTTACAAACGAACACTTGAAAGCAAATATCCGCCTACGCACCATATCAGCCAATAATTTTTGTCGTTGATTAAAATAAAAATGCGGCAAGGCGATAATACCTACTGTGTTACTTGTAGCACATAAGAACGCTCACAACCTAAGTATCGTTGCGATTGTAATCAACTTTTTAATCAACTATAGCGGAATAAGTTGGGAAGGGTTACCAGAAAAGTGGACGCAGGTAGTACAAATAGCACTTACAAGCGAGTTTGACGACATACTAAATTGAATTTAAAAGACTATTATACTCCCACGTCCCCCTATTTTTGATGTACAATGGGCTTATTTTGATGAGCTTACAGGATAGGACATGCCCCTACTCAAAAAACTACAACTGCTTAAACACGCCATCAAAGACGACCTGCAAGCCGTCTTGGAACGAGACCCTGCGGCTCGCACCCCCATCGAAGTCTTGCTCACCTATCCGGGTATTCACGCACGCACCTTGCACCGTGGGGCACATGCTTTATGGCAAGCCGATTACAAATTTTTGGCACGCAGCCTATCGCACATGAGCCGTATGCTGACTGGGATTGAGATTCACCCTGCTGCCAAAATTGGCAAGCGTTTTTTTATCGATCACGGCATGGGCGTGGTCATTGGCGAGACTGCCGAGATTGGCGATGATGTTACCCTGTATCATGGCGTAACCCTTGGGGGCGTGTCTTGGGAAAAAGGCACAAAACGCCACCCCACGCTTGGCAATAATGTCGTGGTGGGGGCAGGGGCGAAGATTTTGGGCGGTTTTGAAGTGGGCGATAACGCCAAAATCGGCTCAAATGCCGTGGTCGTCAAACCTGTGCCTGCCAATGCCACCATGGTTGGTTCTGCCGCACGCATGATTGACAAAAAAACCAAAAACACCGAAACCCTAGAAGACAGCAGCGAACCTGCCACCAAAACACCCAGCCAGCCCACGACAGAAGCCGACAATTTTAACGCCTACGGACTTAATCCCAACGGACAAGACCCTGTTGCCACCAGCGTTGCCGCCTTGCTTGCCCACATACAGGCACAGGACGTACGCATTGACGAGCTACAAGCCGCTCTTTGCCGTCTTGACCCTACTTTTTGTAAGCACGCCATCAAGCCACTGTGTGCCGATGATTTGGATATTTTAGAAAGCCAAGACCTAAGCAGGCAAGACCCAACCAAGCAAGACTTAGCCAAGTAGGATTTATCAAACCAAAATTCGGCACAATAAAAACACAAGCAAAAAAAATCCTGTGAGCGTGGTTTCATTTACGCTCACAGGATTTATTCAGAATTTATTATCGAAAGACAAGCAACTGCTTATCATGCAGCTTTGCACAGCCACTCTATCAGCCTTGCAAGGCGGCAATCGCAGGCAAGGTTTTACCTTCGACAAATTCCAAAAACGCACCGCCGCCTGTCGAGATATAGCTCACGTCATCTGCCACGCCGTACTTGTCAATCGCCGCCAAGGTATCGCCGCCGCCTGCCACGCTAAAGGCTTCGCTGTTGCTGATTGCTTCTGCCACGATTTTTGTCCCTTTGCCGAATTTGTCCACTTCAAACACCCCAACAGGTCCATTCCATAGCACAGTTTTGGCATTCATAATCACGTCTGCCAGCTTTTTGGCACTGCTTGGTGCAATATCTAGTATCATCTCGTGTGCAGCGATTTTATGGACAGGCTTGATAAGTGCGTCCGCCTGCTCAAGCGAACCCAAAAAATTCTCAAAATCAAGCTGGTTTTTATCAGCTACCACGACTTCATCAGGCAGATAGATGGTGGTTTTTTGCATGATGTGCTTTGCTGTCTCCACCAAGTCCGCTTCATACAGGGACGCTCCGACATTCACACCGCTTGCCGCCAAAAAGGTATTGGCAATCCCCCCACCCACGATAATGCCTTGGCAAATATCGGCAAGGCTGTTTAACACATCAAGTTTGGTCGATACTTTTGAGCCGCCAACAATAGCAATGACAGGCTTGGCAGGACTTGCCATCACTTTGTCAAGGGCGGACAATTCTGCCGCCAAAAGGTTGCCTGCACATACGGTCTTACCTTGTGCTTTCATCGCACGAATCACCCCTTCGGTCGAAGCCTGTGCTCTATGAGCCGTGCCAAATGCGTCCATCACAAACACGTCTGCCATACTCGCATAGATGTTCGACAGCTCATCGCTGTTCTTTTTTTCGCCGTGATTAAAGCGAACATTCTCCAGCAGCAGCAGCTCGCCTGCCTTAATTTCAACGGCACAGGTTAAATAATCTTGCACAAAGCCCACATTCATATGCAGTTGTTCACTCAAATATTCCGCCACAGGTTTCAAAGAATATTTGTCTTCGTACACCCCTTCTGTAGGGCGACCCAAATGCGAACACACAATCACCCCAGCCCCAGCAGCCAAGGCACTTTGGATAGTGGGCAAAGCCGCCTTGAGTCGTGCGTCGCTGCTGATTTTGCCGTCCTTGATGGGTACGTTCAAATCTTCACGAATCAGCACCGTCTTGCCTGCTAGGTCTATATTTTGTAACGTGGCGATATTCATAACATCTCTCTTAGGCTTTGGGTAATCAGTAACAAAATAACAACAAGGTTGAATTGTAACATATTCTTACACCAAAAATATGCCATTTATAGCAATTATGGTTTATATTTTTATAATTTATAATACCTAGCCCAAAACACAAATAACAAACAAAGCCAGTGCAGATAGTGCAAGCAGGTAGGCTTGACGAAGTTAGTTTATTTTTACAAAATAAGATGATTGGCACACTTCAACAAACCCAATCCACAAACAA
>JAUNUB010000164.1 GCA_030538375.1 Moraxella sp. | reverse complement strand
CCAATCAAAGAAAAAAACCGCGGCGTGAGTGCGTCCACGTTAGAAAAACCATCATACAGACAAACCCACGTCCATACACGGATTGATGGATTTATCACACTTGAGCAACCTTGCGAGCATTGTCAAGGTGCGATGGGTTTTTGTGTGATGGGTTTTGAGTGATTGGCTAGCCCATGAGATTGCCGATGAGTAGCATAATCAGAATTAGACCACCAATCACCGCCATCATCTTCCAGTGTTGCATATCGTAATGTTCATCAACTGTCATACGAATGGCTTTGTACTGAACGGGCTTACCTTGAAATGACTGCTCAATCATCTGAAAAATCTCTCGTTCATTCAGTGATTGATGATAGGGCTGATAAATTTTTTTTCTAATAGGTAGGCGAAGCAATTTACCGTCATGTTTGGTGATAACAAGCTGGTATTGCACCGCCCCTTTATAGGTGCGGGAAAATAGCTCAAGATTTTTAATATCTTGCCAAAGTATGATTTGTTTAAAGCCCCTGCTCAAAGGGGAAAGTGCCTTGATGCCGTGATGATGAATAATAATCACAGGCACATTGTGCGTCAAAAAATACAGCCCCACACAAACAATGGTAATCCCAAACCCTGCCAACAACAGCGATAGCACGATAAGCAATGCGTCAGCTTTACCACTAAGCCATAACGAATAAAACCACGCCCCACCGCCAATTGCCACCAGCCCTGAAATGATGGACAGTAGGCTGTTCTGTTTTGGGGTATACAGCTCAATCGGATAAGGTAGGATTTCTGTCATCTCGCCCAACGCTTAGCCCAATTGCCCCGGAATTGGATTGTCCAGCACGCTTTGGGTTTGGGTGTGGCGAAAATTATCCAGCTTGGTGCTAAGCTCATCATCATGCACCGCAAGCATTTGCACAGCGAGCAGACCTGCATTGAACGCCCCAGCTGTACCGATGGCAAGCGTACCGACCGCCACGCCTTTTGGCATTTGTACCATGGATAGCAGGCTGTCCCAACCGCTTAGCGTACTGGATTTGACAGGCACACCCAGCACAGGCAAAGGCGTTTGACTGGCACACATGCCTGCCAAGTGAGCCGCCCCACCTGCCCCTGCGATGATGATGTGTAGCCCACGAGCCTTGGCAGATTTGGCAAAGTCAAATAGCTTATCAGGCGTGCGATGTGCCGACACCACTTCGCACATGAACGGTACACCAAAGTCGCTTAATAGCCGTGCCGTTTCGCTCATGGTTGCCCAGTCGGACTGACTGCCCATGATGATGCCGACTTTTGCTGTGCCTTGTGGGGAGATGATGGGGGTGGGTTGTTGGCTTGACATTTAAAAAAGTCCTGAAATTTTGGGTAAATGGGCATTATAAAGGGTTTTTGTCTGTGTTCGCAATGTTATTTATACACATTCTCCCTAAAATTGCTTATTTTTTAAGCAAATGTAGTTTTCAAAAATCACCAACCACGATATTTTTTTGTAAATTTACAACATTTTTCTTGCAAAACTGCATAAAGTTTTGTATAAATGTAACTTGCTGTAAACAAACTTTTTCACTTTAATTAAGGATTGTTTTATGAAAACTTTAACGCAAAATTTGATTATCAAAGCAGTTGCTTTGGTATTATTGGGGGGGGGGTAGTGCAGGTTGCCAGTGCTGACTATAAAGCAGCCAATGAGATACTGATGCCTAAAGGCATGTGACAAGACCCAAATACAGGTTTGATTTGGGACAGATGTAGCTTGGGGCAAACATGGAATGGCACAACCTGCACTGGAGAACCAAAAAGTTTCACATTGAGCGAAGCTCAAGCCCAGCTAAAGACACATCGACTGGGCGGTTATAGTGATTGGCAGTTACCAACTATTTTGCAATTCAACACATTAGTGCAATGTAAAAATGGTTTTGAGTATACGACCAAGATACCTAGTGCACCATTTTCAGGAGACATTACTGTATTGGACGGCTGTGTTGGTGATCGTGAGCCCAATCAATGGCAACTTGCAGTGGATAATCAAATATTTCCTAACATGCCTAACCCTGGAGCAAGACTGAGAGATGGGTCTTATAACCTTTATCTAACATCAAGCAGTAATAGCCATGTACCAAGAACCAATGAGAGCCCCTATTATTGCCATTCTAGCTATAATAAGATAAAGGAATATGGCATGAACTTTAGCCATGGTAAGATAGATCCGTGTCCCTCTGGTGGTGCAGGTAATGTGCGTGCCGTACGAACAACCGAATCTTTAGGAATTAATGAATACAAAGCCCTTTTGGATAAAAGAAGAACAGACAAAGGCGATAATGTAGCACAAACGCTACAAAAAGAGCAATTGGAGCAAAAAAGACAAGCAGAAGCCGAAGAAGCAAAAGCAAAAGCCGCTGCAGCAGAGCGAGCTAGAAAAGAAAGGGAAAACCCACTGGTCTGCAAACAACGTTACATTGGCGAATTAGTACACCTTAGCCGTAAAAGTTGTGGTTTTTTTAGTTGTGATAGAGTAAATGTCCAATATCAAGTTGAAGGAGTGGGTAAAAATACAATGACGGTGAAAGCTATTGATAGCAGTTATTATGGCGAACGCCGCACTGTACAATGTAATGCGGATAGCGTAGACTAAATAGCCTAAACTAAGAAGAGTGCTATTGTCCGCTTTTAAAAACCGTCAAATCATTTGGCGGTTTTTGGTTTTGTATCAAAAGTAGGGTGTATATTTGACAAATAACAAGGCGGATAAAGGCTTGTTTATCAGTAGATAATAAATGATGGACAAAAACACAAATATGATGGTTTGTGGAATAATGAGACGTAAAAATCTCAACCGCTATCCACACCTTACCTAAAATAAACCTCCAACCACTCAAAAGGGGTTAAGGTTCGAGTTTTGCCCAAATCATCTTTTTTGATTAAAGCAGAATGTGGCT
>JAUNUB010000163.1 GCA_030538375.1 Moraxella sp. | reverse complement strand
GGGCGGTGTGTACATTGGCGACTTGTTTCATTGCATTTCTCCGATTAGTGAATGGGCTATAAATGGGGCTTATATGCTGGATTTTAAATGCTTGTTTTGTTGATGAGCATTAACCAGTGGTGAATAACAAGGCTGTCATAATCGCTGGTTTGCTCACGATGCCAAAGAGCATAGCGTCCATGCTGATAGGTCAAGAACTACAAATAGGACATGACCCAACACACCACGTCGCCTATTTACAAAGCTGGGTGAAACTACTGGAAGACGAGCCAAAAACCATCATTGAAGCTGTCAAAGACGCTGATAAAATTTCAAAATATGTGCTGGATTGGGGTAGAGAAAAAGTAATTGAAACAGAAACACTAGCCGAAACAGTGCAAACACAGACACAATCTGACAAAGAACCACTAATCACTACAGAAAACACCCCCATCAATGTACCTTACAAAGAAAAGAATGAAGCTAAAGCACTAGGGGCGAAGTGGGATAAAGCTAACAGCACTTGGTATGTGCCAAAAGGCGTAGATTTAAATAAATTTGATAGATGGCGAGACGAACAAAAATTAAGCCAAGAAGTCTTACGCCCACAAGATACCGCTTATCTACAAACGATAGGTAAGAACTTTGACGGTGCAAAAACCGAACGTACAGCTAAAAGTTTTGATGAAGTAAGAGAGATTGCCAAGGAGTTTGTGGGTAAAGATTTAATTTGTAGACATGATGGTGTAGTTGCCACTATTTCAAGGAACTCACTTGATAAAATGCTAAGTGGTAAGGCACATGAAAAATCTGTTAATGTTCATACCCATTTAATAGCAGCAGCCAATATAGATAAGCTATTTGAAAATTCAGTTTTTGGGTGGCAGACTAAACACAAAAATAATGATGTAAATATGAACGCCATTCATAGAGCTATAGCACCATTAAGAATAGGTGATGAAGTCTATTTAGCAAAATTAACTGTGCAAGAGTTTGCTAGAGATGGCAATAGAATTTATTCAGTAGAAGCGATAGAAATTGATAATGAAAAAAGCCCTATTCCAGAAATGGTAGCCAACGACTTACAGTATGAAGCGAAGACTGACCGGCTCAATAGGGCTTTAATAGATATTATAGTAAAAAACGCCCAAGAATACAATAGGCAACAAGAAAAAAACCAAAATTTATCTACACCAAAAACCTACCTATACGTTCCTTACGAAGACAAGGACGCAGCCGCCAAGCTAGGGGCGAAGTGGGATAAAGAAAATATGGCGTGGTATGCTCCAGCTGGTAGTGATTTAGATAAGTTTAAGGCGTGGCAAAATCCGCCTTATGTGCCTAGTGCAGAAGCTGCCCTAAAAGAGCATTTGGAAGCTCAAGGTATTACAGTAGGTGCAGGACACCCAATATTTGATGACAGACCGCACCGCCTATCTAATGACGGCTCACAAGACAAAAACGTGATGTATCATGCCTATGCCAATCAAGGCGGTGTACCGTTTGCACGCATTACCAATTTTTCTAGGGGCAACGCTCCTGAAGAATGGAAGTATCCAAAAGAACACTTAGAAGTCTTAAAAATGATTGATAGGGTTAATCAAGCAAATGGGATAACCGCAGCCGCTGAAGCACAAAATCCACAAAGTACAATCAAGCCGTCCACAATCATAGACAGCAAGACGACACAAAAGGTGCAAGAAGTTGATAAAATCAAAAAAGCTCAAGCTGATTTGACCGCACAGCACTGTAAGACACTCATGACAGTATGCCCTATTGCACCAGCCAATCAAAATTATTTGGCACGCAAGCAAGTAACCGCTAATGACGTGGTACGGATTATCCCTGATAGTAGTAAATTACCAAAAGAGCTTGAGCCTTACATTGCTATTGCCAACACGCCAAAACAGGCAACATATATGCGAGAGCATAACCCTGATAACAAGCTGATACTACAACGTGGCAATCTTGCGATACCGCAGTATAATACAGATGGTGAGTTAAGAGCATTTGAAACCGTTGCCTACAATGGGGCAAAATACGCCTTAAAAGGTGCTGACAAGCAAGGACTGATGACAAAAATGGGAGCTATCGAAAATGGCAAGCCCATCATCATATCTGAAGGCTATGCAACAGGGGCGACGTTACACGAACACACCAAAGCCGACAAGCCTACTGTGGTGGTTGCATTTGGTAAAGGTGGACTGCTTAATGTCGCTGAACAGCTACGCCAAAAATACCCTGATAGCCGTATTTATATCGCTGCTGACAACGACCATCAAAAACAGCATGAAATCAACCCACAAACAGGCAAGACAAAAGGTAATGCGGGACTGGTAAATGCCAAGCAAGTAACTGACAAAATTAGTAACGCTTATGTCCTTGTACCGAGTTTTGAGCCTAACGACAAAGGTAAAGATTGGAATGATGTATATGTGGATAAGGGTATTGATGAGTTTAAAAGACAAATCAAAGCCCAGCTAAGCAATATACAAACCAGTCAAATCACAACCGATAAGATTGTGGCACAAACACCGCAACAAACAAAAATAGCCGTGCTAGACAAAAACCAGCTTGACCCAGTCGTCTTAAAAGCCGCCTATCCTAATATGAGTGATAAGACCATTGCTAGTGTACAAAAATGGCGTGAGAATTTACCCATTAGATACGCTAATAGCCCACAAAAAGCAGAAGCTGCCTTAACAAGGCTTGCCGAGAGCTTGCCAAATTATGCCAATGGGGAGCAATTACCGCCCCCAAAGACTGAAACGGAAGTAACAACACCAAACCAAGCACAAGCACCGCAAGGTTACAATAGGTAAGGTATTTTACTTCCGTCTTTTAATCTACCAATTAACACCTTTGCTTTTTTGCTTGGTCTTAACCAACTCTTCCGTTGCGTCAGGTAATCTGCAATACACCCTATCATTATCTACAGCATCATAGGAAAATACTGCAATGAACAT
>JAUNUB010000022.1:21392-21998 GCA_030538375.1 Moraxella sp. | reverse complement strand
AAGATGGCACACCTGACAGCACCACCATCAAAGGTACAGCAGAAGCAGGGTCAACCATCAAAGTTAGAGACCCAGACAATAGCAACCCCGATACGAATGTCATCGGTACGGCTGTTGTCAATCCTGACGGTACTTTTGAAGTGGTCATCAGCCCAGCACTCAAAAATGGCGTAGAGTACCCAGTAACTGCCACAGACATCGCAGGCAATGAAAGCCCTAAAACGCCTGTTGTAGGAGATACTGTTGCCCTTGCTCCTACCAGTGTAACCATTGGTACAGATGGCGATGCGTGGGTGAATGCTGCCGAAAAAGGCGTAGACGGCAAAACAGATGTCAAGATTGGCTTGCCAACAGACGCCAAAGCAGGCGATACACTGACAGTAAATGGCGAAACCATCACCTTGACCGACGCACAAATCACCGCCAAAGAAGCGATTGTTAAAGTTGATGTCCCTGCCGATGGCGAAACATTAAATATTGTCGCCACCATTACCGACAACAAGGGCAATACATCGCTGCCGACCGAGGGTACGGCGGTTGTTGACACCAAAGCCCCAGCCGCCCCAGTAGCAACCGCTGCCACCAATGGTGATGGCACCGTCAGCG
>JAUNUB010000022.1:0-21292 GCA_030538375.1 Moraxella sp. | reverse complement strand
CCGTGGTTGCCAAAGACCCAGCTGGTAATACAGTAACTGGTACACCTGCAGTTGCACCTGCTCCTGTCGGTGCAACTGAGCCTACCATTGCCTTGGCGAATGACACTGGGGTTTCTAATTCAGACAAGATTACCCAAAATGGTGAGCTTAACATCGACAAGAAAGATGGTGAAATCTCATCGGTTGTTGCCACGAAGAAAGATGGTAGCAAAGTTACCTTGACGCTTACTGATGGCAAATACACCTTAGCAGATGGTGAATACAGCAATGTTGAAGTAACCACCACCAAAAATGGCGTGGAAACCAAAGCCAGCTTGACTGATGTGGTTGTGGATAACACCGCCCCAGCCGCCCCAGTAGCAACCGCTGCCACCAATGGTGATGGCACCGTCAGCGTAGCTCTACCAACTGACGCAAAAACAGGCGACACCGTTGAAGTGACTGTAACCCCTGAAGACAAAGATGGCGCTGAGCAAACTCCTGTTACTGTTACCCTAACCAAAGGCGATAACGGCTGGACAAGTGACAACACTGCGGTGATTGCCAACCCAACAGGCGACACCGCCACCATTGCGGCTGACCAAGTCAAAGACACCAGTGATGTAACCGTGGTTGCCAAAGACCCAGCTGGTAATACAGTAACTGGTACACCTGCAGTTGCTGGCTCTGTCGTTACCGCAGGCGAGATTACCCTGCCTGACGCAGTGGCGAGCACGGCTGATGTCGCCGAGACCAAGGACAACACTCCAACCGTTACAGGTGAGAAAGCAACACCAAATACCAAAGTAATGGTAACATTCACCGACAGCAAGGGTGCTACAGAAGTGGTATTTGCCGATGTCAAGGCTGATGGCACATGGGAGGCCACCCCAACCAAGACAACATTGGCTGATGGCAAATATGGTGTCTCTGCGGTCATTGTAGATGCGACAACGATTAACGAGACCATACCAACACAACTGGGTACACCAGTCAGCGACAACACAGGTCTCATTGACACCACACCGCCAGCAGTCCCAACTGTGGTGCTAGAGAAGACTGGCGATGTTACCATCAAACCATCAACCAAGACCGATGACGACACCGCTACCATAGACGTCAGCTACACGGACAACACAGGTGCCGAACAAACCGTTACCATCGTCAAGGCTGAAAACGGTAACTGGGCGGTCAAAGCTGGAGCGACAACCCCTACTGGCTTTAGTGTTGCTGAAAACGGCACAGTAACCATCAATGTGGCAAACATCGACACCGCTCAAGAGACCACTGCCATCGCCAAAGACGCTGTAGGCAATCCAGCCGAGACACAAACCTTGGCAGGGCGTGCGGTGATTAAGCAAGTCGAGAATGAAACTGAGTTTGAAGAAGGCACTAATGCGACATTCGTTGTTACCATGACTAATGACAACGGTGGTGATGTGGGAGTGCATTTTTATTCAGCAGTTGGTGAGAATAAAAATGGAGATAGAGGTGAGCCAACAATTGCGGAAGGAGTTGGCGTAACCATGAGGGTTGATGAAGCTATGAATGCGAGCAATGATAGTTATGCTGGTCGCAACTTTATCATCACAGTGCCTAAGGGTGTAACAACGTTTACGTTCTCCGTCCCAATTATAGATGATGGTATAACTGAAAACACTGAACAGCTGGGCGTTTATTTGTTTTTTTTTAAATGCTACGATTGTGACAATAAGCCTATTTCAGGCACATACACAGATAAAGATGTGGATATTAAGGACGCTGGCAAAATTATCGTTGTTCTTGAGACGGATAGCGTAGGAGCTGGCACGGCTGGCACTAGCTCTGATGGTATCACCAACCAAGGTAATGTCAAAGTCTCAGGTCTAATGAAAGCTGCGGATACCAATATGATCAAATGGCAGTACAGTACTGACGGTGGTACGACTTGGAGCGATCCACAGAACAGTAATATGCAGGGTACAGGCAGCTTTACACTACCTGAAAATACCGCTCAGCAGGGTGTTGAGTACAATGTTGTCGTCCGTCAAGTTACGGTTACGAAAGATACTGTTACTGGGGAAGATGATATTAATCAATTAAAGATTTCCGCCCCCTTGACGGTAAAGTATGATACGGTTGATCCTGACATCTCTCACAGCTTGGTGAATTTGGTGAATGGCAACTTTGAGCTAACTGCGACCACAGAAGCTAATGCCAGCGTTGCCATTACTGGTGCAACAAGTGGTGTTACAGCTGGCACAGCTGACGCTGATGGCAAACTCAAAGTTAATCTTGGTCAAGCAAACAGCTACACCAAAGGCAGTACGATAGAAGTTAAACTTACAGCGACGGATATTGCAGGCAATGTGGCTGACGCAGTACCGTACTCATTTACCGCATTCGGTAACATGGGGGTTGATAGCGACTCTACGCTCGATATGCTAAGAAATAAATTAACTTCGGGTAATGATATTATCTATGCGACAGGATTTACTTCGAATGGTTATATATGGGGTCCTGGAGCCGACATTGATTTTGGTAATGGTGATGATACACTCGCACTTACTAATGGTGGGCTTTCTGTGAGTAATTTATACACGCCACCAAAAGTTCTGATGGGTGCAGGTAATGATTTTGCTTCTATTGAATATATAAGAGGTGGAGCTTATTTGGATATGGGTGCTGATGATGATAGAGTAGTCTTGAACAATAATATATTTGGTACAGATCGCTCTATTGCTGATGGCTCAAAGCTATACATGGGTACAGGTGATGACTACCTAGAGATGTATGGCGTAGTCTATGGCGGCAGTTCTCTGGCTGATGGTGGTGATGGCTATGATCGCTTGGTGATTAATACCAAAACCATGACAGATGTCAATGATAATCTGCGTGGTGTTGAAGACCGTATCCAAGACATGCAGTATATCAAGAACTTCGAAGAGATTGATCTTAGCCAATCAGGTAAGGATACACTAAGTGTGAGAATATCTGACGTTATCGCCAACGGTAATACTTCGACATTGATAGATGGTGTAAGTTATACCGCACTATTTGTCAAAGGCGATAGTGATGACAAAGTGGACTTGGGTGCAAATGGTACTACTTGGAATGGTCAGCCAAACCTAGGCGACTTCAAGCAGTACACTGGAACAACCCCAGCAGGCTATACAGGCTACTGGGACGGCAACGATGATACCAGCCTAATCTTTATCCAAAATGGTATCCAAATCATCTAACCCATCTCAACAATCTAACTCACTCCACCCAAACACCCTTGACGTTATATCAAGGGTGTTTTTTATGACGGCAAGTGTGTTACAATGGGGGTGTATTTAAGCATGGGGTGAGATATGAATTTGGATTTAGATGATATTACCAATCTAAGCCCTGAAGAGTTGGAGAAGATTACTATGGCTATTAGCATTGCAAAAATATTTAGCGACATTGAGCTAGACCGCAAGCGTCATGAGCAAGAGCGTAAGCAAGACGAAGAAAACAGACGACGCTACGAACTAGAACGTGAAGAGCAACGCAAAAAAGATGAAGAAGAGAAAAAACGCTACGAACTAGAGCGTGAAGAAGAGAAAAAACGCTTTGAGCTGGAGCGTGAGCAAGAACGTGAGCGTTTTTATACTCAGCTAGAAGCTGACCGTGAAGAACGTATGGCTCGTATCGCCAAGATGGAAGCCGAAAGACGGCAGATAGAGAGAAATATGCGTATCAGCATTTTTGTGAGCGTGATGACTTTGCTGGGTGTGATTATCACCGCTTGGTTAAAGTAAAGTTGTAGCACGCACAGCCCAAAATTACCCAAAACACAACTTGAATTCGAACCCACGTTTGTTTAAATGGCTGGACTTAGCCAGTTTACACCCTTGATATT
This sequence comes from Moraxella sp., assembly GCA_030538375.1. Lineage (GTDB taxonomy): Bacteria > Pseudomonadota > Gammaproteobacteria > Pseudomonadales > Moraxellaceae > Moraxella. The sequence goes on along the minus strand of JAUNUB010000022.1, from coordinate 17,445 downwards.
TTCAAGGGTGTTTTTTGTGGGGGTAAATGTGTTACAATGGAGAGAGATAGGTATTTTTAACAGGTGGCATCATGACAACACTTACATTGCAGCTGTCAGACGAGTTGGTATTCCGAGCCAAGACGCTTGGTGTGTTTGATGAGCTGGGTCTTTCGCATTTGGTTTCGGAGTTCTTGAACAAACAAATTCATGAAGCTGATACAGCCAAAAGTATAGCCAAGTCAGCTGTACGTCACGAACCACGGTTTCCAGTAGGTCTGATGACAGGTCAAATCACCCTTGCCAAGGATTTTGATGAGCCGCTCGATGAGTTATTTACCTGCCTGAATGACAATACTTTGAGCGATGGCGTGTAGTTGCATTGGTATGAAATTATTGCTAGATACACACATGTTGATTTGGTGGCAAGCCAATGACCCAAGATTACCCAAAGCATTGGTTGAATTGGTGCAAAGCCAAGTTACAGATGTTTTTGTTAGTCATGCCAGTCTATGGGAAATCGCCATCAAACAATCTCTTGGCAAGATTGACATTAATCTGACTGACTTGCTAAAGTTTTCTAAACAAACAGGTTTTCAGTGGTTAGAAATTGACGAACAAGCAATATTAGCAGTCAATACACTGCCTGCGATAGCCAATCATAAAGACCCTTTTGATAGAATGCTGATTGCACAAAGCATGGTGCATCACTTGACATTCATGACTTCTGATAAAAAAATGAGCCTATACCCAGCTTTGGTTAAGGTGTTTTAGGTGTGGTGTGGCAAGCCCCAAAATTACCCAAAACACAACTTGAGTGCGAACTCATGTTTATTTAAATAAGCTGGACTTAGCCAGTTTACACCCTTGACGTTATATCAAGGGTGTTTTTTGTGGTGGCGAATGTGTTACAATGGGGGTGTATTAGGTGTGTGGAATAAGATGATGTCAATGGTGCAATACACGCTATTGGTGTGCCTTTTGAATGGGGTGATGACAAAAATACGCTGAGTACCAAAAAACATGGCGTGAATTTTTTTGAAGCCTGTACGGTGTTCTTTGATGAGCATGAAGTCACTTTTTTGGATAACAGATTTCATGATGATGAGCAAAGATTTATTACGATTGGTATGAGTGACCAAGGGCGTTTATTATTGGTGGCTTGGACAGAGCGACACACAGCATACCGAATTATCACAGCAATGAAAGCGGAGAAAAAACATGACAACATCTATCGCAGAAAACAATTACTTTGATGACTTTGATTTTGATAACGCACCAGTTGTCAAGCACTCTATGATTACCAAACTACAAACAGCTAAACAAACACGCGACAAGCTATCCTACGAGTTAATTGGTAGGCTAGATATGGACGTGGTGGAGCTACTCGCCCAACACGCACACAGTCAAAAGGATATTGAGCGTATCAATACGATGGTACGGTTGCTGTTTGCTTAATCTTAACTATAAGAGTGTGGCAAGCCCAAAATTACCCAAAATACAACTTGAGTGCGAACCCACGTTTGTTTAAATAGCTGGACTTAGCCAGTTTACACCCTTGATATTTTCAAGGGTGTTTTTTGTGGACGGAATGTAGTAGGATTGCAAAAATAAATGACGTATTTCCGGTGATGGCATAAAACCTAAAATTTATGGTGGTTGGTAAGATGCTTTGTTCCCCCACCGTTTTAATTACGTGGGCTTACGCCACACGCTACGGCTACACGGCGGTCGCTATCGCCTTGTCTTATTCTTATTTTAATCGACTGTACTTAATCTATATCACTTTGTGTCAAAAATATTTCTGTTGTCCTACTTGATTTTTGGGTTGATAAGTGTTTTTTGTGTGTCAAGTTATGATAAAATTAGCTATTTTTTATCATAAAGATAAGTTATGAAGCATTTTCATTTATTGATGATGGCTGTTACATTGGCGTTATTTATGCTAAGCAGTTATCGTATTTTGACCGACAAGCCTGCCAATAGGGCGTTATTCATCACAAGCCATGTGGTATACCTGCTGGTGGTGGCTACTGGTCTTGTGTTACTGTATCCATTGTGGCAGGCGGCAGGTGTGCAGCATTGGGCGATTGCCAAAATTATACTGTTAATCGTGGCAATCTCGGCTATGATAAAAGCACGCAAAAACCAAGGCAAACCTGCTGCCAAAGCAGGGATATTTGTGGCAGCGGTGGCGGTGGGGTGCTTGCTTGGCTTTGCAATTTTTAAGCCTATTTTGGGTTAAAGTAGGCTTTTAAATTTGGGCGAATGATTGTTCAGTTTTGCTTGACGGTGCTGCTTATGCGGTTTGGCTTATCTTAATAAATTTGATTTAAATCAAGGAAATATAATGAATTATATCAACCAACAAGCGGTGCGTATGGGTGCGGTCGCTCATGACAAATCAGAAGCCTTGCAAGTCGTGGGCATGGCATTGCATGAGCTTGGCTTGACGCAGATGGATTATATAAATGGACTGGCAGAACGTGAATCCCAAGCGACAACCTATCTAGGGCAGGGTATTGCCATTCCGCATGGTACGCCTGTTTATAAGGACAGTATTCAAAAAACTGGTGTGGCATTGGTGCATTTTGCTGATGGCGTGGCGTGGGGCGATGATGACGAAGTGGTCTATTTGGCGGTGGGTATTGCTGCCAAGAGTGATGAGCATTTGCAGGTGCTGCGAGCCTTGACGCAGGTGCTTGGTGATGATGGGGTGATGGACAGGCTAAAGCAAGCCAAGACAGCCGATGACATCGTGGCGATTTTGACCAATCAAGCACCAACATCTACATCTACCCAATCCAGCCAAACAAAAAGCCTGCTGTTGTCAAAAAAACTCATCAGTGTCAATCAACAAGGGGATATTGAGCAGCTGTTATTCGCTGGCAGTGAGCTGCTTAAACAGGCTGGGGCGGTAGAGATAGGGTTTTTGGGCGGATTGCACACCCAAAAACTGACCCAATTGACCAAAGGCGTGTACTGTATCAGTGGCAGTCATGCCGTGCGTACTTCGGCGGTGGCGTTGATTGCAGGCAGTACGGTGTATCAAGGCGAGCCAGTGCGACTGCTGGCGGTCATTGCACACAATGAGCAGGTTGATGAAGAGCGATTGGGGCGATTGCTAGACGCACTTATGCAATATACGCCCACCAGTAATATAAGCAAGCAAACATTGGCGGACGCACTGGACATCAACGCCTACAAGGGCTGGGAGCTGGGCGAAGCGATATTGGCAAATCGTCATGGTCTGCATGCAAGACCTGCCACACAGCTTAGCACGATTGCCAAGACCTTTGATGGACAGGTGTTGATAGCTACAGACGGCAGTGAAGCGGTCAGTGCCAAAAGTCTGACAAAACTGCTGTCCTTGGGCGTGGGCTATGGGCAGCAGCTGCAGATTATCGTAGAGCCGATAGCAGGGGCGGCAGATGTGATGAATGCCATCATGGCGGCGATTAACGCAGGGCTTGGCGAGACGGTTACGCCCATCAAAAAAAGCACGGCTACCGAAGATGAGACAGTGGACACCCCAGCTGTCCACACGCCGCTGATTGTCGGCAAAAAAATGCAAGGCATTGGTGCGTCAAAGGGCTTGTGCGTGGGGCGTGCGGTGGTGGTGCAGGAGCAGAGCTTTAGCTATCCTGCCACAGCCGATGACCCAAGTGCAGAGCGTGCTACATTGCACGCAGCAGTGGACAAGGTAAAAGCGGACTTGGCACAGACCATCGGCAATGCCAGAAGTGAAGCTATCGCTCAGATATTTACCGCACACATGATGATGCTTGATGACCCAGAATTGCTGATGGGCGTTGATGGCGGTATTGCAGAAGGACTGTCCGCACCGATGGCATGGCACAGCTATATCGAAAAAACCGCCATTGCACAAGAAGCCTTGGACAATCCACTGTTGGCACAAAGAGCCGCAGATTTGCGAGATGTGGGGCAACGAGTGTTAGGGGCGTTATGCGGTACGGCGATGGCGGATTTGCCTAGCGAACCTTATGTATTAATCAAAGACGACCTGTTGCCAAGCGATGTGGCAGAGCTTAACAGTGAGCAAGTGGCAGGTATCATCACGGCATTTGGTGGGGCAAGTTCGCACAGTGCGATTGTCGCTCGTTCGCTTGGCATTCCTGCGATTGTCGGTGCGTCAGCCAGTGTGCTTGAGATACCGCAGCGTGCCACCGTATTGCTTAATGCCAGCAAGGGCTGGTTTGTGGTATCGCCTGATGATGAGCTGATTAAAAAAAGCGTAACCGAAAAAGCCGCCTATGAAGTCAAGCTCGCCAAAGCAAAAGAGCAAGCAATGAATCCTGCCATCACCCAAGACGGTCATGCGGTGGAAGTGGCGGTTAATTTGGGCGATGTGGGGCTGGCGGCAAATGCAGTGGCGGCAGGGGCTGAAGGGGTTGGGCTGCTGCGTACCGAGCTTGTATTCATGAAACATGCCAAAAGCCCTGATGTACAGGCACAAGTGGCGGATTATGAACAGGTGTTTGACGCACTTGATGGCAAGCCTTTGGTGGTGCGTACCTTGGATATTGGCGGTGATAAGCCTTTGCCTTACTTAACCATGATACCTGATGAAAACCCATTTTTGGGTATGCGTGGCATTCGTTTGACGCTACAAAAGCCAAAACTGCTAAGAGACCAGTTGACAGCACTGCTCATCGCTTCTAAGGGCAGACCGCTTAGAATCATGTTTCCGATGGTGGGGCGTATTGAAGAGTGGCGAGCGGCACGAGAGATTTTGGACGAGATATTGATACAGTATCCGCACCCAGATTTGCAAGTGGGTATCATGATTGAAGTGCCATCGGCGGCGGTGATGGCGGACGTGCTTGCCAAGCAGGTGGATTTTTTTAGTATCGGTACGAATGATTTGACACAGTATGTACTGGCGATAGACCGTGGACACCCTGTGCTGTCCCATCAAGCAGATGGCTTGCACCCTAGTGTATTAAGGCTGATTGATATGGCTATCAAGGCGGCACACAAGCATGGCAAGTGGGTGGGAGTGTGCGGTGAGCTGGGGGCGGACAGTGCAGCCGTGCCTATCCTGTTGGGGCTTGGGGTTGATGAGCTGAGCGTATCGGTGGCAAGTATCGCCATGCTCAAAGCCCAAATCCGTACCTTGAATTTAAGCGACTGTCAAGCACTGGCAACCAAAGCAATGAATTGCGACACGGCGATGGCGGTGCGTGAGCTGGCAGGAGAAGGGTGATGGCAGTGCTTTGTATTACGCTGAACCCTGCACTGGATATGACCTTTCGTGTATCGCACTTAAACATAGGTGCGGTAAATCGTACAGGCACAGGGCAGATAAACGCCGCTGGCAAAGGGCTGAACGTCGCCCAAATTCTGCACGAGCTTGGGCATGATGTGCTGCTAACAGGGTTTTTGGGGGGCGACAACGCCGAGCCTTTTATCAAACTTTGTGAGAGTAAGAACAATCAGCACGTTTTTGACAATCGTTTTGTCATGGTGAACGGCAGTACTCGCACCAATGTGAAGCTGGTTGATGATACAGGGCTTACCACAGATATTAACAGCCAAGGCTTTGCTGTGAATGAAACGGACAAGGCAAGGTTTTTTGATGAGCTGCAAACACTGCTGCCAGCTGCCAGTGCCGCGGTGATTGCAGGCAGTTTGCCAAGCGGTTTTGAGCTTGATGACTTTGATAGGCTGTTGACGCTCGCCAAGACAAATGCACGCCTTGCGGTAGATGTGAGTGGTGCAGCACTCAAAATAGCAGTATCGCACAATCCTTGGCTTATCAAACCCAACGAAGAAGAGCTGTCTTGTGCCTTTGGGCTGCCTGCAGACACCACCGAAGAGCAGCAGGCACTACTAAACACCCTAAATGCCAAGATTGACAATGTCGTCATCTCGATGGGTGAAAAAGGGGTGAATTGGTTCGGTAAGCAAAACCTGCACGCCTTGCCACCCAAGGTTGACGTGGCAAGTACGGTAGGGGCTGGCGATACTTTGCTGGCAGGTATGATACATGGACTGCTTGGGGCGGACGACGACGAGCAGATTTTGGCGACGGCGACGGCTTTGTCCGCCCATGCGGTAACTATCGTGGGCTTTGGCATACCCAATGAAGATAGGCTAGAGCAGTTAAAAGAGCAGGTGACCGTTAAAGCGTATCCGCCTTTTGCCATGTAAATTGCCATGCAAAATCCTGTAGGGTAAGCATTTTAAGGGTTTTTAAGCCGCATTAAAAATAAACGGAAAATACAGTAATGAAAATTGTAATTATTCACCCAAGACAAGACATCGACGCATTGATTGTCGCCAAAAAACTCACAAAGGACATCAATACGGCTGGACACACAGCACAGCTGATGTATATTGATGATATTCATGATAACACCAATCACAGTGAGCTGGCACATGCCGACCGTGTGCTGTGGCTTGCTGATACAGCTCCCAAAACCGCCCCAAAAACCACATGGGCGGACAAGTCGGTATATACCGATGTGTCAAGCCTGCAAAATATGTATCACACCAATGCCAATGTGGTGGATTGGCTGCTTAATCAACCACTTGGCACAAGCAGCACAAGTGTAGCCGCTAACACAACTGATGCGACTGATATAACTGATACGACCGATAAGCCACTAAAATTCGTCGCCATTACCGCTTGTCCGACAGGTGTGGCACATACCTTTATGGCGGCAGACGCACTCAAGATGGGGGCAGATAAACTTGGCTATCAGATAGATGTGGAGACGCAGGGTTCGGTAGGGGCAAAAAATATTCTAAGCAGTGAAGCCATTGCGGCGGCGGATTTTGTAATTTTGGCGACTGATATTGAAGTGGATACTGAGCGTTTTGTGGGCAAAAAAGTCTATCGCTGCAAGACAGGCTTTGCCCTTAAACAAACCAACAAAGCCTTTAGCGATGCCATCAATACCGCCCAGCCCTTGAGTGCCAAGACAATAGCGGTGAATACCAGCACAACAGATGGCGAAAAATCCAGTATTTATAAGCACTTATTGACAGGCGTGTCTTATATGTTGCCGATGGTGGTGGCTGGCGGTTTGCTCATTGCTTTGTCGTTTGTATTTGGTATTAAGGCGTTCGAAGTTGATGGTTCGCTGGCGGATATGCTGATGACGACAGGCAAGGCGGCGTTTGGGCTGATGGTGCCGATGTTGGCAGGTTATATCGCTTATTCGATTGCTGATAGACCGGGGCTGGCGGCAGGTTTGATTGGCGGTATCTTGGCAAACGAGATGGGGGCTGGTTTTTTGGGCGGTATCGTGGCAGGGTTTTTGGCAGGCTTTTCGGCAAAATTTTTGGTGCAGCAGCTCAAATTGCCAAGCACATTAGAAGCACTAAAACCCATTCTTATCATTCCACTGCTAAGCAGCCTTGTGGTGGGCTTGGTGATGTTCTATGTGGTGGGTGAGCCTGTGGCATACCTTTTGACAGCTATGGAAACCTTTTTAAAAAACATGGGGACAACCAATGCGGTGCTGATGGGGCTGGTCATTGGGGCGATGATGTGTGTGGATTTGGGTGGACCTATCAACAAGGCGGCTTATGCGTTTTCGGTGGGACTATTGACCACGCAGACCTATTTGCCTATGGCGATTGCGATGGCAGGGGGTATGGTGCCTGCGATTGGCATGGGGCTGGCGACTTTGGTGGCTGCCAAAAAATTCAACGACACCGAACGCAGTGCAGGCAAGGCGGCACTGGTGCTAGGTGCGTGCTTTATTTCTGAAGGGGCGATTCCTTTTGCCGCCAAAGACCCTGCTCGTGTTATCCCCTGCTGTATCGCTGGCGGTGCGGTAACTGGCGGCTTGGTTGCGTTGTTTGGCAATCAGCTGGTTGCACCGCATGGTGGGGTATTTGTTATGCTCATTCCGGGGGCAATCAGCAAGCCTGTGCTGTATCTTGTGGCAATCGCCATCGGTAGCGTGGTTACTGGGGCGGCTTATACTATTTTAAAGGGGTCTGACGCTAAGGCAGAGCAGGCTGTGGTGTAGGTGGTTTTGGCTTTGAATTCAAAAGTCTGTGTAAATCCAATCAGCCCCTAAACGATAAGTTTGGGGGTTTGTTGTTACTAAGAGATTAGCTAAGGATTACAAAACCAACACGACACGACAAGCTACAGCAAACTAAGTCATGCTATTATGCAAAGTGTTTCGCTAAGATGGAAAATCTTTCAATAACGAAACATCTATAATCACGCTTTATGCTTTTTATCCATTCTCCAATCAAGGAAACCCCATGAAAAAAACATTGCTCGTTAGTGCTGTCAGTGTCGCCGTGCTGGGCTTGTATGCTGTGCCTGCCATGGCAAAGGTTAGCAATCCTACCGTGAATATGAATCAAGACGAATTCAAAGCCAGTGTATTGGCAGATGGCTTGGCGAATGTGTGGGAGATGGTTTGGGCGAATGGCAATATCTGGGCAACCACTCGCCAAGGTAAACAAATCCTTGAGATTAATCCGCAGACTGGAGCAGCCAAAGTATTGCATACCTTTGATAAGGCATTTGCCGAGCCAGTACATCAAGGCGTATTAGGGCTGACCACACACCCTAATTTTGGCAAAGGCACGAACCAAGACTTTGTGTATGCCTATTATACCTATGCCGCCACCAGCAGGGACAAATCTGACTTTGGGCGTGTGGTGCGTCTGACTTATGACAATAAGACTGGCAAGCTCAAGAACGAACGCACCATCATCGACAAAGTGCCAGCAGGCAATGACCATAATGGCGGACGGCTAATGTTTGACAAAACTGGCAAGCTGCTATTAACCTTGGGCGATAACGGTCATAATCAATATGCCAATGCTTGTAAAGAAATCAATGCCCAAAAAATCCCGACAGCCACCGCAGTCAAAAACAAGGACTTTGGGCTGTATCAAGGCAAAATTATCCGTATGAATCTTGATGGCTCAATCCCCAGCGATAACCCAGTCATCAATGGCGTGCAGTCGCATATCTACACCTACGGACACCGCAATCCACAGGCATTGGTCTATGTGGGCGACACTTTGTATAACACCGACCAAGGCCCTGCGGTAGATGACGAGATTAATATTATCAAGGCAGGCGGCAACTATGGCTGGCCGCATATCGCAGGGTATCAGGACAATATGGGCTATGCTTATGCCAATTATTCTGCCGCCGAAGATTGTGCCAAATTGCCAGTATACATCGGTGTGGACGCTCACCCAAGTGTGCCTGTGATGCAGGAGCTGGATTTTGTGGCGGACAATTTGGTATTTCCTGCCAAGACGTTCTACACCGTGCCTACAGGATATGACTTTACGGACGCAAAGTGCGAAGTGAGCTATCTTTGCTGGCCGACGGTAGCGACCACAAGCATTGCTTATTATCCCAAAGACGGCAAAATCAAGAGCCTACAGAACTCTTTGTTGGTAACAGGGGTAAAAACTGGCACGCTGTATCAATTGCCATTGAGTGCTGATGGCAAGCAGGTGCAAGGTGAAGCCATCAGCCTATTTCGCACCAACAACCGCTATCGCATGGTACTGGTATCACCCGACACCCAAAAAATCTACGTCGCAACCGATGACGCAGGCATGCTGATGGGTAAGGACGTGCAGCCCACCAGCACGGTTGAGAATAAAGGGGCGATTTTGGTATTTGAAGCCAAGTAGTCTTAGTACAACCGCAAGAACAGTAAACAAAAAAGACGGCAGTAGTCGTCTTTTTTTGTGGGCGATGGTTTATGGGTGATGGTTGGTGGGCGTTTTATTCGTTCACCATTTAATGACATGAATTTAGCGGTAGGGTGCGGCGTTAGCCCACCATTTCAATAACATGAATTTAGCCACGCCACGGCTATTTATAGTCGATTAAAATAAAAATGAGACAAGGCGACAGCGACCGCCGTGTACAAGTAGTACATAAGGGAGCTGTCAACGCTGTATCATTGCAATTTTAATTGACTATACCATCGGTTTTTGCCTTGCGATGAATTATTCAACCGTATAAGCAGATAAATAATTCACCTAAATAATCACCTAAGCCTGTGCCATAAGACTGGCATTGCCCCCAGCAGCGGTAGTATTGTAGCTTTGGCTAATCTCATGGTACAGCTGTGTCATATCAAAGCCTTGGGTCATGTTCAATACACGGCGAATTGCCCCATGTTGGCTAGCGATGGCAAGGCGTTCTTTGGCATTTAGTGCAGTCAATGCCACGATGACGGTCTGTTGGAGCAGGGTGTCGGTATCGGCAACGATGAGCTTGTCTGGCAATAGGGCTGACCAGTTTGCCAAGGGGTGAGTGCTCTCGACAAATACCGTGGTGTCATTGGCTGCCAATACCGCCAAGGCGTGTGCTGCACTTGATGTATTGCCGCCGTATAGCCATACCGATACAGGGGCATGCCAAGTGATACTGTTGGTCTCGCCTGTTACACTCGTCAAGATACTGCGTGCGTGGAGCAGCGAATTTGCGACAGCAAGCCGTGTATCATGGTACAGCTTATCGTATGCGTCTTTGTCGAGCATGGCTATGGCAACGCTAAGCACCTTGTTATAGGCGACTTGATTGGGCTTGGCAGGATAATCCACGCTAGGCACATGCCAAGTATCTAGGCGGTTTAGGCGTTGTAGATAAAACGATCCCCCTGCCTTAGGGCCTGTGCCTGACAGACCATGACCGCCGAATGGCTGCACACCCACCACCGCACCGACAATATTGCGATTGATATAGATATTGCCAGCCTTGATACGGCTTGCAATGTGTGAGATGGTGCTGTCGATACGGCTGTGAATGCCATGCGTGAGTGCATAGCCCTTGGCATTAATGCTGTCAATCAACTCATCTAATTCGTGAGCGGCAAAGCGTACAACGTGCAGCACAGGACCGAATACTTCTTGTTTAAGTTCGGATAAGTCTTGCAGCTCAAACATGATGGGTGCGACAAACGTGCTGTCGAGTGCTTTGCTTTTGATGGCAATTTCATGGTAGGGGTTGGTTGTCGTTATGATGGGTACGGTTGGCTTGATGATGGGTGCGATAATCATGCCGTCTTTGATGACAATTCCATGGTAGGAGCTGGTTGACTTTAGGGCGTTGATGTGAGCTGATAGACGGGTTTTGGCTTCGTTGTCTATCACAGGACCGACATCGGTTGCCAAGTGTGCAGGATTGTCGACGACAAGTTCGTCCATTGCCCCTTTAATCATCTCAATCATGTGGTCTGCCACGTCATCTTGTATACATAGAATGCGTAGGGCAGAGCAGCGTTGTCCAGCAGAATCAAAGGCAGAAGCCAGCACATCTGCACACACTTGTTCTGCTAGGGCGGTGCTGTCCACAATCATGGCATTCATGCCGCCAGTTTCGGCGATGAGTACAGGATTGTCATGGCGGTGAGACAGTGTGGTGTTGATACGTTTGGCGACATCGGTAGAACCTGTAAATATCACGCCATCAATGCGAGCGTCAGCACTCAAGGCAGCACCCACATCACCAGCACCCAGCACAAGTTGCAACACATCTGTTGGTACGCCAGCTTCATGCAGCCACGAAACTGCCAAGTGAGCGATGATACTGGTCTGTTCGGCAGGTTTTGCAACCACGGTATTGCCAGCTGCAAGTGCTGCCACCACTTCGCCGACAAAGATGGCAAGGGGAAAATTCCACGGACTGATAGCTACGACTGTACCCAGTGGACGGTTTAGGTTTAGGCGTTCGGCTTCGGTGGCATAATAGCGACAAAAATCGATTGCTTCTCGCACTTCGCTGATGGCGTTTGAGAGCGTTTTGCCTGCTTCTCGCACGGCGACCATCATAAGCAGTGCCATGCGTCTGGGTTCTTGCATAAGTGCTGCAAAGCGTCGCAGCATATCGCCACGCTGCTTGGGTGTGGTAGCCTGCCAGTGCGTTTGGGCGTTGATGGCACGGCTTAGCACGCTGGTGATACTTTCAGGGTTGATAAAACTTGCCTTGCCTACCACATCACTGTGGTCGCTGGGGTTCAGTACGAGTTGGCTAGGCATATGGGCGACAGGGTTGTCGGTCAATGACGCTACTTCAAAGAGAATGCGACTGGCGGCGGTCATGTTGCTCTGTAAGAGTTGTAATTCATGCTCATTGGTCAAATCCAGCCCAAGCGAGTTTTTGCGAGTATCGCCATATAGCTTGCTGGCGATGGGAGTGAGTGGATTGGCATTGCCTTTGGTGCGAGCAAGTGCGGTCAGTGGTGAGAGTGTCAGTTCATTGATGCTAATGTTTTCATCAACGATACGATTGACAAAGGACGAATTCGCCCCATTTTCGAGCAGGCGACGCACAAGATATGCCAGCAAAGTCTTGTGCGTGCCAACAGGGGCATAGATACGCACTTGTTTGCCAAGATTATCAGCCCCTACCACTTGGTCGTACAAGGTCTCGCCCATACCATGCAGGCATTGAAATTCATAGTCTTTGCCAGCTCCCAACTCATAAATCGTGGCAAGACTTTGGGCGTTGTGCGTGGCAAATTGTGGATAGATGACATCGGTGGCGGTGAGCAGTTTTTTGGCACAGGCAATGTACGAAATATCGGTATGCACTTTGCGAGTATAGACAGGGTAGCCATCTATGCCGTCCACTTGTGCCCATTTAATCTCGCTGTCCCAATACGCCCCTTTAACCAGTCTAATCATCAGTTTTTGGTTGTGGCGACGTGCCAAATCCACAAGATAATCAATGACATAAGGACAGCGTTTTTGATAGGCTTGCACGACAATGCCAATGCCATGAAAATCTGCCAAATCTGGGTCTGCCACCAGTTTTTTTATCAAATCGAGCGACAACTCAAGGCGATTGGCTTCTTCTGCGTCAATATTTAGCCCAATGTTGTATTCTTTGGCAAGCATGTACAGGGCTTTTAGTCGGGGGAATAATTCTGTCATCACACGTTCATGCTGACTGCGTACATAGCGGGGGTGAATGGCGGAGAGCTTGACGGATATGCCATTGTTGTCATAGACATTGCCCCCAGCGGCGTCTTTGCCAATGGCGTGAATGGCATTGACATAGTCGTGATAATAGCGGTCGGCATCTTTTGCAGTCATTGCCGCTTCGCCCAGCATATCAAAGCTAAAACGATAGCCCAGTTGTTCACGCACTTTGCCGTTTGATAGGGCTTCGTCAATGGTTTGCCCTGTTACAAACTGCTTGCCAAGCAATTTCATGGCATAATTGACCCCACCACGAATAAACGGTTCGCCGCCTTTTTGGATAACACGAGCTAAGGCAGCACTTAGGCTGTCGTCATCGGTATTACCAGAGAGTTTACCAGTCAAGACCAAGCCCCACGCCGCCGCATTGACAAACATCGATGGGCTATTACCGACATGACTTTTCCAGTCGCCATCAGCCAGCTTGTCCTTGATGAGCTTGTCTCGTGTGGCGTTATCAGGAATGCGTAATAGGGCTTCGGCAAGACACATGAGTGCCACCCCTTCTTCGCTGGATAACGAAAACTCGTGCATAAGTGCGTCCACGCCTGATGACTTGCTACGATTGGCACGCACCTGTTCAATGAGCTTGGCTGCCAAGGTCTCGATACGTTGGTTGGCACTGTCATCAAGCTGTATCGTGTTTGCTAGGGTATTGACAGCCTGTGTTTCATCAAGTCGGTAGGCACGAGTGATGGCGTCTCTTAAAGGGGATTGGGCGTGAGTGAATGCAAACATGCAGATATTCCAGTGTACAGAGTATAAAAGCCATGATAGGACGTGCCGAGCTTCCATTATGCAAAATTTTGCAAAAGAGCATAAACGTGAAGCGTTGTTTATATGAGTTGTTTGTCTGAACTGGCACGCCTTAACTATTTACACTATTATACCTAAGCTGTACAATAAATGCACCTATCGTTATAGTCGATTAAAATAAAAATGAGATAGCACGACAGACTGCCGTATACAAGTAGTACATAAGGGAGCTGGCAACGTAAGTATCATTGCAATTTTAATCGACTATACATTTCATCTTGAGAATGTGCTGTATATTCTATGGACTGTTTTGATTTGTGGCATTGATGGCAAGCTGGTCGTATATCGCCCCTTCTTTAAAATAAGTGTTCATGATACTTTGCCAATCGCCAAAGACATCGTTTGCAAAAAAAGTTGTCATCACTGGGAATTTATCCACATGTTTGGCAAGAATTTCGGCATTGCTAGGACGCAGATACAGTTTAACCGCCAGCTCTTGTCCTGTGTCGCTGTACAGATAATTTAGGTATTCGTTGGCGATGGCGGTTGTGCCTTTTTTATCACTCACGGATTGCACGACGGCGACAGGGTTTTCGGTGTTGATGGTATAGCTAGGATAAACGATGGCGACATTGCCAAGTGTGTTTTTGATGACATTGGCTTCGTTTTCAAAGGTGATGAGCACATCGCCAATACCCCGCTGAGCAAAGGTAGTGGTGGCAGCACGTCCGCCATTTTCAAAGACTTTGACATTGCCAAGCAGTTGTTTTACAAAGTCTTGGGTCTGTTTTTTGTCTTGGTGAAAGGTGTGCAAGCCATAGCCATACGCCCCCAAAAACGCATAACGCCCATTGCCAGAGACCTTTGGGTTGGCGATGACGATTTCTGTGCCTGCTTTGGCAAGGTCGCCCCAGTCGGCTATATTTTTTGGGTTGCCATCACGCACCAAGAACACCACAGCACTGGTAAAGGGAATGGCGTTTTCTTTGAATGCACTTCGCCAGTTGGCATTCACCAGCCGACTGTCGGCAAGCAGCTCAACGTCCGAGCCTTGGTTCATGGTAACCACATCTGCCGCCAAGCCATTTTTGACAGACAGGGCTTGCTTGCTAGAGCCGCCGTGGGATTGTTTGATGACAAGATTGACATTGGGGTCGATGTTTTTGTAATGCTGGATAAATAAGGGATTGTACTCTTTATAAAAATCTCGTGCCACATCATAAGAGACGTTTAGGATTTCGACATTATTAGCACTGGTGTTGCTGCCTGTGTCGGTGCTATTGTTGCCACAGGCGGTGAGTAGGGCGGATAATCCCAGTACGGTAGCGATGGCGATTTTTTGGGTGGCTTGTGCTGTCGATATTTGGGGTGTTGTGGGTGTATTCATTGATGTTACTCCAGTGTTTTTGAATGGTGCTATCTTAAAAGTTTTGCCAGCGAATAAATACTGACAATTGGCAATATCGTTATGCGACTTTGGTATATTGATTTGCTGTATTGAGTTACAATAACCATTAGTCAAATCTTACAAGTCAAAATTGCTGCTTGCACTTTGTGGTGAATTATGGTTTTATAAGGCGAATTGGTAAATTGTCGGCGGATTGTTAGCATTGTGAACGTCTGCTTACCAAGGTTTTGGCATTATTTTTAAGGACTAAGGAATTTATTATGACATTACAATATACCGCCCCATTGGACGACATGCGTTTTATCATGCAGGACGTGTTTGATGTAGAAAAGTTGTGGCAGAGTTTGCCTGCTTTGGCACATGTGGACATGGACACGGTGAGCATGATTTTGGCAGAAGCGGGCAAATTTGCCAGTGAAGTGGTGTTGCCGCTTAACCAATCGGGCGATGATGAAAGTGCGACCTATCACGGTGATGGCGTGGTGCGTGTGCCAGCAGGGTTTAAGCAGGCGTACAGCCAATATGCCGAAAGTGGCTGGATTGGGCTGGGCGGTGATGTGAACTACGGCGGTCAAGGTATGCCAAAGACCGTTACCATGCTTACCGAAGAGATGTTGCTCTCGGCGAACCAGTCGTTTTCGCTGTATCCTAACTTGACCGTGGGAGCGACATTGTCCCTGCTGGCAGTGGCAGATGACGAACAAAAAAACACCTATCTGCCGAAACTCTACACAGGCGAATGGTCGGGCACAATGTGCTTGACTGAAGCCCATTCGGGTACGGATTTGGGGATTATCAAGACGCGTGCTGTGCCAAATGCGGACGGCAGCTATGCCATCACAGGTACGAAGATTTTTATCACAGGGGGCGAGCATGATTTGACCGAGAACATCATTCATCTGGTGCTTGCCAAAACGCCCAACGCACCTGCAGGCTCTAAGGGGATTTCGCTGTTTGTTGTGCCAAAATTCATGGTGAATGCCGATGGCTCTTTGGGCGAGCGTAATGCGGTGAGTGCAGGCTCGATTGAGCATAAGATGGGTATCAAGGCATCGGCGACGTGTGTGATGAACTTCGATGGGGCGACAGGCTACATGCTAGGCAAGGAGAATACTGGGCTGGCGGCGATGTTTGTGATGATGAATTATGAGCGTGTTACCATGGGGCTACAGGGCTTGGGAGCGATGGAGCTGGCATATCAAAATGCCGTCATCTACACCAAAGACCGCACCCAAGGGCGTAGCGATACAGGGGTGCAAGCCCCCGACAAAGCCGCCGACCCCATCATTCATCATGGCGATGTACGGCGTATGTTGCTAAGTGCCAAGACATTCGCCGAAGCGTCTCGTTGCCTTGCCATGTATGCCGCACGTGAGCTGGACATTGCCAAGTTTAGCGATGATGATACCGACAAGGCTCGTGCCAGTGCCAAGGTTGCCTTGATTACGCCGATTGTCAAGGCGTTCTTGACCGACCGTGGACTAGAAGCAGCAGTAGATTGCCAGCAGTGCTTTGGCGGACATGGCTATATCAAAGAATGGGGCATGGAGCAGATTGTCCGTGATGTGCGGATTTCGCAGATTTATGAAGGCACGAACGGCATTCAAGCACTGGACTTTATCGCTCGCAAGGTGATTAAGGACAATGGTGCGGCATTAAAATCCTACTTGGCAGAGATTGAAGATGTGCTAGAGAGTATGCCTGCTCACGCCATTCAGTCGGCTGCTCAGCAGGCGGTCAGCGACCTAAAAACGCTCACAGACGAACTCTTGGCAAAAGCCAAAACAGACCCTGCTCTATACAATGGCGTGGCGGTAGATTATCTGCAGGCGGCAGGCTATGTGAGCTTTGCTTATATGTTCTGCTTGATTGTCAAGGCGGTAGATGACAAAGCAGCAGACGATAAAGCGGCATATGATAAGGCAGGCGAGTTTTATACCAATAAACTTACGCTAGCCACGCACTTTGCTGAGCGGATTTTGCCACGCTATTATGCCCATGCCAATGCCGTGCGTGCTGGCAATGGGGCGTTGTCGGCTTATGTGTTTTAGGGAATTGTGAGTATTTTGCATTGTGAGTATTTTACAGTCTTTTAAATCCAATTTAGTACGTCGTCAAACTCGCTTGCTGTACTACTTGTACTATCTGCACTCGTTTTCCTCGTCCTAAAATGAATTTATTTGACTATACAAAAGTGTAGAATAGCTCAATAACAAGCACCCCAAAAGTTTTGGCTTTTGGGGTGTTATGGTAAGAGATAAAAAATACACACTTATCGCTGGTTGTGATATATTTATAGCACTCAACCCCAAACCAATACAAACCTATAACACAATCCCCTTCATGGC
>JAUNUB010000021.1 GCA_030538375.1 Moraxella sp. | reverse complement strand
TTACAGAAGTTCACAAACTATGTTACAGAAGTTCACAAAACGATTGAGTTCTTGTTTTCTATGTTCACTGAGCGTTTTTGTGGATTTTCATATAGAGAGTAAATTAAGGGTTTGTAGCTTACACACCATTCTACGTTTGTAGCGTTATTTACCATCAGTAGCTCCTACTTGGCAATAATTTTTGGCTTGGTATTTATAACAGCTCATAGGTTTTGACAGGTTGGAGCAAGGCTTGTTTTATTATCTATGTGGCTTGGTGAAAATTTCCAAACCACACCCACACCCTAATCTCTCTCATCTTCCTTAAGCCATTTTGCTTGTTGTTTGTTGGGTGTGAATGCCTGCCACATATCTGCACGCCTTGCTTTGGTGCGTTTTGCTTGTGCTAAAAAACGCCATTTGGCGATATTGGCATGATGTCCTGACAGCAATACCGCAGGCACAGCAGCTCCTGCAAAATCAATAGGTTTGGTATACTGGGGATAGTCCAGCAGCCCATCAACAAAAGAATCCGCCACCGCCGAAGTATCATCATTCATCACGTTAGGCAGACGACGAATCACGCTATCCATCAGCACCATCGCAGGCAACTCGCCCCCTGTCAGCACATAATCTCCAATGGACAACTCCATATCCACATACCGTGCAATCAAACGCTCATCAATCCCATCATAACGCCCACACAACAAAATCATGCCATCAAACCGCAGGCAAGACTTTACCAGAGTTTCATTCAATGTCCTGCCTTGTGGCGACAGATACACCACAGGACAATGATGACAGCCGTGTGCTTGTGCCTGTGCCTGTGCAAACTCAATCGCCTTGGCAAGTGGCTCTGCCATCATCACCATACCAGCACCACCACCAAAGGGACGTTCATCGATACGCCGATAATTATCTGTGGTAAAATCACGGGGATTGATAAGCTCGCACACCGCACGCCCACTTTGAATGGCACGCCCTGTAATGCCATGCTCGGTGATACTCACGAACATTTCAGGCATGATACTAATGACTGCAAAATACACGTCAGTAATCCGCCTGCCATGCCACACGCACCACCCTATCCGCCCTATCAACCGCAAGCACGGTCGAATCATGCCACGGTATCAAACGCTCTTCGCTGTCCACACTGTCTTTGGTTGGGGCAACCGTCATAATGTCGTGTGCCCCTGTCTCAAACAAATTTTTGATAACGCCTAAGTTTTCACCTTCTGCATTCACCACGCTCATGCCTACCAAATCCGACCAGTAATATTCGTCTGCTGCCAAGCTCGGCAAATTGTCCTTATGCACCCAGATGGTTGTGCCGTTCATGGTTTCGGCAATATTGCGATTGGGAATTTCTTGAAACGTTGCCACCAGTCCCTGTCCCTGCTTACGCCATTGATTGACCGTCAGCAGACGAAATCCCATCGCAGTTTTTATGTACCACGGACTCATCAAGAATATGTCTTCGTGTGTTTCGGTTTCGCTAAACACCCATAGCCAACCCTTAATGCCATAAGGTTTTTTGAGCGTTGCTATATGAATAAGTTCATCAGTATTAAGACGTTGGGTCATTTTATGCCTTTTGACGGTTTAAAAAGTACAAGTGATGTCAGTCCAAGTTTATCACAAAACAAGCCATTGGCATATGCACGCACTTTTTTTTGCACACAAAAAAACCAAGCAGCCCATTGACTGCTTGGCATGTACTTCAATTAAGCGGCTTGTTTTTTGGCTTGAGCTTTTACAAGATCTGCCACACGCTCAGAAGGCTGTGCACCTTTGGCAACCCACGCATTGTATGATTCAAGGTCTAAGCGAAAGCTCTCTTCTTGACCACGTGCCAATGGGTTAAAAAAGCCAATCTTTTCGATATGGCGACCATCACGAGCCGCACGCTTGTCAGCAACAACAACTTGATAAAAAGGACGCTTTTTTGAACCGCCACGGGCTAGACGAATAACAACCATGATAACTCTCTTTTGTCAGAAAAATTGAACGATTAGCAAGAATAGTAATAATTCCACTGTCATGATTGAGGATGAGCCGAAGACGAAGCAGAACCATTAAAAGTCGCTAATTATAGCAATTTTTTTTACATCTTAAAAGCAAAAAATTCAAATTCTCACAAAAGTCTTGTTACAGCGTGTCAAAATTTGATACCATGAGCAAAATTCAACCAGTAAGGCGAATAAGCGTGAGCAGTGCATAATACATTTGCAAATAATCAAATGGCGTTTGCGGTGGCTATTATATAGTTGATTAAAATAAAACCGATACATATCCATGCGTGATTGTTGGTAGGGTGCTTTGTTCCCCCACCAGTAAACGTGGGTTCACACCCACTCTACGGCTACACAGTGGTCGCACATAAGGCCGTCCACAACGTAAGTATCATTGCGATTTTAATCAACTATATTTGCACTTCCAAGCCAGCAAGCGTACAATAAACCCCACATCACTCACTGCAATCACGCCATATTCACCTATAGCTTATGAACAAATCCACACTCATGCTCGCCAAGCTCAAAAAACGCCTGCATTCTAACACTTGGCAAACCGTCCTGACGGTGATTTTTATTGTATTTACCAGTATTGCGGTAACGATTTGGCTATTTTGGCGAAGTTTGTACCTACCAGAACTCAAAAATCACGCCAGCTATCTGGTCAGTGAAATCAAGCTCATTGACAGTATGCACAATGACTGGGCGGATAATCCCGCTGTACAGCAGTGGATTGACGCTCACACACACATCAAAGTCGTTCGCAGCACAGAAGAGTTCCCAGATGTTGCGGACAAGCTGTTTGTGGAATTTTTTACAGACATATTGGCAAAAGAAGTCAGCAGCGAGCTTGGCAGACCTGTCAGTGTGTATTTTAAATTCAAGCCCACCCCAAAGCTGTGGCTACAAGACAGCAACCACCCAGAATACTGGCTACAAGAACCCGTAACGCACTATTCGCAGTACAGCACCGCCTTGCTGGTGATGTTTGTTTTTGGCTTGCCTATTCTGACTTTGCTGGTGATATTAATCTTGATTCGTGCTTTGAATCGTCCACTTAAAAGACTAGAACGTGCCGCTGGTGATTATATCAATCTTGGTCATGCCACCACCTTGCCCACCACCACAGGACCTAGCGAAATTCGCAAAGTGAACACCGCCTTTAACAGTTTATTCACGACCCTAAACCAAGCCCAAAAAGAACGCACCATTATGCTGGCAGGTATCTCTCATGACCTGCGTACACCGCTCACCAGAATGCGACTGACCGCCGAGATGTTGCCAGATGAATTTTTTAAAGAAGGGCTTATTTATGACATTGAAGACATGGACGCAATCTTGGAGCAGTTCATTTCTTTTATGAAAGATGGCTCTGATGAAGCGGTGCGTATGACCAACCTTGATGGCATATGCCGTGAAATCATGGTGCAGTTTAATGACACCGCTTTTGTGTATCATAATGCCATCACACATGATGTGCCTGTGCGTCCGCTGTCGATTAAGCGTCTTATCATCAATCTTGTGAACAATGCCATTCGCTATGGCAAACCGCCCATTCATATCAACATCAGCGAAGAGCCTAGCCATCATCACAGCGAAACCGACAGTACATCAGCCAGCGGCACAACGCTCGTGCTGTGCATTACAGACGAAGGTGATGGCGTGGCGTACGACCAGATTGAACGTATCATGCAGCCCTTTGAACGTGGCGAAACCGCACGCACCACTCAAGGCAGTGGACTGGGGCTGGCGATTGTCAATCGCATTGCCAAACTGCACCAAGGCGAAGTCATTATAAGTAGCGAAGCCGACCAAGGACTACGAGTTATCATTCGCATTCCCTTGCCTGCACTCATGACACAAACGCCATGAGCAAGTGATGAAAAGATATGTTCAGTAACGGAACATCAGCGATAAAACAAAGGATACAGCTATATCACTTTTCGCCAATTTGCGGCGGAATATCACCGCTTTTATTGCTAAAACTGACAGGCGTGGTGATGGTAGATTTGGCAAGCTGCACCGAATAATCGGTTGTGTTACTTCGGTCAACCAACAAAAAATAACCCATTACGGCAGCATTCGCCACCACCAATATTGCAAATACATAAGGCATTAGCACTCTCCTACTTTTTATTATTACACTTTTATCATTACGCTATAGTCGATTAAAATTGCAATGATACTTACGTTGTGAGCGTTCTTATGTTACTGCGAGCAACACGGCGGTCTGTCGCTTTGTCTCATTTTTGTTTTAATCGACTATATCAGTCTATCAAAACATTTTAGCAAAACTTGCCAATAAAGTCATGACAAACCATCATCACCGATGATTTTTTTGTCCACAGCTTCTCCCACCAGCTCTTCAGCAGCAATAATTACCCCAATCTGTCTGACAGGCCAATTCATCGTGAATCTTGCTCCGCCAAGTGTAGGACTGCTGTCTACACCCATTTCACCTTGAAACCAAAAAGCAATACGGCTCACGATGGACAGCCCCAGTCCATAGCCCCCAGACGCTCGAGTACGACTGTCATCAAGCCTAGAAAATGGCACGAATACTTTATCACGGTCAGCTTCTGCAATGCCGTGTCCGTCATCTTCTACGCTGATATAGGCACGTCCTGATTTTACCCACGCACTCACAACGATACTTTGATTTGCATACCGCAAGGCATTGCCTGCAAGGTTTTGCAAAACACGGTGTAGGTAACGCCTATCCGCCATCACCACGGTTTTTGCGTTTGGTAGCACCGCCTGCACCTTGATATCTTTGCCAAGTGCGTTGGTCTCTTTGACAATTTGCTCAAGCAAATCACCTGCGTCCACCATCTCCCAATTCATTTTTGGCGAACCTTCTTCCAACTTGGCATAGGTCAAAATTTCATCAATCAGTTCATTCAGTGCTTCGATATCTTCATCAATGTAATTTTTTTGCAATTGCCGAGAGTCCGCATCGTCTTCATCTGCCAGCATATCCACCGCAAAGCGAATTCTGGCAACAGGCGTACGCAGCTCATGCGACACCGCCCTAGTCAATTCACGCTGGGCTTCAATCAGTCGCCCAATATGCGTTGTCATCACATTAAAAGTCGACGACAATCTGGCAATATCATCTTCTCCCACCACTTGCACTTTTGTGTCTAGCTGACCTTCGGACACTCGCTTCACACCAATTTGCAACAACTGTAGCCGTCGCTCCAAAGGAAAAATCAACGCATACACCCCCAAGCTGATAAGCAGCATACAGATGGACACCATGCTTGCAAGCAGATTAATCGGAAACCAATTAAACAAAGGAATGGCACTCACCACAATCGCCATACCTTGCATATCGGCAGGAATTACCACCGAAATCGTAGACGTTTGAGAAACCCCATCTTCGAACAAAATCACAGGGTCGCCAAGATTAAGCCGCATCATCTGCTCCCTATCAAGACTTAATTTGCCCAAGTCCTTCAACGAGATACTTTGCTCAAATTTGGCACTCAAAAACTCCAAACGTGCCCTTTTAGCCGCCAATGTCGAATAATACGACAAGTCATCAAGCAAAAATACCGCCATCGCTCGCACCTGTCTTTCACCTACTTGTGCCACTTTTACCGACAGAATATTGTTCTCACCATTGATTTTTTGGTAGATGTGTGTTTCATTTTTTATGGTGTCGTATCTCACCACGCTTTTGTCTTCGGACAGCCTTTTTTCTTCTTTTGCCTTAAAAGCGACACTGTCGATTGGCAAAATCTCAAACGTACTGCCAAACAGATTGCCCGCATCTACCAGCCAGTACTCTCTGGACAATTCATCTTGCTGCCTAGAGACACCTTCGCTGATAAGATAAAAAACCCCTGTGGCAACATCTTCACGATATGCCTGCAGGCGAGCTTCGTTGATGATACTTACAAAAAAATACGCAAAAAAAGCCACCATGAAACATACCAACAGTAGCCCTGCATAAATTCTAAAAAAAATACTACGTTCAGTAAATGAAAATAGTGCCATATATAATCAATTCCCTGCACAAATAAGTATCAAAACCCATTTACACATTACTACGCTGCTTAAAGCCTGCGTGTCTTTCATCACAAAATAACATGAATACAAATGCCAACAGTGTAGCACAATTTTTATCAAAAATTTAGCCCATCAGCCAAAAGAGCTGACATTCACTCATGCCAACCAAACACTCAAACTAAATACCCAAAGCAATCACACAAAAGCCAGCAATCCAAAAAACACCTATCTCATGCCACCGTGTGCCATCACACCAAGCCCAAAACACAAGCAGCAAGAAAAGCGAATACAGATAATACAATCAGTACAATCAGTGAGTTTGGCAATGCTGGTTTATTTTTAAAAAAGGCATGAATACAATAAAGTGCCAGACTGTCTTGTACCAAACTGCCTTAAAAAATCCTATCAAAACAGCCTTATAAAAAAACAGCCAGTCAATCTGCTGACTGGCTGTTCTTATTCATATGTTTTGCTTGCATGCTTTACTCGCATATGGCTATTTAATTTACAACTTGTCGAATTACAACATGTCAAACCAATGAGTTAAGGCAAGCATTTCATTCTTGCTGTTTATGCTTACCTTTATACTCACTTATAATCAGTTGCCTTCTTTGACAAATAGGTATCCCTTACTGCGTACAGTCTTGATACGTTTTGGATTTTCTGGGTCATCGCCAATCTTTGGGCGAATGCGTGAGATACGCACATCAATGGAGCGATCTTGTCCATCATACTCAATACCACGCAGACGCTCAAAGATGTCTTCACGAGACAAGATACGACCAGCATTCGAAGCCAAGAGCCACAATAGGTCATATTCTGCACTGGTGAAGTCCACCAATTCGTCATTCAAGGTTACTGAACGCCCACCGTTATCAATGACCAAATCCCCAAATTCCAAACGCTGCGGAGAATCATCGGTAGGCACACTGTCCGAACGGCGTAACAATGCACGAATGCGAGCCAACAACACTCTTGGCTGGGCTGGTTTTGCGACATAATCATCTGCACCCATCTCAAGACCAAGCACCTGATCCATATCATCTGTGCGCGCTGTCAGCATTAGAATTGGGTTTTGATAATGTGGACGTACTTCTCTACAGACAGCCAAGCCATCAGCACCGGGCAACATCACATCAAGCACCACCAAATCCGGTTGTTCGCCGATGATACGACCTATCGCCACACTACCATCTGTTTCGATAGCAACGTCCAAGCCATTCTTTCTAAGATAATCTTGCGTCAATACGGCAAGTCTTTCATCATCTTCTACGATAAGAATTCGTGGGGTGTTTTCTAATTCTTGTGTTGTCATGAGTACATCCTTAAATCGACGAGTCGTATTATTATAGCACGAGATTAAGCACGATTCTTATACTTTTGAATTGTTTGCAATTGTGCAACAGATTCTGCCAACGCCGCTAATGCCGCATTAGTTTGTAGTGTGTCGTTTTGATTAACCAACATCTGCTCTGCCGCCTTTCTCGCTTCGGCAATCTTCACTTCATCAAGATTATTTGCACGCAGTGCAGTATCTGCAAGCACAGTTACAATCTGTGGCTGAACCTCAAGCACACCACCTGACACATAGATAACCTCTTCGCTATCGTCCGCCGCCTTAACACGCATAGGGCCGGGTTTTAGCAAAGTGATGAGCGGCGTATGCCCTGCTAGCACCCCAATCTCGCCCTCTTGCCCAGTTGCTATCAGCATTTGTACTTCACCTGCGTACAACTCTTCTTTTGCACTGACGACACGGCAGGTAAATGTTGCCATGATTATCTCCAATTTGATACAACAACTTATTTAAAAAACCATCAAACATACACTAACGGGTCTGGCAAACACCAAACCCGCCATGCACTTAGGCTGCTGATTTGAGTTTTTCAGCCTTGGCAATTACCTCATCAATACCACCTACCATATAAAATGCCTGTTCTGGCAATTCATCATATTCGCCTTCAATAATTGATTTGAAGCCTGCGATGGTATCACGAAGACTGACGTACTTACCAGGAGCACCAGTAAACACTTCAGCAACATGGAATGGTTGCGACAAGAAACGCTGAATCTTACGAGCACGATAAACCACAAGTTTATCTTCTTCGGATAATTCGTCCATACCCAAGATGGCGATAATATCTTTAAGCTCTTTATAACGCTGCAATACTTCCTGCACGCCACGAGCAACACCGTAATGCTCTTCACCAATAACTTGTGGATCAAGCTGACGAGAAGTAGAATCCAGTGGGTCAACCGCAGGATAAATCCCTTGAGACGCAATATCACGGCTAAGAACAACGGTTGCGTCCAAGTGGGCAAATGTCGTTGCTGGAGATGGATCGGTCAAGTCGTCAGCAGGAACGTATACCGCCTGCACAGAAGTGATAGAACCAGATTGTGTAGAAGTAATACGCTCTTGCAATAGACCCATTTCTTCTGCCAATGTTGGCTGATAACCTACCGCAGATGGCATACGACCTAGCAATGCTGATACTTCTGTACCTGCCAGTGTATAACGATAGATGTTATCTACAAACAACAGCACATCACGACCTTTGCCAGTGGCTTCATCTTTTTCATCACGGAAATATTCCGCCATGGTCAAGCCAGTCAACGCAACACGCAAACGGTTTCCAGGTGGTTCATTCATCTGTCCGTACACCATTGCTACTTTTGACTTGGTAAAGTCTTCGGTATTCACAACGCCAGCTTCTTGCATTTCGTGATAGAAGTCATTACCCTCACGAGTACGCTCGCCCACACCAGCAAACACCGACAGTCCTGAGTGTTTCAAGGCGATATTATTGATAAGCTCCATCATGTTAACAGTCTTACCAACCCCTGCACCACCAAATAAGCCTACTTTACCACCTTTGGCAAATGGACAAAGCAAATCAATCACCTTGATGCCAGTTTCTAAGAGTTCGGTAGAGTTTGACTGCTCATCATAACTTGGGGCTTCACGGTGAATCGACCAAGTTTCTTTGGCTTCTACTGGACCTGCTTCATCAATCGGACGACCCAATACGTCCATGATACGACCCAGTGTTGCTTGACCTACTGGCACAGAAATCGGTGCACCAGAGTTAGATACAGGCAAGCCACGCTTTAGCCCTTCGGTTGAACCCATCGCAATGGTACGAACCACGCCATCGCCCAACTGCTGCTGCACTTCCAAAGTGGTTTCTGTACCATCTACACGAAGTGCATCAAAGATTTGGGGGATTTGACCACGATTAAACTCTACGTCAATTACCGCACCAATAATCTGCACAATACGACCGCTCATTGCGTTCTCCTATAATTTCATTATTCGGCTACGAAACAGCAGCAGCCCCACCAACGATTTCAGAGATTTCTCTCGTAATCGCCGCCTGACGCAGCTTGTTATACACCAATTGTAAATCTTTAATCAAATTGCCCGCGTTGTCAGTGGCTGCCTTCATTGCTACCATACGTGCCGACTGTTCCGAAGCGATATTTTCCATCACCGACTGATGAACGATGGATTCGATATAGCGAATCAGCAACTCATCAATCAAAGTCTTGCTGTTTGGCTCATAGATGTAGTCCCAGCTATGACTCTCTACCACATCGCCATCAAATGCCCCTTCAGGCAAAGGCACTAACTGTGTAACGGTTGGTTTTTGGGTCATGGCGTTAATGAATTGGTTGTACACCAAATGCACTCTATCTATATTGCCATGCAAGTAGTCATCAAGCACCGCCTGCACAGGAGCATTCAATTGCTCAAAACTTGGATTGTCGCCATAGTCTGTAATCACAGAAGTAACCTTGCCACCAAAATTTCTAAAAAAGCCCACGCCTTTTGAGCCAACAACAGCAAACTCAACTTCGACAGATTGCTCTTGATATTCTTTGACTTTTTTGATTAAATTCTTAAACAGATTGATGTTAAGTCCACCCGCCAAACCACGGTCAGATGTAATCACAATGAATGCCACTCGACTGACAGGGCGACTTACCATATACGGATGTTTGTAATCCGACTGTGCTTGTACCAAATGCGAAATCACACGGTACATACTATCAGCATAAGGACGACCCATTTCCATGCGTTCTTGAGCTCTACGCATTTTGCTAGCCGCCACCATTTGCATGGCACGGGTAATCTTCTGAGTACTTTTAATACTGGTAACTTTTGCACGTATCTCTTTTAAACTTGCCATAGTGTTCCCAATGGTACTGTCTACATGATGGGTGTGTCGCTATTATTTTTAGCTTTTAGCAAGCACACCACAACCACCATTACTTAGAAAGACTGCGATGCTTTAAAATCTGAAACCGCAGCTTTTAGACGAGATTCAATATCATCATTAAAGTTGGCTGTTTCGTTGATTTCATTCATCAATGCCGCATGATCATTATGTAAATAACGCAAGAACGCTGCTTCAAAAGCACCAATCTTCTCAACAGGCACATCTGCCAAATGACCTTCGTTAGACGCGTAAATAACGGCAGCTTGGTCAGCTGTGGACATTGGTGCGTATTGCTTTTGTTTCATCAGCTCGGTTACACGCTCACCATGTTCAAGCTGCTGCTTGGTCGCATCATCAAGGTCAGACGCAAATTGAGCAAAGGCTGCCAACTCACGATATTGTGCCAAAGCTGTACGAATACCACCTGACAATTTTTTGATGATTTTGGTTTGAGCTGCACCACCAACACGAGACACAGAAATACCAGCATTCACCGCAGGGCGGATACCTGAGTTAAATAGGTTGGATTCAAGGAAAATCTGACCATCTGTAATAGAAATTACGTTGGTCGGTACAAATGCCGATACGTCCCCAGCCTGGGTTTCGATAATTGGCAATGCGGTTAGTGAGCCTGTCTTGCCTTTGACTTCGCCATTAGTGAATGCTTCAACATAATCAGCATTGACACGAGAAGCACGCTCCAACAAACGTGAGTGTAGATAGAATACGTCCCCTGGATAGGCTTCACGTCCTGGTGGGCGGCGAAGCAGCAAAGAAATCTGACGATAAGCAACCGCTTGCTTGGACAAATCATCGTACACAATCAAGGCATCTTCACCACGGTCACGGAAGTATTCACCCATAGTACAGCCAGAATAAGGGGCGATATACTGTAGTGCAGCTGGTTCAGAAGCTGACGCAACAACAACAGTCGTATAAGCCAACGCCCCTGTTTCTTCTAGCTTGCGAACTACGTTAGCGATGGTCGAACGCTTTTGTCCTACTGCCACATATACGCATTTGATACCAGAATTTTTCTGTGCGATGATAGCGTCGATTGCCAAGGCTGTTTTACCAGTTTGACGGTCGCCAATGATAAGCTCACGCTGCCCACGTCCGATAGGAATCATGGTATCTACCGCTTTATAACCTGTCATCACAGGCTCATCAACAGATTGACGAGCGATAACCCCCGGAGCGATTTTTTCGACTTTGTCGGTCAATTTGGCATTGATAGCACCTTTGCCATCAATTGGGTTGCCCAGTGCGTCGACCACACGTCCCAAAAGTTCAGGACCAACTGGCACTTCTAAAATACGACCTGTACAATAGGCTTTTTGACCTTCTTGAAGGCTAAGATAATCACCTAAAACAACAGCACCGACAGAATCTTGTTCAAGGTTCAATGCCATACCATAGACATCACCCTCAAATTCGATCATCTCGCCATACATAGCATCTTCAAGACCATGAATCTGTACGATACCGTCAGAAACACTTACAATCACGCCTTCGTTTTTTGCTGTTGCACCGACGTCAAGGTCTTGAATACGCTGTTTAATCAGATTGCTGATTTCAGCTGGATTCAATTGTTGCATTGCCTTTTCCTTTAAACTTAGACAGCCGAATACTTATGCAGTAAGCTGTGTTTTCAATTGTTTTAACTTGCCACGTACCGAGCCATCGGTAAATTTGTCGCCGATTTTAATCGTAGCACCACCGATAAGGCTTGAGTCCACTTCTTCATGCAAGATGACGATACTATTTGTTGCTACTGCAAGACGCTCTTGCAATAGCTTACGCTCATCATCTGTCAATGCGTAAGCACTGGTGATATAAGCATCAACTTGCTTGAGCTCTTCTGACTTAAATCGCCCAAAATGACTGAGTATTTCGGGTAACAAAGCTAAGCGTTCATTTTCAGCAAGCTGCGTAATAAAGTTTGTCAAGGCACGATTTGTTGGATTGCTATTCATTGATACTTGCTGTACAAGTGCGTTAATCTGCTCACCTGCTGGCAACTGAACTGTATTCAGCAACTCTGACATTGGTGTAGATTCGCCTGCTGGATTGCAAATATCCATTAAAATCACTGTTTTTTGTAGAACTGTAATGGCTGGATTATTTAGCAATGCAACAAAGGACGAATCCTGCACAACATTGCTAGCAACCGACAAAAAGCTCTCCCATTCATTGATTGCATTATGCTCTTTAGCATAATCAAACGCTGCTTTTGCGTAAGGTCTTGCCAAGGTAGTTAATTCAGCCATGATATCCTCTAAATTACAGCTTCGCCGCCAATTGACTTAGCATACTGGCGTGTTTTTGTTCATCGATTTTATCTTCTAAAATCTTTTCAGCACCCAATACAGCAAGTTCTGCCACTTGCGAACGCAGTTGTTCGCGTGTTTGCACAATCTCTTGGTCAATTGTTATATGAGCTTGAGAGATGATACGTTCACTTTCTAAACGGGCTTGAGCTTTGGCATCTTCAATCATCTGGTTTGCCGTTTTATTGGCTTTGTCGATGATGGCTGCTGCCTCGCTTTTTGCTGCTTCAAACTCCTGCTCTACCTTTTCTTCTGCTGAAGCTAGGTCGGCTTTGGCTTTTTCTGCAGCATTCAATCCTTCTTCGATTTTGCGTTGGCGTTCGTTGATAGCCCCAATCAGTGGCGGCCATACAAACTTCATGCAAAACCACAAAAAGAATGCGAATGCAATCATTTGACCAAAAATGGTGTAATTAATCATCTAATCACCTCGTTGTTATTCAAATGTCAAACCATTTTGTAAAATACTATCAGACAACAAAATGGTATGACCCGTTCGCATTTTAATTAGCCAAGAAATGGGTTTGCGAACAATAACAACATAGCAACACCAACACCAATCATTGGGACGGCATCAAGTAGACCAGCAACGATGAACATTTTGGTTTGTAGTTGTGAACCTAGCTCTGGCTGACGAGCAGTGCTTTCTAGGAATTTACCACCAAGAATGGCAAAACCAATACCTGTTGCCAAAGCACCAAGACCGATAAGAATAGCCACTGCCAAAAGTGTATGCTGTTGAACGAGTACTACAGTTTCCATGATGTCTCCTTAAGACCTGTAAAAACGGATTGAATAAAATGTAAATGTTCAATTAATGTTCTGCTGTTTGTGAAATGAGCGAAAGATAAACAATCGTCAACATCATAAACACGAACGCCTGAAGTGTAATAACCAAAATATGGAAGATTGCCCACGGTAGGGACAGCATCCACTGTGCCCAAAACGGCATGAGTGCAATCAAGATAAAGATAAGCTCGCCTGCATACATGTTACCAAACAGTCGCAAGCCCAGTGAAATTGGCTTAGAAAGCAAAGTAACAATTTCTAGCACCAAGTTAATTGGAATAAGAATTGCTTGTAATACAGGGTTTTTGGCACTGAATGGGTGCAGGGTAAATTCTGCAATAAAGCCGCCCACGCCTTTATATTTAAGACCAAAGCCAATAATCAGCAGCAAGACAGAAAGTGCCATACCCAGCGTGATATTAGGGTCGGTACTTGGTACGATTTTCATATAAACATGATGTGGGTCATAACCCATTGCCGCACCAATCATTTGAGCAGTTTTTGGAATGAAGTCAATCGGCACTAAGTCCATCAAGTTCATCAAGAAAATCCACACAAAAATCGTCAATGCCAAAGGTGCAATTAACTTAGATGTGCCGTTATAGGATTCTCGGACGCTGTTGTCCACGAATTCAACAATCAGTTCGATGAATGCCTGTAGCTTGGTCGGTACGCCTGATGTTGCTTTTTTGCCCACCAGCCAAAACAGTGCACAAAAAAAGATACCCAAGCCAATAGACCACAGCATAGAATCCAAATGAATGGCTTGAAAACCCATTTTCCCAGCTTCTTCACTGGTATGAGCAACAACCCAACCGCCTTTTTCTTCCAAATAGCCATATTTCCAGTTGGTTAAATGGTGGGCGATATAATCTGTAGAGGTTTGTTCAGCTGCCATAATACTAAGCTACTCTAATTAACGATTAAAAAAATTAACTGTTTTAATCCACAGGCTAACTGTGAATTGTCCTGATTTGGAAGGGATTACACCCTACCAAGAATATATTACACCTTCCCAAAGAAAGGAATTTTAGCCATAAATGAAATTAATACTGCGTCCTTGCAGCTGTCAAGCCATCGTCCCAAAATCATCACATACTTCGTGTACAAACCGCCAAATATCCATAAGGCTTTTTTATACCTTGCACAACAACTGATAAAAGCTCAGCAATATTGCGATATGTCTAACTGACTATCTTACTTTAATTGTATAGTTATGTAAAGGCAAAAACACGTTTTTCTTGCTATTTTTTTGCAAAAAATGCACACAAAACGTGGACTTTGGTCATTTTGCAGGCTTATCACTCAAAAATAAACCTATCATCGCCACAATCTGCATGACAATAAACCCAACGAACACCCCTGCACCACTAATTGGCTTGGCAAATTTAAAAATTATCGCAAACCCTACAAAGGCAATTACCCACTTGGCAATCTCGCCTGCATAAATCGCAAGCAGCATTTCGTTCGCTCTGCTGCGTGCTTTGCTTGCTAATTTAATAAACACAAAATTGAGCATATAAGCCAAAAACGCCCCTGCCGACACGCCTTTGGCAAGCAGCAAACCCTTGGCAAGCAGCCAATCTGCCCCTATCGCCACCATCACAATCACAAACAAAGTACGCAATAGCAAGCGTTGCACATGAGCGATTGGGGCTAAACGTGAGCGTGGTGCAGGTCTTGTCATAACAAAGCCATTATGATAAATCCTTGGCATTATAAAAAAAGGCTTACCAATTGGCAAGCCGATTTGTCATTTTTTGTGATGATTTTCATCGTTTTTATGCAAAATTATGCAAAATCCAACAATATCACCAGTTTTATTTTTTGGAAAAGTTATAGTCGATTAAAATAAAAATGAGACAAGGCGACAGCGACCGCCGTGTACAAGTAGTACATCAGGGAGCTGTCAACGCTGTATCATTGCAATTTTAATTGACTATATCATTATCAATACAGGAAATCATACCACCAGCAAGGCTTTGCCAAGCACTGATAAAATCGCCATCATCACTCATGTCTTCTTGTTTTACCAATACGTTGGGCTTGGCGAGTTTGGTAAGTATGCCTTCTGATACGGGTATTTGCGATACAAGACACATCTTTTGATTGGGGCGATTGTCGTGCAAATGACGGATTTGGCTGGCTTTGGGCGACAGGTGATGGTCTGGGGTCAGCACGCCTGCCAAATGAAGATTGAGCGGTTTTTCGAAATATTGATAAGCGTCATGATACGCCCAATAAGCACGAGATTTGCTAACGTCAAGACCGCTTAGCACGTCGTCAAAGCGTTTGGCAAAATCTTCGCTGTTTTTTTGATAGGTGGTGCGATGCTCTGGATTTGCCGCACTGTGAATGACGGTCAAGGCACGTACGATTGCCTTGGCGTTGGCTGGGTCTAGCCAAATATGTGGGTCAAGGCTGTTGCTGCGTGGGCTACCATCTACATTGCGTAATGGGTAACGATTGAATGCTTTAAAATTGAGTAAAGAAATTGCATTGGGAGCATTTTGTAAATTATTGACCAGATTTTGTTCTAAATCTGCCCCAAACCACACCACAAATTGACTCTCGCCAATGAGCTTGACTTTGCTCGGCGACAGACTGCCATGATGTCCAACATCGCCCGCCCCAAGCAACATCTGTGCTGGAGCAAGCCCTTTGGTGACTTCATTGCTAAGCAGATATAAAGGGTAATTGCTGACGCTCACCTGCCCTGCATGTGCCATCATTGCCCAAAAAAAACTCATCACAAAACCAAAACAATACAGCCATCTTGCCATCAAAAACCCCATCAATCAAAAATCTATTTACTGCCTTTTAAAATGTTATGATATAGCATTTTAGGCAAAAAAACAACAATTCTGTACACCTATGTTGCCAATCAAGATGTTATCTTATACAATAACAACAATATTCTGACGATACGCTCATTTATGACTACGCACAGCCAACATTTGCACCAGCACGCCGACGCAAATTCTCACAACGTTCACACCTGTGGCGATTGCCATTTGCATACAGTGCATAGTGCAGATGTCGAAACTCGTCTACAGTACGCCCAAAGTCTCTGCGAAGCTCAAGGGGTGCGATTTACGCCACTTCGGCAAGCGGTGTATCGCTTGATATTGACCGCAGGCAAACCCATTGGGGCGTATGACTTAATCAGTGCCTTGCAAAACTCTCGCAAACAAAGCCATGAAGACAGCCTGTCGCTGGGCAATGTTGCTCCGCCAACGGTGTATCGCTCGCTTGAATTTTTGCTCGCCCAAGGTCTTATCCATCAGCTAAATTCCTTGAGTGCCTATGTGCCGTGTTGCCACCCTAGAGCCAGTCATAATGCAGCATTTTTAATCTGCCAAAATTGCCAACAGGTACAAGAATACAGCAGTCTGCCAATTGATGATTTGCTCAATTTTGCCAAGCAAGATGCACAATTTTATGTCCAAAAAAGCATTATCGAACTGCGTGGGCTGTGCCATGAATGCCGCAACAAACAAGGCAACATCAGTGAATAATCCCACGCCAAACCCAACAGCTGCCCCAGCCGTTATCAATGATACGCCCACGCCCCTGTTATCGATACATCAAGCCAATTTTCGTATCGGCGAAAAAACTCTGATTAAAAACGTGAGTTTGGACATTTATCCTTACGAAACCATCAGCCTTATTGGTCCAAATGGGGCTGGCAAATCCACACTGGTTAAACTGATACTAGGCTTGCTGCCACTGTCTGATGGCAGTATTCACAAGCGTGCCAACCTTGTCATCAGCTATGTACCACAAAAATTTACCCTGCCCGATATTTTGCCCTTGCAAGTTAAAAACCTGCTCACCCAAACGCACAAAAACCGCCTAAGCACAGACGAAAAACAGTCCGTGTTTCACGCACTTGCCATCACGCCACTATTAAAAACTCAAGTAGCCACACTGTCTGGCGGTGAGTTGCAGCGGGTGCTGCTTGCCAAGGCACTGCTGGATAGACCAGATTTGCTCATACTTGACGAACCCATGCAAGGGCTTGACCCCGAAGCCCAAAACACGCTGTACGCTCTGATTGACGCATTGCCCGATTTTTTGAAATGTGCCATGCTGGTGGTGTCGCATGATTTGCATTGGGTGATGAAAGACACCAAGCGAGTGATTTGTCTTAATCGTCATATCTGCTGCGAAGGCGTGCCTAGCCATATCGCTACTTTGCCAGAATTTAT
Source organism: Moraxella sp. (assembly GCA_030538375.1). Taxonomy (GTDB): domain Bacteria; phylum Pseudomonadota; class Gammaproteobacteria; order Pseudomonadales; family Moraxellaceae; genus Moraxella. The sequence goes on along the minus strand of JAUNUB010000021.1, from coordinate 5,345 downwards.
CAATTTGTTCGGACATTATCCTAACAGCTCTCATCAAGCACCTTATATTCATCATCATGACCACTGTCATCACCATGCCTAATCTTATTATCATCAACATTCAAGACCGCCGCCCTGCCCCCAACACACAAAGCGGCGTGCGTCTTTTATTTTCCGAGCCTATCTTATGAGTTGGTTTGCAATTATCGCCCCTGCATGGCTGGCTGGCAGTCTGCTTGTGCTGCTATCTGCTCCTTTGGGCTGTCTTGTGCTGTGGCGACGCATGGCGTTTTTTAGTGACACCTTGGCACATGGGGCATTATTGGGTGTGGCGGTAGCGGCTTGGCTTGGCTTGCCTGCCGACATTGGTATGGCGATGGTAAGCGTGCTGGTCGTGATTATCTTGAGCCTAATAAAAAGCGACAAGCTCCCAAGCGATGCGGTGCTGGCGGTGCTGGCATCTACCCTGCTGTGCTTGGGGCTGCTGACACTCACACAGCTCACACAGCAGCAGGCGAACGTGCTGGGCTTTTTATTTGGCAATCTTTTGGATATTGGCTGGCAAGATTTGCCAAGACTGCTAGGGCTGGTTGTCATCGGTCTTGGTGTTTTGGCAAGCGTTTGGCAAGCACAAATCAAAATCGCCACCAATCACACCATGGCAAAAATTCAAGGCGTAAGTATCCGCACACAAGAGATTATCTTTATGGGGCTGCTTGCAGGCTTTTGTGCCATTGCCCTGCAAGCCGTAGGCAGCCTACTCATCAGCGGACTGCTGATTTTGCCTGCTTTGAGTGCGAGAATATTTGCCCGCTCGCCCACGCACATGGTTGTGCTGGCAGTGCTGATTGGTGAGATTGCCGTCAGCACAGGCGTGTGGGGAAGTATTTGGCTGGATACCCAAACAGGCTTAACAGTTGTCTTGGTGCTGGCGGTGATTTTTTTTACGAGCTTTGCACTTAATAAAATTCGCAAACAATCATGAACAATAAGCAGCACACCGCACCTTTTTTGTTAGCACAGCTGAGCGACTTGCACTTGACAGGTGAGATTGGACATCATGCCAGCTATCAAAGTTTTTTGCAGGTGCTGCAATTGGCGGTGCATGATGGGGCGAAGTTTTTGCTCCTGACAGGGGATTTGGTCAATGATGGTGATAAGAACGCTTATACATGGCTCATTGACACCATGAATGCAACTCGCCTGCCCTACGCCCTATTGGCAGGCAATCATGATGTCAGCTTGGAGCTTGGCAAAGATTTGCCCTATGCAGCACGCAGGCTTATGCCGATTACCAAAGACAATAGGTTGATTGGACAGCAGCGATTTACGCTAGGGGCGTGGCAACTGCTGTGCATAAATTCGGCAGTGGCAGGGCATGAGCATGGGCATATTGATGAGCAGACGCTGGCATGGCTAGACACGATACTGGCACAGCACCCAAAAGCTACCCTAATCGCCCTGCACCATCACCCTATGGCGGTCGGCTCGGCATGGATTGATAAACTCCAGCTAAACAATGCAGATGAGCTACTGTGCGTACTTGCCAAGCATTCACACGCCAAAGCCCTGCTGTCAGGGCATGTACACCAAGCCTGTCAAATCCGTCAATCGCTCGGCACGCATGACATCACACTCTACACTTGTCCTGCAACCAGTCGGCAATTCGCCCCTTTTGCCAAAGATTTTGCCCTTGACAATCTGCCAGCAGGGTATCGACTGATACAATTGTACAATACAGGTGGTCTTAGCACTTATATCAAAAGACTGATTATGTAAAAAACTGCTTGTGCTAAAAACTGGGGACTGGAGTGCGTCCAACTTTACTCATAAGTACAAATATCACACAAAATTGCACAGGGTGAAAAAGGCTAAAAGTTATTTACTGTTGGTTAAAAAACAACCAAACCTGTCGCTCAATTTGGCATTAAATTGGTATTGTTGTACCTTAATCCAACTCAATCGCCTTGACAGAGAATAAACAGCTGCGGACAAATGCCCAATTGATAAGATGGTGCAAAAAATCCCTTACATAATCCATGCGTCTTTGGCGATAGTCCAGATAATACGCATGTTCCCACAGATTGCAGGCGAGTACTGGCACACCAAGCGTCAAGGGATTGGTGGGGTGCTTATCATTCATCAATTGCAGCTTGCCATCGATATGCACAAGGTAGATATAGCGTGCGTTGAACGTGGCAAGCCTATAAAACTCCGCATGAAATTTTTCGAGACTGCCAAAGCTCGCAAAAATTTTTGCCATCACGTCATCGCTGGGTGCGGCGTTATTCGGACTGCTGTTTAGGCATTTTTGCCACAGCAGATGGCTGTAGCAAGTTGTGGCAAGCTGGCTGATGGTAGGGTTGTCGTGCGTGATAAGACTGTTTAAACTATCGTGCTTTGTGATGTCTGTTTTGTGTTCAAAGATGGCACTTTTTAGCTCAGGTACAATGTACTCAAATATGAGATACAAGGCTTCACTAGACAGATAAGGTTCGGCATAGGTGTGCGATTGCATGGCTGAATTCATGTTTGGCTAAACTGCTTGATATGATAGCAAATTTTGAGTGGGTTGGCTAAAGTTTTTGTTGGTGGTAAGTTTTGTCAGCAGCTTGACAAGTGCAGCAGGCTTGGCGATGGCATTGGTGGCGGTATCATCAAGCCATTGATAAGGGGTGCGTATATTATCAAGTATTTGATTTAATTTATAAAATTCCTTATCATTTAGCACAATAGTGCAAACATCTAACTGCCAATAAAAGTGCGTCAAGCTGTGCTTGATACCGATACTGGACATTAAAGTATGTCGAAGCAACAACCAGTCTGCAATGGTGCAATCAGCAAGATTGTCCGCCATATCATTAGGCGATAAAGTGTGCAAAGGCGTACACCACAGACCGCCCCATATGCCGTCATTGGGGCGTTGCACCCAAAGCATGTGCTGATTATGCTGGATAAATAGCACATGGCTGTGGCGTATTGGTTTGGCTGGTTTTTTGCTTTTGACAGGATAGGCGGTGGGATTGCCTTGCTGATGGGCGGTGCAGTCGTCAGCAATGGGACAGGCGTGGCATTTTGGTTTGGTGCGTGTGCATAGTGTTGCACCCATATCCATCATGGCTTGGGCGTAGCGTCCGCTGTCATGCAGTGGCGTGAGTGTGGTGGCAAGCTCCCACAATCGCTTGTCTGTACTGCTTTTGGTGATGTCGTCGTCCACGCCTGCCCACCGTGTCAACACACGCTTAACATTACCATCACAAATCACCCCAAATCCGCCCACACCCATCGCAACTATCGCCCCTGCAGTAGAGCGTCCCACACCTTTGATATTCTGCCAGTCTGCAATCGTCTGCGGAAATGACTGGTGTTTGTCTATAAAGTCGCACAGCTGATGTGCTGCTGCGTGCAAATTCCTAGCACGAGCATAATAACCAAGCCCCGCCCACAGCTCCGCCACTTCGTCCCAGTTGGCTACTGCCAAATCCTGCACCGTGGGAAAGCGAGTGATAAAACGCTCAAAATAACCACGCACAGTGGTTACCTGTGTCTGTTGCAGCATAATCTCTGACAGCCATACCGCATAAATATCCTTGTCCGACTTATGGTGCTGCTGCCACGGCAAGTCATGGCGACCGTATACGTCAAACCATGTCAAAATCCGCTCGGCAAAAGACGTGGTATTGATATTTGATGTGCTGTATGGGTGTTGTGTCATCTTGGGTGCTTGTCTTTTTGGGTGTTTATTTTAGGTGCTTATTTTTGATAAATTGCCCATGATAAGTGATGTAGGCATTGATTGCAAATATTCTTGGGCTGGTTTGATAAACACCAGTTTGGACATGTATTTCGTAAGACCTACTTTATGAGAGCTTGCTTGGCCGGCACAAATGTTGGATTTGCACGTCATTCATTGTATAATGAGCGAATGAAAATCTTTTTGTCGTCTTGTCTGTTGTGCGGTGTTATGATAGTGTCTTACCCATCATTTGCCGTATCTGACACCACGCCTAATACTATATCTGATACCGTATCTAGTCCGTCTGCATATTCACCGCTGATAAATACTGAGCAGGGATTTGAATATGTGCCTGCAGATGGCAGTTATTATAACGATGATTATGCACAGGATTTTGTGCGTTGTACACAACATTTTGCACACGGTGTGTTGCCAGTTTTGGATAGGGATTTGCAGAGCGATACTTATCCCTTGTGCTTTTATCAGTTTGCGGTGATGTATTCTGGCAAGACACGCACGGCTGTGTATGTGGCACAGCACCTGACTAGAGAGCAAGTAAGCACCGCCAGACAGCTTGAGCGTGTGGATAATTTTCACCCAGAATCAAGATTGCCTACAGGTGTACGAGCCGATATCAAGGATTATCGTGGTACAGGCTATGACCGTGGGCACCTTGCTCCTAATGGCGACATGTCAAACCAGCAAAGCCAATTTGACAGCTTTAGCCTTGCCAACATCGTGCCACAAGACAGCACGCACAATCGTGAACTGTGGCGAGAGATTGAAAGCGTTACTCGAGATTTGGCAGATAACTATGGTGAAATTTATGTCATCACTGGCACGGCTTTTGCGGATACTCAAGTGGATAAAGTTGGTAAGATTTTTGTGCCGACACATTTATACAAGGTGGTCTATGTGCCAAGCATTGCCCAAGCAGCAGTGTACTATAGTGCCAATCAAGCTGGTGCAAGCTATGAAGTGCTTGATGTCCAAGAGCTGACGGCTCGCACAGGTGTGAACGTGCTGCCCAATGTGCAGGTGAGTTTGCTACCTTTACCAAGCGTCTATCGTGAACAGGAGCAAGATGCACAAGCAGTATCTTGGCGTGAATTCATACGGCATGTATGGGACTATCTGTGGCAGGCATTGGGTTAGTGCAGTCGATTAAAATAAAGGGGTCGTACTAAAACGTGCTGACATATACATAAACTCAACTAAACCAACTGCATGAATAGATTAACACTAAATGATAACCAATGGACAAAAATAGCACCGTGTTGTGCAGGCAAAGACACAGACCGAGGTAGAACTGCTGTAGATAATCGACTATTTATCGAAGCGGTACTCTGGGTCATTCGTACAGGCAGTCCATGGCGAGACCCGCCACCTGAATTTGGTAAATGCAACAGCGTATTTCAACGCTATCGCAGATGGGTTAAGAATAACTGCTTTAGCAATATCTTTGGGGCTGCACCAAATCAGCCCTAAATTCCACACCATTTTTTTAAGATTTTCAGCTTGTTTGATGGTGTGCCGTAGTTAAATCTAAACTCATATTCTTTGATAAAAAGATGAAAAGTTTTTCTTGTCAATGCCATTGTATTTTCTAAGAATTCTCTTGGCTTGAGAC
>JAUNUB010000162.1 GCA_030538375.1 Moraxella sp. | reverse complement strand
TCAACAATCACCCCAGAAATCTTGCCAGCTTTGGCAGGTACAATGCCTTGCCAGCCCAGCCCCTGCAAGCCAAACGGCATGTTCTTGATACGCTTGCCCCAAAATTTGATGGGGTGAAACAGCATCTCAAGTGCCATCCACACATGTGCCCACGTTACAAAGGCGGTAACAGGCGGAATGGTCAGCATCGCCACAAATTCAGGGTGTTCACGCAAGGCTTGCCAAATTGTCGCCCACATAATACTTAATCCACACAACTTCTTGATTGACTTTTTATTTTTGTGTTATCTGAATAAATCTTGCCATAAGACACTACCGATAAGCACACCAAACCCCTATTCTAGCACATCTTACACCATTCACCACAATCAAAATTAGCACGCCAACCGATGAATATTATCATTTACCCATAAACAAATGTTCTTAAAACTCACCACTGCAAAATTTTGCTACAAAAAACCTATGAAGTAGATGAGCGATTTTTGGCTTTTTGTGCTAGAATTCCGCAATTTAATCAAGGCTGAATGCTTTATCTGATTTATCCATACACAAAACAGCCAATTCACACCATCAATGCCATGAATCAACCACTTTCTTCAGACAGCAAGGACAACAACCGAATTTTCGTTCGGCGAGTGATTGTGCTTGTGCTGATGGTGATGATGGGGCTTGGTGGGCTGATTACACGTTATGCTTATTTGCAGTTAAATCAATACGATAAGTATCAATCGCAGTCGGACAATAATCGCATTAAACTCATCTCCAATCCCCCTTCTCGTGGCTATATTTATGACAGAAATGGCTATCTGCTTGCGGACAATCAGCCGGTATTCACCGCCATTTTAAGCCCCGATGAAGTGGATAATCCAGAGCAGACTTTGCAGCTGCTTGCTCCGATTTTTGATTTAAGCGATACCGACATTGTCGATATTTTGGCACGGCTTGACAAAGCCAAAAACAACCCAATCACCATCAAAATTAACCCCACTGAAGAACAAATTGCCAAATTCAGCGAACGCAAGCCGTTTTTTCGTGGCGTAACCATTCAGACCAAACTCACTCGCATTTATCCGCACGATGAGCTGTTTGCTCACGTTATCGGCTATGTGGGACGGATTAACGACAAAGAATCCAAGCGAATCAACGAAAATGACGACGACAAACGCCGCTATGCAGGCACGGACTTAATCGGCAAACTGGGCATAGAGCAGCAATACGAAAACATCTTACTTGGCACACCGGGTAATCAATCGGTTGAGACCAATGTACACGGCGATGTACTACGCAAATTGGACAGCACGCCGCCCACTGCTGGCAACGATTTATATCTGTCCTTGGATTATGGCTTACAAACTGTGGCTGCCGAGCAATTAAACGGCAGGCGTGGGGCGATTGTGGCAATTGACCCCAATAATGGCGATGTGTTGGCATTCGTGAGCAATCCTAGCTACGACCCCAATCCATTCGTGTCAGGCATATCATCACGAGACTATAAAGCCCTGCAAGAAGACGAAGACCAACCCTTATACAACCGAGCCTTGCAAGGGCTGTATCCACCAGCATCGACAATCAAGCCCTTTGAAGCCATGGGGATTTTGCATTATGGCTTGATGGGCTGGAATGACACCATTTTTGACCCTGGGTATTTTAGCCTACCGGGGGACAGCCATCGTTTTCGAGACTGGAAAAAAGGCGGACACGGCACAGTCAATATGGAAAAATCCATCATCATGTCGGTCGATACCTATTATTACAAGCTGTCTTATCAAATGGGTATTCAAAAGCTGCACGATTGGATGGTACGTTTTGGTTTTGGCAACAAGACAGGCATTGACCTGCCACACGAAAAAGGTGGTATCATGCCATCGCCTGCGTGGAAAAAAAAGACCTACGACAAAGACTGGCTGCCGGGAGAGACGATTACCGCATCTATCGGACAGGGTTATTTTTTGGCGAGCGTGCTGCAAATTGCCAACGCCACCGCCATGACCGCCAACAAAGGGCAACATCTCACTCCGCATTTGCTCAAGCGTTCTGAAGGAGCATTGCCTGTGGACATCATCAGCAAACCCGATGGCAAGATTGATTTTAATGGCACAGAAGCCGACTGGCTGCGTATGCACAAAGCCATGGAAGACACCGTCAAGCGTGGTACAGCCAAGAGTATCTACACCACTCAATACCGTATCGCTGGCAAATCAGGCACGGCACAAGTCAAATCCATCGCCCAAGGCAAAAGCTACAACAAAGCCGCACTGAGCAAACGCCATTGGGACCATGCGTGGTTTACAGGTTTTGCCCCCGTCGAAAACCCCCAAATCGCCGTGGCGGTGATTGTCGAAAATGGCGGTGGTGGTGGTAAAGTTGCTGCACCTGTGGCTCGTGCCGTGATGGATTATTGGGTGCTAAGACGAGAAAACAGCCCCATCGCACCACCGCCAGAAGAAGAGCTGACAGCACGTCGCAACGCAAAAATTGCCGCTGCCAAAGCTCGTGCCGAAGCTGCCAAAGCCGCCGAAACCAAAGCCGCCGCAGAAAAAGCTGCTGCTGAAAATACCACGAACAACAATACAACCAATTAGTACGCACTTTTAAGACGCACCTTAAACCAAAAACAACAAGACAAAAAACAAGGCAGAAGTTAGGCAAGCCCTACTTTTTTGTTTATTAACCACCACCAAAGCCATGAAACCAGCCAATAAAAAACCTACCAACAAAACCAACCAAGTGCGTATCATCGGCGGGCAGCTCAAACGCCGACAGTTGTCATTCATCGACACCGATGGACTTCGCCCTACGCCAGACCGTCTGCGTGAGACACTATTTAACTGGCTAATGGGCAACACTCAAGACGCAAAAGTGCTTGATGTCTGTGCTGGCAGTGGTGTGCTGGGGGTAGAAGCCATCTCAAGGGGGGCGGCACACGCCACTTTTATAGAAGTCAATGCCACCCAAGCCAAGCTATTACAAAGCAACCTTGATACGCTGAATATCAGCACGCAATGCAGCGTACACCAAGGACAAGCCCAAGCGATTTTACCGACCTTAAACACCGCCTTTGATATTATCTTTATCGACCCACCCTATGCACTTGACCTATGGCAAATACTGCTAGAGCTTATCATCAAATATAAATGCCATCACGCCAATACCCTAATTTACCTAGAGAGCGACAAGCCGCTTGATGATATCATTGCCAGTTTTTCGCTCAATGCTCACAAATCCGCCAAAATAGGACAGGTGTACGCAGTTTTGGCAACATTCGACAGGGAATAATTGAGATACGCCCATCTTTTATCGTGCAAAC
>JAUNUB010000020.1 GCA_030538375.1 Moraxella sp. | reverse complement strand
CTATAGTCAATTAAAATTGCAATGATACAGCGTTGCCAGCTCCCTTATGTACTACTTGTACACGGCGGTCGCTGTCGCCTTGTCTCATTTTTATTTTAATCGACTATAAAAAGTAAAAAATGGTGTTGGCTTTTGTCGTGATTTTTCTTGGTTGTTTATGCAAGTCCGATAATTGAAGTTCTGTCTAATTTGTTTGTTCGCTCGCCTACCTTTTTGCAGGTGTGAGCAACTTATAGCCAGCCATCGCTTAAAAATTGGGGTTTTTTTGGGGTTGATATAGTCAAATAAATTCACTTTAAGCTAAGAAAAACGAGTGCCGATAGTACAAGTGGTACAGCAAACGAGTTTGACGATGTATTAAAGTTAAAGTGAATTTAAAAGACTGTATTATCCTTGTTGCTTCCCTTTACCCTTCACCGACCGCCATAGGGTGTCGTGTATGGTTTTTGGGATTTTGATGGTTAGGGTATTTGATAGCAGGTCATGCACCGCCAGCCCACGCCGATTGACAAGGCAGAATAAATAATTCAGCACAAAGCCTGATACTAGGCTTGCCGACAAGCCTTTATTGCCATACATCACATAGCCCAATGCCCCACAAACCACAGGCACAATGCACGCACACAGAATGCGTATGGTGCTTTGTTGCCATGTGAGCAGTTTACCGTTGCTTGCCACGGTCTTGAGCCGCCACGTCTGCATACCGAGCGTCTGCCCTGACTTTCGCCAAAACAAACCATAAAACCCCACCAAAGTCAGCACAAAGGACGGCGTAAGCACCACATTGGTGTACCATGTGGGCAGTTCTTTGGCTTGGGTGGCTGTCGTACCCACTTCGCCAAAGGCAAGCGTACCAATCGAGATAAGCACCAGCGACACCAAAAACAACATCGCCAGCACCAACATACCATCATACAGCACCGCCATCAAACGTGTGCCAGCTCCTGCGATGACCGCCCCTTCGTTTTGGGCGGTGATGGCAGCGGCGAGCTTGACGTCATCGCTGGTGGGGGCGGTGTTGGGTGTTGCTTTTGTCATAGGGCTGGGTGTTAAGTGGATAAAGGGGTATTGTAGCATATTTGGTAAAGAGAGTTTGGCAAAATACAGTCAATTAAAATTGCAATGATACTTACGTTGTCAATGTCCTTATGTACTACTTGTGCTACCTTTGACATTGTCGCTTTGTCTCATTTTTATTTTAATCGACTGTAATGACATGATACGATTGATGAGAATGGGCTATGGTTTTTAAATTCACTGTAATACGCCGTCAAACTCGCTTGCAAGCACTGTTGTACTATCTGCTACTGGTTTTCCTTGTTTTAGAGTTAAAGGTTTTAAAGTGAATTTATTTGGCTATACTTATCTTGCAGTCTGCATCACAACACCCTTAACGCCACCACAAACAAAGTGATAACACACGCAAAAGACGCACACCATGCCACAGAACGCAGCACGGGCAAATTGCCAAGATAGGCAATGGCAAACACCACTCTAGTGCCGACATACGCCCACGCCAAGCCATTCACCACTTGCTGCGGCACAAAGGTATACATCGCCATCAGCACCGCCGCCAAAAACAACGGCAAGCTCTCATAACTGTTGGCTTGGGCGGCATTGGCACGTGCAGACAGACCTGTTGCCGCTGCCCAAAAAGCTCTAGGGTTGGCATTGTGCGTAGGGCGAAATCCGCCAGCGTACTTGCCAATCATGGCAAGTAGCAGTGGCAGCACGCCCACGGCAATCATCGCCCACACGGTAGGAGCAATGCCATTGCCAAACAATCGCCCAATCAAATAACCGATATTCATGATACACCTGCTTATTTTGCTAAGAATACGGCTTAATGGGTTATGCCGCTACAATTTCAAAGTCATGGCTAATCTCAACACCGCCATCAGCCAGCATTTTGGACGCTGAGCAGTATTTGGTGGCGGAGAGTTCAACGGCTTTGGCGACTTGATTTTCTTTTACGTCATTGCCTGTGATGATAAAATGCAGATGAATCTTGGTAAATACCGCAGGCACGCTGTCGGCTCGCTCGGCACTCACTTGACAGCGGACATCGCTGATGTCTTGACGAGATTTTTTGAGAATGCTCACCACGTCATAGCTGGCACAACCGCCAAGCCCCATTAGGATTAGCTCCATGGGTTTTGCCCCTAGGGTTTGTTCGGAATCCACAACGACCTTGTGTCCCGAACCGCTTGTGGTCTCAAAGTTGATTGCGTCGTTTTTTAGCCAGTGGATATTGGCGTGCATGGTGTTTGCCATGATAATTCCTTGTGATGTCAATAATCCGTAATACATGGGGGTGAATTGGCAAATTTCATCAAAAAAGGGTGATTTTGTGGTATAAATTGGGCAAATATATTCGTGAAACATTTTTATGCAAAATAACGTTACACATTTTTGTCAAAATTTGGTTTAATAGGCAACATTCGGCAGTCGCTTTGATTTGACTGTTTTTTAAAGATAAAATTAAGGTTTTCGTCATGATAGATGCAGATGGCTTTCGTGCCAATGTCGGTATCATCTTGGCAAATACACAAGGGCAAGTGCTGTGGACAAGACGCATTGGTCATGATTCGTGGCAATTTCCCCAAGGGGGTATCAATCGTGGCGAAACACCCATAGATGCGATGTACCGTGAGTTGTGGGAAGAAGTTGGCTTGTCGCCACACCATGTTGATGTGCTGGCGGTTACTCGTGATTGGCTCAGATATCGCCTGCCACGCCGCTATGTGCGTATGGGACAAGACCCCTTGTGTATTGGACAAAAACAAAAATGGTTTTTGTTACGCTTAGATGAAGAGCATACCCAGCACATTCGCTTTGATGTGGGTGAGCCAGAATTTGACGCTTGGCAATGGGTGAGTTATTGGTATCCAGTACGTCAAGTGGTTGATTTTAAACAAAAAGTGTATCAGCGTGCCTTGCAAGAGCTGGTGCATGAGTTGCCACTGCGTGATGGGCTACGCTTGTCATGTTTGTGATACTCAATTTGTGATATTCAAAGGCAGGCAGCACTCATTTTTATGGGTGCTTTTGATTTTTTGGCTTTGTTATCTGATAAAAAAGCAGGATAAAACTTATGATATTCACGATTTTAAAATATGTGTTGGCAATTGCGGCGACCATTGTGGCGGCATTTTTTGTGTTTTTGAACACACACCCTGTGTTTGGCGGTAAACCTGACGAGACAACCCTTGCCAAGATGGCGAATATGCCAAGCTATCAAAATGGCGTATTCGAAAACCTTGAGCCTATCGTGGTTGATGGCAGTGGGGCAGGCGTGAGCGATGATGAGCGATTGGGGTTGATGGATTTTGTGATGAATATTATTCGTCCTGCGGCAGGCAAGCACCCAAATGAGCCTTTGCCGAGCCTACCCTTGTCCGAAAATTTGCCCTTGCAAAACAACAGCTTTACATGGCTTGGACATTCTACGGTGCTGTTTAAGATGGGGGATAAGACCATTATGACTGACCCTGTGTTTTATCGTGTATCGCCCATTCCCATTGGCGGACAGCCTTATGCCATGACCCATTTGCCAAGCACAGCGGACGTGCCAGCACTGGACGTGGTGATACTCTCGCACGACCATTATGACCATCTGGATAAGCGTGCGATAGATGAGCTGCATGAGCGTGTGGGTAAGTTCCTTGTGCCGCTTGGGGTCAAGGCACATCTGGTACGCTGGGGCGTGAATGCGGACAAAATCACCGAATTTGCATGGGACGAGCAGGCGAGCATTGATGGGCTTGGCTTTACTTATGTGCCTGCACGGCATTTTAGCGGGCGTACCTTTGGCACAAAAAATCAATCCCTGTGGGGCGGCTGGGTGGTGAAATCGGCGGATTTTGCTCTGTATTTCACAGGTGATAGCGGTTGGAGCAAGCACTTTAAGGACGTAGGTGAGCGGTATGCCCCTACAGATGGTTTTGATTTGATGTTGGTTGAAAATGGGGCGTACAATGTCAATTGGGCAGATGTGCATATGTTCCCAGAGCAGTCGGTGCAAGCGGTGATAGACGCACGTGCCAAACTTGCCCTGCCAATCCATTGGGGCAAATACGATTTGGCTTATCACCCATGGCAAGAGTCTGCCGTGCGGTTTAGTGCCGAAGCCGACAAAAGGGGCGTGGCGTACATCACCCCAAAAATTGGGCAGAATTTTATGGCAGATGGTACAACCAAGACGGATAAGTGGTGGGAGCGTGTGCAGTAATTCATCACACCAAGCACACACTCACGGTATGGATTTTTTTATGTCGTGTTTTTTATGACCTGTCTGATTATTCACAATTCCTACATCAAAATCGGTTACAATACGTCTTTTAAATACTTAACTGTTTAAAAATACTTTGAATGATATTGATATTAACTAACTAACTAACAATAAGAACCAAGAACCGTATGATATTAGACTTAAATCGGCATTCATTTGCCACTTACAAAAAAGAATTAATGAGCTTAATCACCCTTGCTTTGCCTATGCTGCTCGCCCAAGTCGCCCAAGTGGGAACAGGCTTTGTGGACACCGTGATGGCAGGCGGTGCAGGCAAATCGGATTTGGCGGCGGTGGCACTGGGCAACAGCTTGTTTATCACCGTATACATTACCCTAATGGGGGTGATGAGTGGGATTAATCCCATGATTTCACAAGAGCATGGGGCGGTAAGCAAAGGCAAGCAAAGCCCTACGATGATTGGCGAATACGGACGACAAGCCCTGTGGTATGGGTTGATGTGGGGCGTGCTGGGCATGGTGGTGATGTGGTTGGCGATTGCACCGTTTCAGGCGTTTTTTAGCCTAAGTGAGTACACGCTTAGCATGACAGGAGAGTATCTGTGGTTTGCTGGCTTTGCCATGCCTGCTGCGATGATACACCGAGCTTTGCACGCTTATGCGTCCAGTCTAAACAAGCCAAAGGCTATCATGGTGGTCAGCTGGCTGTGCTTTTTTTTGAACATTCCTTTGAACTGGGTGTTCGTCTATGGCAAGTTTGGTATGCCAGAGCTGGGCGGTGCAGGGTGTGGACTGGCGACGGCGATTGTGTTTTGGGTGAATGCCTTGGTGCTGGGGCTATGCATTGCCAAAGATAGGTATTTTGCCGAGTTTGGGCTGACGGACAAATTTAGCTTACCTGATATGAGTTTTTTTAAGGAAATGACACGTCTTGGCATACCGATAGGACTGTCGTTCTTTGTGGAAGTGAGTTTGTTTACTTGTATTATGTTTTTGGTGGCACGTTTGGGCGGCGATACCGAGAACTATGTGGCAGCACAGCAGGTGGTGATTAGTCTCACCAGTATCATCTATATGATACCCCAAAGTCTGGGTATTGCCAGCACGGTGCGAGTGGGTTTTTGTTTGGGCAAAAGGCAGCTGAGTACGGCACGCTATGTGTCGGGCGTGGCGGTGATGAGTGCAATGGGGATTTCGCTGATGACGGCTTTGCTCATCGTATTGCTGCGGTATCAATTGCCAGCGATGTACACAGATGATGTGGCGGTGATTGGCATTGCGGCGACGGTGCTGTTGTTTGCGGCGGCGTTTCAGCTGGTGGACGCGGTGCAGTGTGTGGCAAGTTATGCCCTGCGTGGCTACAAGGTAACGACCGTGCCGATGATTATGCACTTGGTGGCATTTTGGGGCTGTGGGCTTGTTCCGGGCTATGTGTTGGCGTTTTATTTTGGTATGGGGATTTATGGATTTTGGACGGCACTTGTGATTTCGCTCGCTGTGGCGGCGGTATTTTTGGCATGGTATTTAGAAGTGCATAGCAAAAAGGTAATGCGTGGGGTGGCTTGATGGCAGAGCAATCGCATTATAAAACTTAACACACAATTGTATAAAAAATAATCAATTTGGGGGAAAGTGATTGGTATTTTTGATTGATGGTTCTTGGGACTACACTAGAATAACAACCATATTACACTAGTTTTATAAAGACAACCCATTGTAAATTAAGTAAAAAAGCACAAAAGAAACTTCTTGAATTTTTTGTACTTGAAGTTACTGCCAGAAGTTCTGGTGATTTGTTAGGCCTTCGCCCCAACTCGGCTTGCTTTATTCTATCACAAGTCTGATTTTGTGATAGAATAAAGCAGCTGTTTTAGCGGTTACTTCTGCTACGAAAAACTCAAGTAGTTTTATGTGAGTTTTTCTTGATAGCTTACAATGGGTTATCTTAATTTTGTAGTATATCAAAGTTGATAATCTAGTGCAGCCCTTTTTTTCTTTGCCAAAGTCTTGAAAAACACTCGATTGTTATTTTTAAAAGCTCTCATCTTTTGCCACCAAAATAAATAGCGGCAGGCCTGAAAAACGGGTAAATTTAGCATTGTTGCGTCAAGCCCTTGTGAGTACAATTGATATTACTCAGCGGGTTTTTCTTAAAATGCCTGTATTTATCCAGTTTTTAACTTGAAAGATAAATACTCAGCACGCCCTAATAAATTTTAGTGTCGCAAGCAGTCCATTGATGCAACTTAATAGACTCAATTAAAGCACGTGCCACAGGCGATAAACTGTCATACCTCTTAACGATGATACTTCTCTCACGCAGGGCGGTTTTTTCATTGAGATGGATGCTTTTGATTGCCATTGTGCGACTATGTCTATCCATAACAGACTCTGGAATAACACCAATACCAACACCCGCCTCAATCAATCGACACACAGATTCAAAACCCTGCACGTTGATACGGCTTTTGGTGGTGATACCAAGCCTGTCTTTGTGGTCGTCTAGATATTTTTGAAGCGTGCTACCTGCATGAAAACCAATGTGCGAATAACGCAATGCCACATCCAAGCTCACACACTCAAGCTCTGCCAAGTCATGATTGATAGGTACTGCCACGCACAGCCTATCGGTGCTAATGTGAATATGCTCAAGATCTAAAGCCTCTATTACACCAGAGACAATACCAAAATCCGCTGACTCTTCACGCACACCCCTGATGATATTTTTGGTGAACTCTTCTTTTAAGTCGATACTCACTCTTGGTCTGTCTGCCAAAAATGATGCTAATATTTCTGGCAAGAATCCAATCACCGCTGTTGTATTGGCGTAGATTTTGAGATGACCTTGCTGATCTTGATTGGCTTCAGAAAAATGATAAATCAACTCATCTGCACCAGTAAGAATTTTGCGAGCGTGCACCAACATATCCTTGCCAGCAGGGGTGAGTTCCATACCTTTGTTGTTGCGGTAGAATAATCTTCCGCCCAATTGCGTCTCTAGATTTTTCATGCGATTACTCGCAGCGGCAGGTGAAAGATACACGGCTTTAGCCCCTTGGGTAAGACTAGGAGCAGTCGCAATTGCCACAAATACCCTTAAATCCGTTAATTCAAAACGCATGATTGTCAACCTTGTATTAGGGGCTGTTAATAATTCATTGCACCGCTTTGTGCAACACTATAGTCTTTTAAATCCAATTTGGTGCGTCGTCAAACTCGCTTGTAAGCACTATTTGTGCTATCTGTCTCTGGGTTTCTTTGTTTTAAAGCAAGTTGATTTGACCATAAAAATCACATGCTTTCATCATCGCATTACATTGGCGTACCAAATATATTAACACAGCATTAAAAATTTTAATATTCCCTAAATGCAAAAAAAAGATTTATGCTATCTTTACCCGCTCACTTATACCGATTCTAAAACATAAACAATAAGGAAAGCGAACACAGCTAGCACAAGCAGTGCTAAAGTGAGCTTGACAAAGCTGGTTTATTTTTTGGGAAGGGTGTTACCAAGGAATGAATTATGGATTATCAACACTATCTAGGCAAGACTCAAGCCATCACTGACCTTATTGATGAAACACTGGTCAGACGTATGGGAGCAACCTTGAGCATGCCTGCTCCTGCCGCTGGCGAAGCCCTGCCTTTGCTGTGGCATTGGATGTTTTTTCAACTAGAGCTAACCGCAGACAAATTGGGACGTGATGGACACCCTGCCTTGGGTGAGTTTTTGCCCAAAGTGACAGGACGCAATCGCATGTGGGCAGGGGGTAGGCTTGAATTTGTCTCACCGCTCATCGTAGGCAAACTTGCCAAATGTATCACCACCATTCACAAAATCAGCGAAAAAACAGGCAGCACTGGCAAATTGTTGTTCGTTACTCTACAACATCGATACTATCAGCATAAAGGCGGTCAAGAAACATTGTGCCTAACAGAATACCAAGATATTGTTTATCGTGAACCTACTGCACCCAAGCTAACAAGTCACTGTGCCCCAGAGCCTGAATGGCAAAACACGCTCATTCCTAACGAGACACTACTTTTTCGATATTCTGGACTGACCTTTAATGGACACCGCATTCATTACGATTATCAATATGTAACAGATGTTGAGGGCTATCAAGGACTTGTGGTGCACGGACCTTTGATGGCAACGCTTGCCTTGCATGGCTTTATCCATGCCCACCCTGACAAGCAGGTGTTAGGTTTTGAGTTCAAAGGCGTGCGTGCCACTTGTGTGCCAAATGCTATCAAAATCGCAGGCAGATTACAGGTGGATAAGGCAGAAGTTTGGATTGCCAACGAGCAAGGTATGATTCAATCAGGTCTTGTACATTACACATCTTAAGTGCTTTATATTTATAGATTTTTAATAGCATAATAAATCTGATAATACCCATTGTCAAAAATACACCAAGGAGGCTGTATGCACTCAAGTAACCATGAAAATATTCAAGCCATTCGTGAGGGCGTGCGCGCAGTATGCACACAATTTAACGCAGAATATTGGCGAAATATTGATGAAAAGCGTGGCTTCCCAGAGGCCTTTGTGCAAGCACTCACCCAAGACGGATGGCTATCCGCCATGATACCAGAATGCTATGGCGGCTCTGGACTTGGTCTGTCCGAAGCCTCAGTCATCATGGAAGAAATCAACCGCTCTGGGGGCAATGCAGGCACAGTACATGGGCAAATGTACAACATGTTCACCCTAGTCAAACATGGCAGCGAACGCCAAAAATCTTTCTTTTTGCCAAAACTTGCCAGCGGTGAGCTAAGATTGCAATCCATGGGCGTTACCGAGCCTACCAGCGGCACCGATACTACCGCCATCAAGACCACCGCTATCAAAAAAGGTGAACGCTATATCATCAATGGGCAAAAAGTGTGGATTTCTCGCGTACAGCATTCAGATTTGATGATTTTGCTGGCACGTACCACACCACTTGATAAAGTCGCCAAAAAAGTGGACGGCATGTCGATTTTTTTGGTTGATTTGCGTGAGGCGATTGGCAAGGGACTGGATGTAGTACCTATCGGCAATATGGTGAATCATGAAACCAATGAACTATTTTTTGATAACTTATCCATTCCAGAAGACAGCTTGATTGGTGAGGAGGGCAAGGGCTTTCGCTATATCTTAGATGGACTCAATGCCGAACGTACACTCATCGCTGCTGAATGTATTGGTGATGGACGATGGTTCGTGGACAAAGCTGTCTGCTATGCCAAAGAACGTGAAGTATTTGGCAGACCTATTGGCAAAAACCAAGGTATTTCATTCCCTATCGCGGAGTCTTATATTGAAATTGAGAGTGCTGATCTGATGCGGTGGCGTGCATGCCATGAATATGATACAGGCAATCACGCAGGGGCTTCGGCAAACATGGCAAAATATTTGGCTGCCAAAGCATCATGGGAAGCTGCCAACGTGTGTATGCAGACCTTTGGTGGATTTGGTTTTGCTCACGAATACGACATCGAACGCAAATTTCGTGAGACACGACTGTATCAAGTCGCCCCCATTTCAACCAATCTTATTTTATCCTATGTCGCCGACAAGGTTTTAGGATTGCCAAAAAGTTTTTAACTCAAGTCAAGGATTGTTTATGAGCTCAAGACCTTTAGATGGCATTACTGTCGTGAGTTTGGAACACGCTATTGCTGCCCCTTTTTGTACACGTCAGCTCGCCGATCTTGGGGCAAGAGTGATTAAAGTCGAAAGACCTGCTGTAGGTGACTTCGCCAGACGATATGATGAACGCACCAAAGGGCTGGCATCGCACTTCGTGTGGGCAAACCGCAGCAAAGAAAGCCTAGAGCTGGACTTAAAAAACCCTGAAGATTTGCACCTATTGCACTGTATTTTGCAAAAAGCCGATATTTTTGTGCAAAATCTTGCCCCTAATGCCACCAAACGCTTGGGGCTTGACTACGAAAAACTGCACACCAAATACCCCGCCTTGATTGTGTGCGATATTTCTGGCTTTGGTCAAGGGGGCTGTTATGCGGACAAAAAAGCATATGACCTATTAATCCAAGCTGAGAGTGGGTTTTTATCCATCACAGGCACGCCAGACGACATGGCAAAAGCGGGCAACTCCATTGCTGATATCAGTGCAGGTATGTACGCCTATTCTGCAATTTTGTCAGCATTGCTATTGCGTACCAAAACCCACAAAGGCAGTCACATCGATGTATCTATGCTGGAGAGTTTAACAGAATGGATGGGGTATCCAATGTATTATGCTTATGAGGGGGCAAGTCCACCCCCACGCACAGGTGCATCACACGCCACTATCTACCCTTATGGCTATTTTAAAGTAGCAGATTCAACCATCATTTTTGGACTGCAAAATGAGCGTGAATGGGAACAATTTTGCACCATTGTCTTACAAGACAGCACCTTGGCGACAGACACTCGCTTTGACCAAAACAGCAAACGCAGTGCCAACCGTGATGCACTCAATATCATCATAGATAGTACTCTTGGTAAATTAACCCTGCAAGAAGCCACTCAACGGCTCGACACCGCCAAGATTGCCTATGCTAAGGTCAATACCGTAGGTGATGTATGGCAACACCCCCAGTTGCTAGCACGTCAAAGATTTGTCAAGATTCATAGCAGTGCTGGGCAATTGCTGGCATGCCTACCACCTGCCACCAATAGTGAATTCGCTCCTGTGATGGGTGATGTGCCAGCACTTGGCGAACATAACGACAAAATTCACCATGAATTTTTGGCATAGCGACAACGAGAACGTACGTCAAAATGAACTGAACAAAACCCAAGTATACACTTCTTGGATGACTGAGGTGTTATTTTAGTCAGAGCGTGCACTAGGACAAGAGAAGCGAGTGCAGATAGTACAAGTAGCACTTACAAACGAGTTTGACGATGTATTAAAGTGAATTTAAAAGACTGTAAATAACAATCGAAGCTCTTACGGTCAATTGTTCAACCTATTATCAAAATAAACAAGCGTAATGAAAATTCAGTACGCCAAGACAAGGAAAAACTTATGAGCTGTAATGACACTTGGCTATTTGTACCAGCCACTCGCACAGACAGGATTGTCAAGGCGGTAAATAGCAATGCATCGCATATCATTGTTGATTTGGAAGACGCAGTCAGCCTTGATGACAAACAACTGGCACGAGACAATATCGCTCAATTTGATGCGAATCACAACATTGATTATTGGCTGCGTATCAATAATGACAACCAATGCGAATACAATAAAGATTTGGCACTCATACCCACATTGCAACACGTCTTGGGCGTGCTACTACCAAAAACTAGTAGCTATGATGAAATTGTCAATCTGCATAGCACAACAAAACTACCTGTCATCGCCATTATCGAAACCGCTACAGGTTGGGACAATCTTGATACAATAGCTGCCGCCAAGGGCTTGCAAGCATTGACTTATGGACGCCTTGATCTTGCCAATGATTTAGGATTGATGGCTCACGCACCAGCAGCGGAGCGGATTTTTGACTGCTTGCGTGCCAAACTCATCGTCAAGTCCGCAAGACATCACCTGCAACCCCCTATCGAGAGTGTGTTTGCGGATTTTACTAATGATGAAGGACTTGCTGGATATGCTAAGTGCTGGCAACAAATGGGTTTTTCTGGACAGTTGTGCATTCACCCAAGGCAAGTGGGTGTTATTCAGCATAGTTTGGCGGTTGATGCTGAAGATTTGGCATTTGCTCAAGCGGTATTGCAAAAGTATGCACAAACAAAGACGGCGGCTTTTTCAGTGCAAGGAAAAATGGTTGATTTGCCTGTTATTGAGTGGGCAAAAAAAATCGTAGCCCATACCACCAACTAACCAAGCCGATTTATATAGTCGATTAAAATTGCAATGATACTTACGTTGACAACTCCCTTATGTGCTACGAGTAACACGGTGGTCTGTCGTGCTGTCTCATTTTTATTTTAATTGACTATACCAAGCCCAAAAAAATTAAAACAGCAAGGCAAGCGAACGCAGATAACTCAAGTAGTACTTACAAGTAGGTTTGACGACGTATTAAAGTGAATTTCAAAGACTGCAACATCGGACATCAGGACATTTCACCCATGGTTAAGGAGCGACTATGACCACGCCTTCACAATTTTTATCCACGCAAGCACGTACCGACAAAAAAGGACTGGTGATTGTATGTATTGCCATCATTGTATCTGTGCTACTGTATCACCTATTACCCTTTGAAGCAGCCGCTAACAAAGGCTTGGCGTTACTGATTTTTGTGGCGATGTTATGGCTAACCGAAGCCATACACACCACGCTCACCGCACTCATGATTCCCTTGTTGGCGACGCTGTTAGGTTTTGACGGCGTGGGAGCCAAAGAAGCCTTAGCAGGCTTTGCCAACCCTATCATATTTTTGTTTTTTGGTGGATTTGCATTGGCGGCGGCACTACAAATTCAGCAGTTGGACAAAAAAATCGCACTGCAACTAATTAGACTGTCTAAGGGTAGGCTCAGTGTTGCTGTACTGATGGTATTTGTGGCGACAGCTTTTTTATCCATGTGGATTTCAAATACTGCCACCACAGCGATGATGTTACCCTTGGTGGTTGGTATGCTAAGCCAGCTCAATCTTGACAAGGAACGCCCTACGTTTTTATTCATACTCTTGGGACTGGCTTATTCAGCAGCGGTTGGTGGTATTGGTACAATTGTTGGTACACCGCCCAATGCCATTGCCGCCAAAGCCTTGGGCTTGGATTTTTTTGGCTGGATGAAGCTGGCATTGCCATTTATGCTGCTAATGTTTCCTACCATGCTCTTGGCGTTGTATGTGGTATTTCGCCCCAAATTAAACAAAACGCTCTCCATCAGTACCGATGATATCGCATGGAACCAAAAACGACTGATGACACTGGGGCTGTTTGTGCTGATTGCTGGACTATGGATGTTTAGCAGTCCCATTAGCAAATCTTTGGCAATCAAAGATTTGGACAGTATCATTGCTTTGTTTGCCGCCATCATGGTCGGCGTATTAGGATTGGCAAAATGGCAAGAGATTTCGGACAATACCGACTGGGGTATTTTAATGCTTTTTGGCGGCGGATTGACATTAAGCATGGTTTTACAAAAATCTGGAGCAGCACTCGTGCTGGGGCAAAGTGTGGCGTTGCTTTTGCAAAATGCTCCTTTTGTTGTCATCATTGCTGTTGTGGCGATATTTATTGTGATACTGACTGAGTTTTCGAGCAATACTGCCAGTGCCGCCTTACTTGTGCCTGTCTTTGCCAGTATCGCCGAGCAAATGAACATGCCAATTGCCACGCTGGTGATGACCATCGGTCTTGGAGTATCACTTGCCTTTATGATGCCTGTTGCCACACCGCCCAACGCCATTGTCATGGGTAGTGGCTATCTCAAGCAATCAGACATGATGAAAGCAGGTGCAGTATTAAATATCTTTGGAGCAATATTGCTGGTAACCTATATTCGATTGATGTTCGGTTGAGTAATATACCCTAGTTACTGAATATAACATATGAAAATTTGGGGCTGTAGTAGATCAGCCCTAAATCCCACACCATTTTCTCAAAGTTTTTAGCTTTTGTTGGCGTGCCGTAATTAAATCTAAACTCACATTCTTTGATAAACACAAAACGGACACGTCCTAACTGTCGCTGGCTAACTTGACACCGTGAAAACACAATGCTTTTATAACAAGCCTTCATCACCCCCCCTTTTTTTTTACAACAACGCCCCAATCAAGCGAATGCCATTGTCCAGCAAAGTGGTGTGCCAAGGACGCTGTTGCCATCTTTGTTGGTCTATCACGTCCGAATTGGCAAAATAGCTTTTTTGACTGTGCAAAATTTGAGCAACCAACTTAGGCGAATAAATCGCAAAACTAAACTCCATATTGATATAAAAACTTCGCATATCCATATTCACCGTACCAAACAAGCTGTATTCTTCGTCAATGGTGATGGATTTAGTGTGCAGCAATCCTTTGTCAAACTGAGCAATACTGACCCCAGCGTCCATCAATTCATCATAAAAAGCCGCCGAAGCATGTCTCACTAAAAAGGAATCCACTCGCTTTGGCACGATTAGGGTAATATCCACACCACGCTTAGCCGCACTAATCAGTGCATTAAACAACGCATCATCAGGCACAAAATAAGGGGTGGTAATCCATACCGAACGGTTGGCACGGTGAATGGCGGTAACAATGGTGCTATGAATCACATGTGCTGTCATCTGTGGTGCAGACGGAATGGGCTGTAACAACACCCCATGCACAGCAGGCTTATTTACACTGGGTATGGACTGACAATGGTCGCTGGGTTTGCTGGCGATGGTATCATTTGCAGGATACAGTTTGCGAGTGTATGCGTGCAGGCGGTCGGTGATAAAGTTCATGTTCAGCTCATTTTCCGCCCCAATATCGGTCGCAATGATACTGGCAAGCGTAGAAATTACGCCGTCTTTGTGAGTGTCTTCGATACGCATCATCATATCCACCCATTGTCCAACCCCTGCGTCTTGCTTAAAAAATCGGGGGTCTACCAAATTAAAACTGCCTGTATAGCCAATTTTTTCGTCTATCGCCACAATCTTGCGATGATTACGCAAATCAATCCGCTCAAACAAGGTCTTAAACAGCCCCACAGGCAAGGACTCATGTACTTTAATGCCAGCATTTTCCAAGATTTTGGCGTGTTTTTTTAAAAAATCCACGCTACCCACACTGTCTGCGAGCAGATGACATTCCACGCCACGCACTGCCGCTTGGGTCAATGCGTCAAAAATTTCAAGCACCCTGCCTTTGGGGTGAACGATATAAAACTCCATCAAAATCATGGTCTTGGCTTGGCAAATGTCATTGAGCAAGCTATCAAAAATCCCATCAAAATTATCCAGCAGACGCACATGGCTCGCTTCATACACCCCAAAACCTGTCCACGCTGTACCAATTTGGCTTAAGCCTTGATAATGGCTGGGCAACACCACATCAGCTTGTCTGCGGTTTAATTGTCCAAATAACGCTCGAATTCGTTCATTACGCTCACGATATTGCCGCCCTAGACTGGTCTCACCAATCAGCAAATACAGCACCAACCCAACAAAAGGCAGGGCAAAAATAATCGCAATCCACGCAATTGCAATACTTGCATTACGCTGAATCTTCAAAATTCTAAGCAGCACCGACACCGCCAACAAAAAATGCAGTATCGCCCCTACTCTTAGCCAATCCACCCAGTTTAATACCGCCAGCCAGTCATTCATTTTTACATTCCACCCGCCAAAATTTATCGTCAAATCATTTCATTATCAGGAAAAAAAACAAGCAAAAATAGCACAGGTAACATTTGCCAATAAGTTTAAGATAGCCCTAAAACAAAGTTAAAAACTATAGTCGATTAAAATAAAAATGAGACAAGCCGACAGACCGTAGTGTACAAGTGGCACATAAGGGAGCTGGCAACGCAAGTATCATTGCAATTTTAATTGACTATAATCACCCATTTATCAGCAAACCCATAGTAACACAAAATTTGGCACATTCTTTGATACTCTTGTTTCTTTGCTTAAAATATTAGCCAATTTTTGCTATACTAAGCCGATTTATCCCACACAAAAACAGGTATTTTTTATGTCCAATTTTTTGCCACCTGCCGAACAGCTCGCCCTTTTAAAGCGTGGCGTGGTTGAGATTTATTCCGAAGAAGATTTGCTCAAAAAACTTGCCCTAGGCAGACCACTGCGTATCAAGCTCGGCATGGACCCCACCGCCCCCGACTTGCATTTTGGGCATACGGTGGTGTTGAACAAATTGCGTGCTTTTCAAGAGCTGGGGCATGAAGTGTTGTTTTTAATCGGTGATTATACCGCTCGTATTGGCGACCCTTCTGGCAAAAACACCACGCGTCCGCCCTTATCCGAAGCAGATGTCAAACGCAATGCCGAAACCTATGCCAAGCAAGTGTTTAAGATTTTGGACAAAGACAAAACCACCATTGTCTTTAACTCCGAATGGTTTGGCAAGATGTCGGCAGGCGATATGATTGCCCTTGCCAGTCAAGTAACGGTCTCTCGCATGCTAGAGCGTGATGATTTTTCAAAACGCTACGACAGCCAGACCCCCATTGCCATTCATGAATTTTTGTACCCCTTGGTACAAGGTTATGATTCCATCGCCATGGACGCTGATGTGGAGATTGGCGGCACAGACCAGACCTTTAATGTGCTGATGGGACGTACGCTGCAAGGGCGTTACAACAAAGAATCGCAGGTCTGTCTCACCATGCCACTGCTAGAAGGTTTGGACGGTGTGAACAAGATGAGTAAATCCCTTGGTAACTATATCGGCATTGATGAGTCTGCTGGCGTGATGTACCAAAAAATCTTGTCCATGCCCGATACTTTGATTGCCAGATATTTTGAACTCTTGAGCTTCAAGCCCATGGACGAAGTCAATGCCTTGCTAGATGAGATGGCAAATGGTCGCAACCCCCAAGAGCTCAAAAAAATCCTTGCTCACGAACTCATCAGCCGTTTTCATGACACCCAAGCCGCCGACAACGCCCATCGCAGTGCGGGCAACGTACTGGCAGACGGTGAATTGCCTATCGACTTACCCGAAGTTACTCTAACACTTGGCGAACAAGACCAACTGTTCATCACCCAAGTGCTTAACCAAGCCAGCCTTGCCAAAAATTCCGCCCAAGCCAAAGACATGCTGGCTCGTGGAGCAGTTAAGGTAGACAACGAAGTGGTAAACGCCAGCTTTGCCTTAACCAAAGGACAGACCGTCATCATTCAAGCAGGCAAAAAAGCCTATGCCAAGGTTACGGTTATCTAGGTGTGTTTTAGATATGATTGGTTAAAATAAAAATGAAACAATACTCACCGTGTACTGGTAAGGCAAAGGGTAGTGGGAGATAAGGGTAGCAACGCTTGTCATTGCAATTGTATCATTGTAATTTTAACCAATCATACATACCGCTTACTAAGCAATCATCTTTTCAAGGGGATTGCTTTTTTGTTCAATCAAGCCTGTTTCACATGAAACATTATGCCAAACTCAAAAGCTGGGCGTGCTGGGTTCATCACGCCAAATACACAGGGCAAGCAACCCTATAGGCTATAGGCAATCTTATAAGTTTTCTTGTTTTTTTATAGTCGATTAAAATAAAAATGAGATAAGGCGACAATGTCTGCGGTGTACAAGTAGTACATAAAGACATTGGCAACGCAGTATCATTGCAATTTTAATTGACTATATTTCAAAGATGAATGCTTGGCACACCAAAACAAAGGGGAAAGTACAGCCAATACCACTGGGTTTGATAACGTGTATCCGTGTATCAGCATAATTTTTATGATAACTGGCTCTATACGCCCAACTCCTGCAGTGGCTTAGACAGCCTAGCAGGGTGCTTGGGTACAACACCTTGATAGTAGGCATAAATCTGCGGCAGGTCTGTCTCAATGTCGCCTGTGGGATAAAATGGTGGCAAAAATCGCACTTCCTTGGTTGCATAATCCATTGCCACAGGCAAAATCGGTACGCCTGCCCCCACCGCCAAATAATAAAACCCTGTTTTCCAGCTGTCGGTGTAGTCTCGTGTACCTTCAGGAGCAAGGGCAAGCAGTAGCGGTTCGCCCGTCTTAAAACGGTCGATATTGGCTTGTAACACCGAGCCTTTTTTGTCCCTGTCAATCGGTATCACACCCACCCAACGCAAAAAATGCGAAAATATCGGCACAGCAAACAGCTGTTTTTTGCCCATGATTTTGATGTCAATATCCAGTGCCAGCACGGTCGGAATGGCATACACGCCGTCTATGTTAGATGTGTGCGGCACAGCCAGTAGCACCGCTTGGGGAATGTTTGGCATTGTACCTGCAATTCGCCAGCCCAGTGCGGTCAAGAATTTTTGGGCGAGCATTGGCACAAGTTTGCCGTGCCGACGTGGTACGTTATCACCAAGGTCTGAATGGGTAAGGGTGGGGAGCATGCTTTTATCAGAAGAAGCTGTCATCATCACACCCCAATATCCGCCAAGTCTCCTTTGGTCTCAAGCCAGTGTTTGCGGTCGCTTGAGCGTTTTTTGGCAAGCAGCATATCCATGATACTGCTGGTATTTGCCACATCATCAAGGTCAAGCTGCACAAGGCGGCGTGTGTCAGGGTGCATGGTCGTCTCACGCAGGTGTTCGGCATTCATCTCGCCCAAGCCTTTAAAGCGAGTGATTTGGGCTTTTTTTGCCCCAGATTTTTTTAGGATATTTTGTAATTCGTCATCGTCCAGTGCATAATGCACGTCCTTACCAATGTCCACACGGTATAGGGGCGGCATGGCGACAAACAGATGTCCAGCTTCCACCAACGCAGGAAAATGCTTGACAAACAATGCACAAATCAAGGTCGCAATGTGCAGCCCATCACTGTCTGCGTCCGCCAAAATACAGATTTTGTCATAACGCAGCTCGGATAAGTCGTCCGAATTGGGGTCGATACCCACAGCGATGGCGATGTCGTGTATCTCTTGACTTGCCAGCACCGTATCGTGCGAGACTTCCCATGTGTTCAAAATCTTGCCCCTAAGTGGCAAAATCGCTTGAAAATGCCTATCTCTCGCTTGCTTGGCAGAGCCGCCTGCACTGTCCCCTTCCACCAAAAACAGCTCCGCCCCATCACGGATATTGCCCTTGCAATCTGCCAATTTACCAGGCAATACAGGACCTTGGGTGGTTTTTTTGCGAGCGACTTTTTGGGCGGATTTTAGCCGTCTGCCTGCCTTGGTGATGGCAAGCTCGGCAATCGCCTTGGCACTGTCTGGGTGCTGATTGAGCCACAGGCTAAAGCTGTCCTTGGCAAGGGTCTGCACCAGTGGTGCGGCTTCTCGGCTTGATAGGCGTTCTTTGGTCTGTCCGCTAAATTGTGGCTCGGCGAACTTCAATGACAAGATATAATTCACGCCGTCCCACACGTCTTCACCGCTAAGACGCACGCCCCTTGGCAGCAGATTGTGAATGTCGCAAAATTCTCTTAGGGCTTCTAATACGCCAGTTCGCAAGCCATTGACATGCGTGCCACCTTGGGCGGTAGGAATAAGATTGACATAACTTTCGGCAATCGGCATACCCCCATCAGGTAACCACGATAGGGCAAAAGTCGCCCCACCACGCTCGCCGCTTTTGGGTTCGGCACTAAAATAAAACGGCTCATCGGGCAAGGTTGCCAGCTCTCCCACTTGCTCGGCAAGGTATTGCACCACGCCATCGGTGAATTGCCATGTTTGGCTCTCATCACCTGTTTCATCAACGAATGCCACCATCAAGCCAGCCGACAGCACCGCCTTGGCTTTGAGATTGTGCTTGAGTGCTTTGATGGCAAATTTTGGACTGTCAAAATACTGCTCGTCCACCCAAAACCGCACCAGTGTACCACGTTGTTTTTTGTTGGCGGCAGGCTTGCTGGTTAAGTCGGTAACAGGATTGCCGTATTCAAATGCCATGTTGTATTCTGTGCCTGCTCGCCATACGGACACTTCCACACGGCGTGATAAGGCATTCACCACGCTAATCCCTACACCATGCAGACCACCACTGATGGCGTAATTGTCGGTGCTGAATTTGCCCCCTGCGTGCAGACGTGTCAAAATCAGCTCCACGCCAGACTGATGAAACTCTGGGTGAATGTCGGTCGGCATACCACGCCCATCGTCCAGCACCGACAGCGAGCCATCGGTATGCAGCGTAACGGTGATGTGCTTGGCGTGTCCTGCTAGGGCTTCGTCGACGGAGTTGTCAATGACTTCTTGGGCAAGGTGATTGGGGCGTGTGGTGTCGGTGTACATACCGGGGCGGCGGCGAACAGGCTCAAGCCCTTCTAGCACTTCGATACTTTGGGTATTGTATAAACTCATAAGTTATATTGGCTTAATAATCAACAAAAAATAATTCGTATTGTACACCACTTGCCGCAGTTTTTGGGGAATGATTGGGGTGTGCTTGGCTTTCATTACGCAAAACTCTTGCCACTCGTGGGTGGCACAGTTCATCAATAGTAGCACCGATAAACACAAGTCCGCACCTATGCTACGGCTTTTTCACGTCCTAGCTTTTTTAAATCGATGGCGTACAAAGCGTTAAGGTAGACTTGTAAATGTTGGCAGTGGATTTAACGGTTTAAGTTCTGACAGTTTGAGCCTTTGTCAATTGCACCGCCCAATCCGCCACCGTCGCCACATGCCGCTCAAAATCACTGATACGGTGGTCGCCCCCTGCCAATGCCAGCACGTCCGCCCCTTGACTGGCATAAAAGTCTTGCGTAGCGGCAGCGTCCAAGAGTTCATCACCCAATTGCACAAGCACTTTGAGCCTGCTGGGCTGCTTAACTTGCAAGCGGTGCTGGCTAAACCACGCCAAATCACCAAAACGTATCCGCCAACCGCCAACCGTGGTATAAATCACCGTATCATCAGCCAGTGTTTGCCCATGAAAATTGTTCGCCAAAAACCGCCGAAAACTCACATCAGGGCGAATGCTGGGATTTAATAGCACTGCTGGCACACCTGTCAAATCACTCATCAAAGTGGCAAAATATCCGCCCAAAGACGAGCCGATAAGCACCGTGTTCGCTTCTTGTTGGATTAAATCGGTCAATAATGCCACCACGTCATCGGGCGGCAAGTTCAGATTGGGGCGAGACAGACGAAATGCTGGCAAAATAGACGCAAGGTGTGTGTCGCAATAGGCTTGGGTGATTTGGGCTTTGATGGCGTTAGGGTCGCTGTCGAGCCCATGTAGGTAGATTAGATGCATAGTTATTCTTACAAAATTTGTGAAAATTGGTTGGTTTAAAATCGATTGGCTAGGGTCTGCCAACAATTCATCACGCCAAACAATTAAGTTTGAAGTTTGTGGTAAATGCACGGCTTTTGTGCTAAAAATGGCTAAATCTTGTCTTTCATCGTCAAAAACTTGGCTTGATAGAGAATAACTATCAACCTGCGTTTTTTCCTTGAAAGAAGGGCGATTTATCTCATTTTTATCTACAAAGACGAAATGTCAACAGACCCCAAACAAACTCACTTTAGGGCAAGGATAATACATGTAGGCAATGCTTTAAAGTGAGCTTGGTAATATCGCAGTGAGTTTAAAAGACTTGTATCATACAGAACTTTGCCACGCTTGACAAATCCAAAAAATTCATCGTTAAAAGATTGCCAAATACAACCAAAACGGTGATAATACACCAAAAATCAACCACCTAGACCGCCGTATGCCCCAAATTGAACTTTTTGATATCGACAACCCTTGTATTGGGGTGTGCCAAACCGCCAAAAACGGCTACTGCATTGGCTGCCTGCGTTCTCGCACAGAGCGTCAAAACTGGTATCAACTGGCAGACAACGAAAAACATCGTGTACTAACACTGCTTGCCAAACGCCGCAAAAAAATCCTGCTGCTACAAGCCAAAGCAGCCAAACAAGGGCGACAAATGGACTTAGATCTCATGATGGAGTTATATACGCCTGATATGTTTGGGGAGTTACCATGATTGCTATATCAACCAAAAACCGCATGGAATATTTTTTTCTATGCGGTTTTTTGATAACAAAATTATTTTAATCAGCCATACCGATTAAAAAATGGATAGCTTTTTAATATTACCAGCAAAAGCAAGTTTATGTATAAAAATGCAAAACCCAAAAATATTTCATGCAACGGTCATGATGGTGTGGGATAATGAGTTTAGCTCCTAATTTTCTTGATATAGGTGGGAATAAAAACCTGTGAAAATGTTAAAAAATCTATTTTTGTTTTTTGTGATATTTCCGCTCGTATACCTATTGTGTATGGTGTCATATCTATTGATTAATGCCTTTATACATAAAGATGACCATAAATTATCCCCATGTTATGGTTACGCATTAAAAGAAAATAATGGTATATATGAAATTGATATCTATCAAAACTCAAAAAAATTATTTATCCCAAAAAATAATTTAAGAAGCTTTGGTACAGTGGTTAAAAACGACAAATGCTTTGTTGATGGTATTAGACTTCAGGATTATTCTTTTGATGAATATCAATATAATGATGATGTTTATATACGTGGTATGGGCACACGAATAAATCTATATGGGCTGAGTTCAAGGTATCAAGATATACAAAAAGAGTATCAAGATAAGAAAGATGCTTTTGAAAAATCAAAACTTGAAAACATGAAAAGGTATGAAGAAAGAATAGAGATGAAAAATTTCCCTTTATGGTTATATCCCTTGGCTAGTGACGTGAGAAAATATCAGAAAAGAAGAACTATACATCATTATGCATATGGGATAAAAGGTACGATAGATCCACTAACCAACCAACCCCGCTTAATTAGTTGTCGTACATTTGACATAGATGATCAATCCCTTGAGCGTGATAGATTAAATATTTTTGATACTCTAGATGCCAGAAATGCTATAGCAAATAGCAATAAGCCCAGCCATAGTCCTTATTCTTGCGGGTATAGTTATTATTTTAACAATCATGAAATCATATTATACACAAGGATATTTTTTGCACCCGGAATAGTAAGAAATATAGACAAAGTATTTTTGCAAACAGAAAACAAACTAGACAGCTATACCAAACTGCCACAACCAAGTCTATAGGAGGCTGCCATGGCAAATCAAGATACCGAAAGTTTGTACAAATATACAGAGCTTGAAAAATTTTTCATAAATCAAATAAGGAAATATACACCTTACTAAATTTATTGATAATGAAGAAATACAAGAGACTTCACTTATTTTGTAAACAAAAGTATATTTATGTGTAAAAATGTAAAACAGAGAATGTTTCATGGAATGGTCATGATGGTGTGGGATAATGGGTTATATAGTGTTGCAACTAAGACTACACCTATAAAATACTTTCAAGAAATAAGCGTAACACATCAGCAACCATTCAATCTAAAAACAAATACATTCATTCTCTACATTTCACATCACTGTCATCTCATTGGACTAAAATAAAATCATGTCTATTAATTTTTCTAATATTGTAAAAAAGATTAAAATAAAATCATTAATAACACTATGTTTGATATTATTACCTATATTTGCTGTTGTTTTTAGATGGGATATAAAAACCATTAAATACAAAGAAGAAGTAAAGCTATCTGATGGTTCTATGATATGGGTAGATATAAAAAGGCATTATATACCAACTACATCAGCATTGGGAGATGGTGGGGAGTTTAAATTAAAATATAAGCCTACGACAGCAGAAATTAGCTGGGATACTGGCTTTGATAGGGCGGAAAGAAAACAGGTGCTTTTTTCTGGTGGGGTTATTTTAATCGATCGGATAGATAATGCGTGGTATGTTGTTGGTGGTAAGCCAAGTTTCAATGGTGCTAACCATAATAACAGCAAGGCGATTAATTGCAGAGATGTAGGTGTCCACCTAAAACGTAATGCTTGTCTATATATACTACAAAATAATGGTCAGACCAGTCTATCCTTGGATAATGCTGAAGAATTTATTTCAAACATAAAAGTCAATGTATTGGACTTGACAGGTTTGTATGATTGGACTAGCAATAAAATTAATTTAGATAAATCTCATTTAACTTGGTCTAATAAGCTAATGCTTGAGAGAACCATGAAAAATAGGCATAGCCAGTCTTTGGATAAGCCTTTTTCTGAATACTAATCTTCAACTTTACTAGGATAAATCTTATGAGCTATTCAACAAATCAACAAAATTCAATTTATGCTATCTTAGCGGATAATGTATACTGGGACGTTCGCTATGGTGAAAAGAATGATGTTATCGACCAAAAGAATTCCAACTGAACCCCTGTCCCCCAAGGCTGGGAACTCATTCACGAAGTTAGCAAGTCTGGTGGTGGTCTGTTTAGTTGGGGTAGCTTGACCAGTGGGTTTAGTGCACGAGCTTACCAAAACACAACAAACAATGAAATCGTTATTGCTTATGCTGATTGCCAATCAGCATAATACAACAGCAACTAAACACCACAAAAACAAATACATTCATTCCACTCATTTCACATCACTGTCACCTCATTGGATTAAAATAAACCCATGGCTATTAGTTTTTCAAGCATTGCAAAGAAATTCATCATTGGTATTGCTTCTATCTATGGTGTATACGTTCTACTAATTGCTGCCTTATTTATTTATTCTGCTATCATAAGTCATAAGGTGATTGAATATGATGAAGAAGTTAAGCTATCTGATGGTACAATGATATGGGTAAATATTAAAAGGCATTACAGAGGAACATTTGGTCTTAAAGCATACCAAAGACTTGGCACAACCTATCGACCAAGAGAGGTAGAGATTGGTTGGGATACTGGGTTTGATGGGGTGGGAAGGAGGTCTATTGTTTTTGGCGGGCAAATAGCATTGATTGACAGATATGAAAATG
>JAUNUB010000161.1 GCA_030538375.1 Moraxella sp. | reverse complement strand
AGACAAGGCGACAGCGACCGCCGTGTACAAGTAGTACATAAGGGAGCTGGCAACGAAGTATCATTGCAATTTTAATTGACTATATTATCAATAATAGCGAGCCAGACCCAGTATTATACGATATGGCACTAGATGGTTTATTATTATATAGACAGTGAGAGTGCCAGCCGTCTTGCCAATACATTACTTCAAAAAAATCCCACAAAAACCCCTTTAAGCGAAAGTGAGAGCCGATTTATCATTGATACCACATATACCAATTCTAATGACACCGCTCAATTATTATCCGCCATACAACACAATCCCCAATCCATCACCGACGATATGATTATGAGTATGCTGAGCAGTATTAGCGACCCTATGATATTGGACAATCTTAGCGTCAATGATAAAATCAGCACACAACAGATATTGCAGGCACATCAAATCAATACCGACAATCCATTGTATGACACGCTGCAAGATATGAAAGAACAGGCTGTTTTGCAATTGCGTGATACGAATGAGTAGCTATACTCAGTAAATGAATAGCCCCTATCCAAGCCACCGCCCCAGCACCGCATTGACCGCACTCTCGGTACGCAAAATGCGACTGCCAAGGCTCGCCGCCTGCACGCCCACCGATTGCAGTAGCTCAATCTCATAAGGGATAAAACCCCCTTCCGCTCCGACAATCACTACACTAGGCAAGGGGTTGTTTTGCTGATATTCGCCAAAACTTTGTTCGGCATAAGGGTGAAACACCACCGCTTTTTTATTCTGTATAAGGCTTGGCAACTCGTCCTGCACAAAGGGCTTAAAACACTTAGCCAAATAAACATTAGGGACGACAGTATCCACGCCTTGCTGTAGCCCTTCATGCACAAAGTCATCAATGCGAGCGAGCAATGGCGACCCCCAATAGCTCTTGTCCGTGCGGTAGCTGTTTATTAGGACAATCTTGTCCACACCGATGGCTGTCATGTCCATAATCAGCCGTCTTAGCACCTTGGGGCGTGGTAGAGCCAGAATGAGCGTTACGCCCAATTTGGCAGGGGGTGTGGCGGTAAGCGTGATATTGTTTAGCACTGCTTGATTGTCTGTGAATTTCGACAACACACCAGTACCCATCTGTCCACCCAATGCACCGATTTTGAGTGTATCGCCAAGGTTCGCCCCCAGTACAGTTTTGATGTGGTGAAGCTGATTGCCATCGGTGATGGTAGCAGTGATGGCGGCGGTTTGACTGTGCTTAACGAATGCCGATGATGGCAAGAGCAAAATATTCATCAAAACCTCCTTTGTGGTTGAAACCTCCTTCTTTAGGAAGGTATAATACATTCTTGGTGGGGCGTAACTCCTTCCAAATCAGAACAAAAGTCAGGACAATTCACAATTGTCCTGTGAATTGAAACATGACGGCAACACCTGCTGCACAAAGTCGGCTTGCACTTGGGCGGCGTTTGCTTTTTGATGAACAAGTCGCTGCCCTGCTTGTCCTGCATGGCTTGCCGCTACTTTATCGCTTAGCCAGTGGTGCAATGCGTCAAAAAATGCTTGTTCATCAAATACTTGCACCAATGCCCCCACCGCACGCAAATCCGCCACCAGCACATCGGCATTTTTGGTGTATTGCCCCATGATGATGGGCGTGCCAACACTGGCAGGCTCAATGGGCGTGTGTCCACCCTTGTCCACAAGCGACCCCCCTACCAAGCACACATCACACACAGCATACCACAGCATAAGCTCGCCCATACTGTCCGCCAGATACACGGTTTTTTTATCATTTGCCCCTTGCGGCACATCGTCCAGCTGCTGCCCCAGACTTCTTCTTAGCACATCAAAACCACGTTCACGGCACAGATTTGCCACCATTTCAAAGCGTTCTGGGTGTCGTGGCACAATGATAAGCCGTGCATTTGGCATGGTCTCAAGCAATCGTTCATGCACCATCAATACGGATAATTCTTCACCGTCATGCGTGCTGGCAGCCAGCCAAATGGGGCGATTGTCCGATTGTGATTTTAGTTTTGCAAGCTCGGCACGCTGGCTATTTGTCAAGCTGGCTGGGCTTGTCCATTTGAGCGAATCGGCACATTTCACCTTTGCCTTATCCGCCCCAAGCGACACAAATCTGTCTGCTGAAGCGGTGTCTTGAGCGATGATAAGCGATAAATTCGCCATCATTGAGCGGCTTAATTTGCCAAATTTGGCATAGCCTTGATAGGATTTGTCAGTCAAACGAGCATTCACCATCACGGTAGGAATGTGGCGTTGTGCCAGCTCAAACAACGTCGTCGCCCACAATTCGGTCTCGATAAACAGTACAGCGGTTGGCTGGATATGCTTGATAAATCGCTCTACCACGTCTGTTTTATCAATCGGCACAAAGCTGTGCTGCACCGCCCCATTTGCCAATTCATCGGCAAACAACGTCCGTGCCCGAGCAAAACCCGTCTGCGTGGTGCTGGTAATCCACAGGTGAAAGCCTTGATTGATAAGAATTTTTAGCAGTGGATAGGCGGTGTTCAGCTCACCCAATGACACCGCATGACACCATATGACAGGGGCGGCGGGAGTTGGAGCAAATGCCTTGCCAAAACGGGCATTCACTTCATCAAGATAATGCGGCAGCTTGGCGGATTTTTGATGTACCATCAGCCGATACAGCGGTGTCGCCAAACGAATGGCACAACGATAATACCAAGGGGGCAAGCACGCCATCACAAAAACTTCACCGACAGCCAAATCGCCATAATCAACAGTATCCCTGCCGCCGCCAGCAACTGCATAAAACGCTTGTCCTTGTGGCTTTGGGTACGGTAATCATCTTTCATCAGCTGAATCTGATTCATGTAGCTTTGGATTTTTTTGGCTTCTGGGTGTCCGCTCGTTGCCGCCTTAGCAAGCCATATCTCGCCCATTGATACATTTTGAGTTACGCCAATGCCTTGATAATACAGCTTGCTCAGCAGTTTTTGGGCACGGCTATCGCCTTTGTCAGCAGCGGCTTTGATGAGATGAACGCCCTTTTCGTCATCTTGGGCAAGCCCTGTTCCTTCAAAATAACACAATGCCAGTTTAATCATGGCATTGGTGTTGCCCAGCTTGGCGGTTTGTAGCAGCAGTTTTATACCATTTTGGCGAAGCAGCGTCGCCTTGCTACCCACCACAATCTCTGCATAAGGCAAGTTTTGCACTTGCATTTGCTCAGCAATTAAGCCTTCCACTTTATCTACCATCGCCGCAGCTTTTTGATAATCGCTGTGGGCGGTGTCATTAACCGCTGGTAAGTTTATCAAATCCCCTTTGACTTCGGCAAATATATTGCTGGGGATTTTTTTGGCTGAATGCTTGGCTGGCTGTTTGGTTGTTTGCTGAATGGGCTGTGCAATAGGCTTGGTCGGTTGAGTGATGGCTGATGACATGCTGGCATTGTCAAGTGTATCGGCAGACAGCCCTGTACTAACATCTT
>JAUNUB010000160.1:468-3471 GCA_030538375.1 Moraxella sp. | reverse complement strand
ACTTTTACACCAACTTCATCAACTGCAGCGATAATCCCTTCCGCAATCAGATCGCAACGGACAATACCACCAAAAATATTCACTAGCACGGTTTTTACCGCTTGATCGGATAAAATAATTTTAAATGCTTCAGCAACACGCTCTTTAGTTGCGCCGCCACCGACATCAAGGAAATTCGCCGGTTCGCCACCGTGCAATTTAATAATATCCATAGTTCCCATGGCTAAACCTGCACCATTTACCATGCAGCCGATATTGCCATCTAATGCCACATAATTAAGGTTATAAGATTCTGCTAAAGTTTCTCTCGGATCTTCTTGGCTCGGATCATTCATTGCGACTAATTCCGGCTGGCGATATAACGCATTACTATCTACTGAAATTGTGGCATCAAGACAAAGCAAAGTTTGCTCTTTGGTCACCACTAATGGATTCACTTCTAATAGGCTCAAATCTTTTTCCACAAACATTTTTGCCATTTGGGTAAAAATATGAGCAAACTGATTAACTAGTTTCCCTGTTAAGCCCAATTTAAATGCCAACTCACGCCCTTGATAAGGCTGCCCACCGGTAAGCGGATCAATTGCTACTTTATGTAATAAGTGCGGTGTGTTTTCCGCTACTTCTTCAATATTTACACCACCTTCGGTAGAAGCCATAAATACTACACGTTGAGAGGCTCTATCCAGCACAGCACCTAAATATAATTCACGTTCAATCTGAGCGGTTTCTTCAAAATAAACGGCATTCACTGGCTGACCTTTGGCACCGGTTTGGAAAGTGACTAAACGCTTACCTAACCATTGATTCACAAATTGCTGAGCTTCTTGCACATCATATACTAACTTAACGCCACCGGCTTTACCCCGTCCACCTGCGTGTACCTGACATTTTGCTGCCCATTGCTCGCCGTCCAACTGTGAAATCGCCACGATGGCATCATTAACTGAATGACAAACTATGCCTTTTGCCACCGGCAACTGATAAGATGCAAAAACCTGTTTGCTTTGGTATTCGTGTAAATTCATAGCGTTCCTTTTTAATATTTATTATGAAGCTGATTAATTAAACAGGATTAAAGTATAACGATTTAGGCATAAAAGCGGTAGTGGAAATTAAGAGGAAAAATAAAATTGGTAATAAAATCACCGCACTTTTTCGTATTAAAGCTGAAAAGTGCGGTGATTTTTAGGGCAATTTTTTAGCTACCTTTATGTGCTAAATAAAGTACAGTTGCGGCAACACGAGAATGCACGTTGAGTTTACGTAATAAGTTACGAATATGTACTTTTACCGTTTCTTCCGAAATGAATAGCTGCCCTGCAATTTGTTTATTAGAAAGACCGGTTGCAATAAGCTGTAAGACATCTAGCTCACGATCAGTTAAAGAATGAATAGGATCTTGCGAAGAATGGCGTTCTAATAATAAATCTTTAATAGAATCACTTAAGATTACTTCACCTTGTGCAATTTGCTTAATCTGTGAAAGCAATGTGTCCGGTTCAGTGTCTTTTAATAAATAACCGTCTGCTCCGGCATCAATTAAGGAAAAAATATCTGATTTCGAATCAGAAACCGTTAAAATCACAATTCGGGCATCAACATTTTCATTACGTAACGCTTTTAGCGTATCTAAACCGGATAATCCCTTCATATTCAGATCCAGAATAATCAGATCAGGCTCGGTTTGTAGTGCCATTGAGATACCGTCATTACCATTACCGGCATCTCCCACCACAAAGAAATTATCTTCTAACTCAATTAATTGCTTAATACCACGACGCATCAAAGGATGATCATCAATTAATAATATTTTTGTTTTTTCACTCATAGTATGTGTCCAAATTATATGATTGTTATTTGTCTTTATATTGCCCGAATGGTTCAACTTGAATAGCATCAGCCATCAGAATTAGTTGATAAAATTGCGGATAATTAAACTTATGCTGTACTGATTTATACGGATTTTCATTGTCATCAATGCCTGATGAAGTATAAATTCGATTAATTTCTTTCACTTTACTTTCTTTTGTACCTTCACAATGACGGTAGATTTCCAAGCGATTCAGTTCATCAAAAATATAGACGTTAAAACTTTGATCCGCATTATCTTCAAAGAAAAATTGCAAAAATCCTTCACTAACAAAGCTGTCTATTATATAAGGATATTTTGCTTTCTGCTCTGTTTGTATACTCTGCATTTCAATAGGCTGAACTGTAACATTATCTTGTTCATCAAGTTTTGGCGTAAGTGATATACATTTTGCTTCATTTTCAACTTCTTGTAGATTAATCCCACGTTCAGCAAAAAATAGTTGCCAAGTTTTACCGGCTACACGAAACTTATGAATCGCTAAAGAAGATTTATCACTATGATTATGTGTGATTTTTTTCACTAATTCCAGTACGGCTACACGTAAATTTTGGCTATAACGTTTGCTATAACAAAATACTTTTAAATTTTTAATAGGAACTGTATTTGCCACAACCTTGCTGGATAACATTTTTAATGCCAATAAAATCGCATTTGCACCGGAAAAATGATGGGTATGCACTTCATTCCAAGAATTGCGATACACTAAATCAATACTGCCCAATAAACTTTGCTGTTCTGCACCAAAGCTAAATAAATCGCTTTTTTGAATATTATTACGTTGCTCTAATGTAAGTCGCTCGGTAGGATCATCCGTTAAATTAAGGGCAATCATTACATTACGCATTTCGTAGGAATGCTCTAAATCTTCATTGCTGGCAATAGGAATATGTACTGGTAATGATAAACGCAAATCGGCAAAAAATTGGCGTAGTTTATCCCGTTCCAACGCAACCTTAGAACCTGCAATATGTAACTCAGTATTAACCGTAAACAATCCATTAAAATGGGCATACGCTGCTAAATAATTGAGATTTTTATGATATTTTACAAAGCGTAAATTAGATAAATCATTAATTTGTGGCGCTTGATTAATTAAATACCAACCGGCTTTATGGTTCTCTCGTTCT
>JAUNUB010000160.1:0-458 GCA_030538375.1 Moraxella sp. | reverse complement strand
TTCTTCCTTCACTTCTACAAATGTCAGGTGCTTTTCTGATAGTTCTTGAGACATCTGTAGATTAAATAAATTAATTTTATTCGGTAATTCTTCAAAAGCCGCATATAACTTACGGGTTAAAATATAGATGTCTTGCGGAATAATACTGACATTTACACGATATTTGCGACCAAAATTAACTAAATTTCGATAGCTGAGCATCAGCATTCTCATCAATATTTCGTAATTTTGTTTAACCTCTTTAATCTTCCAAAATGGACGATTATTGAGATTATTAATTTTCTCTTGATCCCAACCCCATTTTTTAACCAAATTTTGTAACAGGCAAATTCGCCAGTTATTGCGTGAGTTACAATTTAATATATCTTCACTCGCCTTTAAGTAAAAACAGCTACGAATAAAATCCAACCGCTTCCAATCTTGCAGTGCAGTTAAATATTCTGTTACTTTGTCTAACA
>JAUNUB010000159.1 GCA_030538375.1 Moraxella sp. | reverse complement strand
ACATAAGGACGTTGGCAACGCAGTATCATTGCAATTTTAATTGACTATACAAAATAATCTAAACCCAGTTTTCATTCATCGCTTTGTCGGACAATAATCTGCCACGGCTGCTACGCACGATATAGCCTTGCTGCAGCAAATACGGCTCAATCACGTCTTCAAGCGTACCCCTATCTTCTGCCATCGCAGCAGCAATGGCTTCTACCCCAGCAGGTCCGCCATGAAAGCGTTGTTGCAAGGTGCTTAAATAACGCCTGTCAAGATGGTCAAAGCCACGTTTGTCCACCGCCAGCATATCAAGGGCGGCACTGGCAATATTTTCACTCACCACGCCATCTGACTTCACTTCGGCATAATCTCGCACACGTCTTAGCAAGCGGTTGGCAATGCGTGGTGTACCACGGCTGCGTTTGGCAATCTCTGCCGCCCCATCAGCACCCATTGCCACGCCCATGAGCCGTGCCGAACGTGCGACAATGGTTGTCAAATCCGCCACGTTATAAAACTCAAGCCGCTGCAAAATTCCAAATCTGTCTAATAAGGGTGCACTCAATAGCCCTGCCCGTGTGGTCGCCGCCACCAAGGTAAATGGGGGCAAGTCAAGTTTAATCGAGCGTGCCGCAGGGCCTTCACCAATCATGATATCCAGCTGAAAATCTTCCATCGCAGGGTACAATATCTCTTCAATCACAGGGCTAAGCCGATGAATTTCATCAATAAACAACACGTCCCCTGCTTCTAAATTGGTTAATATCGCCGCCAAATCCCCAGCACGTTCCAGCACAGGACCTGATGTCGAACGCAGATTGCCCCCCATCTCTCGTGCGATGATATTTGCCAGCGTGGTCTTGCCAAGCCCTGGTGGACCAAATATCAATACATGGTCAAGTGCTTGCTCACGCCCCCGTGCTGCGTCAATAAAAATCTGCATTTGCTCACGCACCACAGGTTGTCCGATATAGTCGGCAAGCAGTGTTGGGCGAATGGCTCGGTCAAATTCTCGGATTTCGTCTTTGGCGGAAGTAGGGTCAATCAGTCGGCTCATAAGGGGTTTAGCTTATTGTTGAATTGTCGTTAAATTATCATTAAATTATTGATTATGAAATAGCTTATCGAGTGATATTGTTGGGTTAATTATGGTTGATTAAAATAAAACTGATACATGCCCATTTGCGATTATTCGTAGGGTGCTTTGTTCCCCCACCACCAATAAACGTGGGTTCACACCCACGCTACTACACGGTGGTCGCTGTCGCCTGTCTTGTTTCTACTTTAATCAACTATACCAAGTCAATCACCATGTAAATTACTGGGCGAATTCTACATAAATGTTTGTGTAAATCTCTTACAACTATTTGAATTTAAATGTTTTTTAAAAAAAATATCATCAATTATCAACAGCACCGCTTACAATTGACGCAAGTCTTCTTCACTTAACCGCCAGCGTCCTTTTTTGCGTGAGCCTGTGCGAGACAGCATACCACCGCCCAACAGCTTATTCATCGAATGACTGGTGTTGGCATGACAAATCGCACATGCCAAGCCATCAGCCGCATCCGCTTGTGGCGTTACTTCCAGCGACAAAATACGGCACACCATCGCCGTTACTTGCTCCTTGTCCGCCGCACCATAGCCACACACGGCTTGTTTGATTTGGCGTGCGGTGTATTCGGATACATTCAGATTAAGTGCTGTCAAAGCCGCAATCGCCGCCCCACGTGCCTGCCCCAATTTTAGGGCGGAATCTGGGTTGCTCGCCATAAATACCTGTTCAATCGCCGCACTCATCGGTGTGTCATCGTATTTTTGATAATGCGATACGATACGGCTCACCCCTGCAAAAATCTGGGCAATGCGTGTCGGCATATCACTGCTGTCGGTGCGAATCGTCCCTGCGTCCAAAAACGTCAAGCCATCGCCCACGCTTCTGACGATACCATAGCCTGTCATGCGTGAACCGGGGTCAATGCCGATAATTAGCGTCATAAATCAGCCCTTGTTTCACCAAAACGATTGACCATGAGTGTTTGCAAACTTGCCAGCTCATCATCGATACCATCAAGCAATTTATCAATATTAGGCAATGCCACATCACATGCCGTTATCCCAATGTCAATTTTGTCTTGATAATTGGCAAGGGTAATATTCAAGGCTTGTCCATCAAACAGCACCGAAGCTGGATACAATGCCGACAATCTCGCCCCATTCAGATACAGTGGCGTTTGTGCCCCCGGTACATTGGATATGATAAGGTTAAAGGCTTGTTTTTTGGGATACACTCCCATCGCAAGATTCAGCCCAGCCCAACCATAAATCATCGCACTATAATTGATAATCCCTGCTTGATTCATGCGTGAAAACCGCTCTTTGCCATCTTGCATACTGTCCGCTATCGTATACAGTCTGTCCACAGGGTGATGTTTATGCGTACCAAGATTGGCAAGCAAAAACGACAGCTGATTGCCCACCGCACTGTCGTCCTTACGCAAGGATACAGGCACAAAGGCGATGAGTGGCTTGGTAGGCAATGCGTCTTGGCTTAACAAATACCGTCTTAGCACCCCTGCACACACCGCCAAAATCACATCATTGGTCGTTACGCCAAAATGCTGACCAATCGCCACAAAGTCGGGCTTATAAAAGCTGCGTGCCGCCACCACACGCCCTGCACTGATACGCTGATTAAACATCGAAGGCGGTGCGTCAAAACTACCCACAAAACCCATCTCTTTATCGCTATCTGCCTTGTGAAAGCGTTTGGCAAGCTCGCTGGTAACAGGGGGCAGCGTACCCAGCTGCTCTTTGATGATACTGCTTGCCGATTTGTGAATGGGCAAAAGTGCGTCAATCTGACTGCGGTGGCGTGTCGTCAATGACCAAATCGGCAGGCTAAGACGCTCGGCAGGCGACTTAGACAAAGACATCTGTATCAGCCGCATACCTGCAATACCGTCCACCATCGCATGGTGCATTTTCAAAAAAAAGGCAAAGCGTTTTGGTTGTCCATACGCTGTGGGGGCAAGCCCTTCGATAAGATGAAATTCCCACAGTGGTTTTTGTCTGTCCATGATACGGCTGTGCTCACGAGACACATAAGTCATGAGCTCCTGCATACCTGCTGGGCTTGGCAATGCCACATGATAAAAATGATGACGCACATCAAAATTTTTGACCGTACGCCAAAACAGCTTTTGATACAAGGCTTGGTTAAAAGGAAATGTTGGGGCAACCTTACCAATCTTCATATCATCAATCAACCGATACAAAAAATCATCATCAGCATGGCTAGGCAGCTCAAAAATACACAAACCCGCCACGTGCATGGGTTGTTTTTGGGTTTCTAGAGTCAAAAACAAATGGTCTACCGCTGTTAAAGCACGCTTGTGCATTCACACTCCTGTTTACAGCATTTTAAAAAAACACAACACGTTAATTCTCAATAGGTTGATTGTTGCAATATCAGAACGTACCCAAACTTTTATCACACAGCACTTCA
>JAUNUB010000019.1:4649-25141 GCA_030538375.1 Moraxella sp. | reverse complement strand
GAATATTCGCATTAGGTAGATGGGCTTGCACCTTGTCCGCCAAAACGCCAGCTTGCATGGCTCGTACATTGTCAATCGTCCCAATATGCCATGATTTGATAGGCAAATTCGCCCCAGCCATCAAGGACAGCACCTTATCCACATCTTTGTCCGCCAACATCGAGAACACGATGTACAATTGACCGTTTGCATAACGCTTAGCAAAATCTTGCCAATACGGCACAAATTGCCCCAATAAAAACCGCACGCCATGCTCATTATGCCCCACGTCAAACAACCACTGCCTGCCGTCTATCACACGCTTATCAAACCGCCCTGCCAACGCCACCTTATGCAGCCCCTTGGCAATGTCATCTTGCGTGATGTTAAGCGAGCTTGCCAGTACCGCACTTACCGCCGTGCTGGCATTTATAAGCGAAATGGCAGGCTTTGGCAATCTTAAAGTATGAGCAGCACAAGAGTAAACCCAATCCGCTCCATTATCCAAATAAGTATAAGCCTGCCCCAGCTGATAACACGTCGCCTGCTTGCGTTCAATCTCATCTTGCACACTGCTTGGCATATCACGCTCACCATAAATAAGCGTGCCATGCTTTCGCAAAATGCCTGCTTTTTCGTAGCCGATTTTTTCTCTATCATCACCCAGCCAGTCGGTGTGGTCAATGTCCACATTGGTAATCACGCACATATCAGGGGTGATGATATTCACGACATCAAGCCGTCCGCCCAGCCCAATCTCCAGCACCCACACATCACACTGTGCCTGCTTAAACACCCAAAACGCTGCCAGAGTCGTCATCTCAAAAAACGACAAACTCAGACCACACGCCACACGCACCGTCTCCACTTGGGCGAACGCTGCCATCAAGGTATCATCGTCAATCATCACCCCATCAATACACATTCGCTCATTAAAACTCACCAAATGTGGCGATTGATACAGTGCGGTTTTTAGTCCGCTGGCTTCACACATGCGAGCAATGGCGGTCGTGGTTGAGCCTTTGCCATTTGTGCCTGCCACGGTGAATATATA
Source organism: Moraxella sp. (assembly GCA_030538375.1). GTDB lineage: Bacteria > Pseudomonadota > Gammaproteobacteria > Pseudomonadales > Moraxellaceae > Moraxella. Next base: position 24,108 of record JAUNUB010000019.1, on the reverse strand, counting down.
GGGCTTGTCCGCCAACTGATGAGCCAGCACACCCAATTTATCCGCCACAGGCAACACACGTTCTAGCCCCATGTCAATGGCAGAAACGTGGATATTACCCATATAATCCAGCCATTCGGATAAGGTACTGGGTGTGGTGATGGTGTTTGGCATGGCAATTCTCAATATTCAAAAAACTTAGCAGTAGGAAATTCACCATTTTATCACATTAACCGCCATCTAACTAAACCAAAGATAAGGCTGTGGTATAGCGGCATTGCAACCAGCCCCAATTCCCACCAAAATAACCCAATCCCTACAGCAAAGCGTGCGTTTTTTTGTTACAATAGTCGCCATGATTTTATCACTGATTTGCCAACTGATTTAACAACTGGTTTGATAACTGATTTAACAATTAATAAGGATAACATATGAATATTTTAGTACTTGGCACTGGTGGACGTGAACACGCTCTAGCTTGGCAATGTGCCAAAGACTCAAAAGTTAGCACCGTATTCGTCGCCAAAGGCAATGCTGGCACAGCCCACGAAGCCAAGTTACACAACGTGGATTTGGACATCAGCAATCACACCGCCCTTATCGAATTTTGCCAAGCTAACAATGTGGCATTCGTCATCGTAGGCCCCGAAGCACCGCTGGTGGCTGGCGTGGTAGACGACTTGCGAGCCGCTGGTATTGCCATTTGGGGCCCTACCAAGTACTGTGCCAATCTGGAAGGGTCAAAGGCATTTGCCAAGGATTTTATGCAAAAAGTGGGTATTCCCACGGCATTTTATGATGTGTTCACCGATGTCAGTGCCGCCAAGGCATTTGTAGCGGACAAGGGCTGCCCCATCGTCATCAAGGCAGACGGCTTGGCAGCTGGCAAAGGGGTCATCGTCGCCATGGACGAAACAGAAGCCTTTGCCGCCATTGATGATATGTTGGCTGGCAACAAATTTGGCGACGCTGGCAGCCGTGTGGTTATCGAAGAGTTTTTGAGCGGTGAAGAAGCGTCATTTATCTGTATGATTGATGGCGACAATATTCTACCCATGGCAACCAGCCAAGACCACAAGCGTATCTTTGAAGGCGATACGGGGGCAAATACTGGCGGCATGGGGGCATATTCACCAGCACCTGTGGTTACGCCTGCCGTGCATGACAAGGTGATGGTGCGTGTCATTCGCCCTGTCGTTGATGCCATGAAAGCCAATGGCACGCCCTACACAGGATTTTTGTACGCAGGTCTTATGATTGATGACAGCGGCGACCCTTATGTGATTGAGTTTAACTGCCGTTTTGGCGACCCCGAAACGCAGCCTATCATGATGCGTCTTACGGACAATCTCACCGACCTAATCCAAGCTGGGCTTGATGGCAAGCTCCCCACCCAAGCCAACTGGAGCAAGCAAGTCGCTCTAGGTGTGGTACTGGCAAGCCGTGGCTATCCAGAGAGTGTCAGCAAAGGCGATGTGATTACAGGGCTTGACAATAATACAGATAGCGATACAGACAGCGTCAAAACATTCCATGCTGGTACTAAACTTGTGGACGGCAATACCGTTACCGATGGCGGACGAGTGCTGTGCATAACTGCTCTAGGCGACACCATCAAAGACGCACAAACCGCCGCCCTAGGAGCGATTGACAACATCAAATTTGACGGTATGCAGTACCGCCGTGATATTGGCTGGCGTGCAATAGAACGTGAAAACGGTGTGTAATTAGGACGTATCGCCAAAGCTCGCTCTTTACCAAATCAGTATAGAAAATTTTATGCTGGTTTGTTATAGTCAATTAAAATTGCAATGATACTGCGTTGCCAGCTCCCTTATGTACTACTTGTACACCACGGTCTATCGTGCTGTCTCATTTTTATTTTAAATGACTATATCATTGTCCACTTGTCTCGCTTTATTTTGCACTCATTTCGCCTTATGACCAAACCACTCACCGACCTAAAAACCACGCCCTTGTCTCGCCGCCTTACCCTTGCCAAGACTTCGCTTGCTATCGGTACAACTTGGGCAAAAACTGGCGTAACAGGCTTGTTTCTTAGCAAAGAAGAACGTGCCGCCAAAAAACACACCATGCTACAAGAGCAGGCGGATTATTTGGCGAGTGAGCTTGGCAAATTAAAAGGCTCGGTGGTCAAGGTGGGGCAAATGCTTGCCCTGTATGGTGAACACATGCTGCCTGCCGAAGTGGTGAGTGCCCTGCACACGCTGGACGCACAAACCGCCCCTTTGGCATGGCACATCATCTACGACACCATCAAAGCTGAGCTTGGCGAGAGCATTCACGACTTTGACATCGAACGCACCCCCATCGGCACAGCCAGCCTTGCCCAAGTACACAAAGCCGTGCATAAATTCACAGGCAAAACCGTGGTGCTAAAGGTGCAATATCCCAACATTGCCACCGCCATTGATTCTGACTTATCTATCTTTAAACAGCTGCTAAAAGTTACCAACGCCGTCCCCCAAACCAGAGCCTTGGACGCATGGTTTGATGAAGTGCGTAAGCTGTTGCACCGTGAAGTGGACTACCGCATGGAAGCTGCCACCACCAAACGTTTTGCCAGCTATCTAGGCGGTGATACTCGCTACATTGTGCCGACCATCTATGACAACTACAGCACCAGCCGTCTCATCTGCATGAGCTTTGAAGATGGTATCGCACTTAGTGATGAGCATTTGTCCACTTTGCCCCAAACTCGCAAAAACCATCTGGGAGAGCTCGCCATCGACATCGTACTGCGTGAGATTTTTGAATGGGGTGAAATGCAGACCGACCCCAATTTTGGCAATTATCTCGTTCGCCTTGCCAAGGACGATGGCGATAACCAAGACAGCGGTCATGACCAGTTGGTCTTGCTGGACTTTGGGGCGATTAAACAATTTGACAACAAGCTGCTCACCATCGCCAAAAACCTACTCATCGCAGGTCATCACCAAGACCGTCCCATGATGATAGCCGCCATGACAGGCTATGATTTTTTTGACAAATTAAACGGCAAGCCCCAAGACGACGTGGCAAGTGTGCTGTTACTGGCTTGCGAACCCTTTGCCACCCCCAAAGCACTCGCCGCAAGTCCCATGCTGGACGAGCAAGGGCGATACATCTGGGCAAACAGCGACCTATACAGCCGAGTGATGACCACCGCCAAAAATGGCATGCAGTCGCTAGAATTCACCCTACCACCAAAAGAAATGATGTTTATCAGCCGAAAATTCATCGGTGCATACGCCCTGCTGTCCGCCTTGGACGCACGCACAAATGCCGATGAGTTACTGGCTAAATGGGTGTAGCGGTGTGGATAGGCTGGTAAGGCGGTCATACATTACTCTTGCAAAAACATCACCGATTTAAGTCGATGATGTTTTTGTGATAAGCACAACGCAATTATTTTTTGAATGGCTGTGGCAATGGCGTATTGGCATTTGATGGTGGTAGCTGTGGAAAGCCAATTTGCGGCTGCTCACCTGTTAAGGTTTTTAAGAACGCCACAATACTGTCAATCTCACCGTCATTAAACTCTCTGCCCAGCTGAATTTTACCCATGATACGCACCGCTTCTTCTAGCGAATTGACTGCACCATCATGAAAATAAGGATAGGTTAAGTCAATGTTTCTAAGGGTTGGCACTTTAAACACCAGCTCATCTTCTGCTTTGCCTGTTACCCCAAAACGCCCCTTGGACAGATTCTTGGTGGTGTATTGCTCAAGCAGCCCAAATTTTTGAAATGACGCACCGCCAACCGCAGCCCCATTGTGGCACGCCACACAGCCACTACTTTTAAATAGTTCATAGCCTTCTAATTCTTGGGCGGTAATGGCACTGTCATCACCTTTGAGCCATTTGTCAAAACGGCTGTCAGGCGTTACCAAGGTTTCTTCAAACTGTGCCAAAGAGTCGGTAACTTGCTCGATGGTGATGTCGCCTGTGGTGTTATAGGCTTTGTTGAACATCTGTTGATAGGCTGGAATGCTGTTTAACACCAAAAGCACATGTTCGTTGGTAGAAGCCATCTCAAGCGGATTGACAATAGGTCCGCCTGCTTGCTCTGCTAGGTCTTTAGCACGTCCGTCCCAAAACTGTGCCAAGCCAAATTTGCTGTTTAATACCGTTGGTGAGTTGATTGGACCTTGTGCCCAGTTGTGTCCAATGGAAGTGGGCAAGTTGTCCGTGCCGCCCAATGCTAGGTTGTGGCAAGAGTTGCAAGAGATTGCCCCAGATTTTGATAGACGTGGGTCAAAAAACATTTTTTTGCCAAGCTCAACAATCTCTGGCGAGCTGACAGTCGCTACTTCGATGGGAGATATGGGTTCATTACGCACGGCAGCACTTTTATTTGCCGTACTGTCGGTGTCAGATTGTGCTTGGGTTGTAGGGCTATTGTTGGCAGTAGTAGAAGTGGTGGCAGGCTTGTCGTCCGAACAAGCACTAACAGCAAGACCCAATCCCAACAAAACAGCAAAAGAGATGGCAGAAAGTTTCATTTTTTCATCCTTAGCGATGGCGACAGAAGAAAGATTTGTGTGATGTCAGTGATTTTTTGCGGTAGGCAAAAAATCACTTTTGGTATTAAAATGATAAAAAACTTAATTAAAATCAATAATAAACCAATTAATACCCAGCAAATTTATAACCTTAATTTTTTTGTGGTTATTGCAACATTTATAACAAATTTTTGCAAAAAATCATATTTTATTAATCAAATTAATATTATTGATAGAATTTATATCCGACAAAAACACTTATATTTTGTATGGATTTGGTGGGTGGAACCGATAAAAGTTCTTGTGTCTTGTAATAATCAGACACTCTGATATGTCGTACATCACAGACGATTTAGATACAATCCCACGAGATGTAAGGGGTTCAGCTACAGCAGGAGGTGTGTACCACACAGGTACAGGCAAAGTATATATTTACACAAAAAGCACAACTTGGTATGATACCTTGCACCCTGCAGTAAACCACGAGCTTACCCATGCTGTAACGTATCCAGTGACTGAAGCCAAGCAAGTGGACATAAAAGCCCTAGAGGGGTTAAAAAGCCATATAGATGAGGCTATTTACGCACTAAAGGGTCAGCATGATGACTTGATTGATAGATTGTTTCGTGCCTTAAACTCATTCCCTCATGAGTTACTAGCCGTTATCACGGCTGAGCAACAAGTAAGAGATTACCTGCATTCCCTAGATACCCCAATTATTGACACTGTAGATGCTGTTGTTGATAGCATCTTTGATGGAGAGTTTAAAAATGTACCCACCCAAAGAAGAAATGAGCCAGACGTACCAAGAAACAATACAGGAACTGTACAACAGAGCAGAGAAGAAAACTCAAGAGAAGTTGGGGGAGAAATTTCTACAGAAAGTCAAAGAGACAACAGACGAGAAAGTGCTACTCAAGTTAGCGAAGATGTTGTTAAAGACAAACCACAAGTACAAGCAAGCTCAGAACCAACCCAATCATGACCCAGTAAAAAACCAGTGGGTTTATTCACTGGTTTTTATCCATCTACTTGGTTTTAAAACAACTCTTGGTTTTTTAATTCATCGTGTTGGTTTTGGGTATTTTGTGTTTTGTATTCTGTATAAAGAGCTAGGAATGCCTGCTTATCGCTTAATACATCAAGCAGACCCTTGTTATATAACGATACAAACATAGCCAGAGAATAGGCTTGGCAGTTAATGGATTTCTTAGGGTTGAACTCAATGTCTGTGAATGCTTGGTAGCTTAGTATCTCTTTGTGATAGTGTTTGTTTTGGTTAATTGCACTGATATAAAGCCAGTCATAAAAAGCAGTTACAGGATTTAATTCCCACGCATTACCATAAAAATTAAAACTTAATAATTTACCTGATGTTTTTAATCTTTCATCTTTCTTGGCTTCTCTTGAAGTTTTATATAACAAGTCCTTAAACTGACCTTGTTCAAATACCTTACTGGATTGGAAAGCACATTCAACACTATAACTTAACTCTGATTTATCTTGTATCATCAGATTAAATGCACTTAGCTTAACCCCAAGCTCATCTAAGGATTTACTGGATACTTCTAATATTTTATTTAAGCCAAGGGAATTACTGGCATTACTATGCAGCTCTTGGATATTCTTTTGTTTTTGGCTTACAGAAAAACCAGCATGATAAGTAAAGTCTATCATCTTGGTTTCTACCAAAGTACTATTACTATCACTGGGTATAAATATAGGTCGTTGTGCCATTATTTAATCTCATTTGCTTGGTATAGAATATTTTAGTTTTATCTCTTTAAAAGGTGTATATTTAAATTCTTCCTCACTTAAATTATACTGGCTAAAGTCATAGGTTGTATAACGACAAGGAGGTAGAATATCTTCTTCATCGCATTCAACCACTTCCCCTTCTTCGTATTTATATATTTTTAGGCTTTGATATAGCCACCAATCCTCATAACAATCTTCATCAACAATAACTACTGATACATTAGAATCTACACACACTTCTCTTAAATCATTCCAGTGGTTATTATTTATTATAATTTTGAAATTTTTATCTTTATTCCAGAATAGATTTTTGAGGGTAAGTTTCCTTAGTTTTTTAAAATTATAAATAAAATCCAAGCTATCAATTTGACCTACTAACTCAGTAATGTTTTCTTGGGTATGTTTTGGATTTGGCAAAAATGAAACACACAACTCTTCTAATTCTGTGTGGTTTATTAAATAACTAAAATCTAGTTTAATATACCCATAGATATTAATACGGTATAGACTGTGTTTTACACCTGAGAGTATGGAAAAATCTAATAACCTACCACTTATGTCTGTATAGATATTAATATCCCTTAGAAAGGTTAAATGTTGCAAACCTCTTACTTCATCACAATTGTCAGCTAAACGTACGGCATACAATGAGCTAATTCTCAAGGCTCTATACATATCCACCAAGCTAAGTTTTATATAATGTAAGTCATTTTCATACGCTATATTGGGTAAATCCCCAGTTTCTACCAATTCATCAAAAGCATTTACAGTTTCCATTAGGTAGTAATAATGTTTAGCTAAAAGTATGTAGGATACTTCTCCTTGTATAACTGCCCTGCAACTATCCCTATCTATATTTAACATTTCTTCTGTGAAGCCATAAGACTGCTGGGTTTCTCTCGCTATAGACCTACCATCTGTACCACGATAAGAAGAGTAGTGATATATATCATTAGAGACATATCTTGTAGGTATATTATATTCAACTTCCTCTGTTACTACTTGATTCCATACATCCTCAGTTAATACAAAAGCTCCTTTTATGTATTGCCGCTCTATTGTATCAAAACACATTACTTCAGCTTGTATATCTGTAGGGTCTTTATCTAAAAGGTATTGTTGTTCACTTCTAAAAATATAGTTATCCTTAGTGCTTTCTATCACGTCTGAAAACAGCCTTTCTAAGCCACTCGCTCCCATAAAATCCCACATCCATTTACCTTTATGTACTGTGCTTGCTGCATTAGATGGGTAAAATAAGCAAGGAAGTTTTAATATAATTTCAGGTGATACCATTAGAAGTACCCACTCTTCTTTCCTATGCCTTGTATGAATATAGCTCGACCATAGTTTTGAATTAGGGAATGAAATAGATAGGCAAGTCCCTATCTGTCCATCTAATCTTAACTCATCCATATATTTTCTTGTAATCCCTGACGCACTAGAAACTGCTTCTCTTATCCTTAAAGCATCACGAATGATTGATTTATAATTATCTAATGTCGTGAAATGGTAGAGTTCTGTTATACCTCTTTTGGTTAGAATTTTTTGCAAAGCTATTACATCTTCATCACTTGGGGGGGGGCAAACATAGCAACCACTCCTAGTATAGGTGTACAAGACTCCTAATTCTAATGGAAAGCTCCCACCATGTATAATAAAAAATATTTATTAATTTAGTATTAATCTATAACCATTGGTTATGTACCTAGGTATCATTACCCCTTAACTTTTCATGGAAATTAATAATTTAGTACGGTATCAGTGTCCTTACTTTCTAACTTTCTAAAGTCAAATACCCCTCCCCCTATGTGTGTCTACAAAAAGGATTGTTTATATCCTAGCTAACTACATCATCTTGTAGTCTAGCATGGCTTAGCATCTTAACTGGCTCAATGTGTCTTAGCTAAAGACAACTGAGTACACAAGTAAAGCAAGGTAAATTCATCAGGTATTAAACGTGAACCTTATAAATCTGAGAATACCAAAGAAACCAATACAAATACTTCCAGCACCCAAAACAATGAAGTAGCTAATAGTACTAAGCAACCTAAAGTAGATACTAAAGCAGATAATAAATCACAAGGTCTGCTTAGCAATCCCTTTAAACTAAACAACCCTGAAGCCAAGGAGTATAATACCAAGACAGTTAAAGAACAGGCTAGTAAGTTTCATGATTATTTTAGAGATAAAATGAATAACGATGTTGACTTTGCAGAACAAGTAATATCTACAGACTTGAATGACCCTGCTCATGGTATACAAGCTGGCTTAGAAAAAGATTACTACAAAGCCTTAGATAAACAAATGCCTAAAGATGACATTAAGTCTGCACAATACTGGCTTGCTAAACATGATTATGATGTATCTAAAAAACAGTTTGTACTTAAAACTGAAACCAAGGCTGCTGAGACTAACGCTACACAAACCAAGCCAAGTGAAACAGTCAAAGCTGAACAGTCTAAGACAAGTACAAACAGTGAACCTAAACAAGCTAAATCAAACACACCTAGCTTACAAGACTACAACGGTCAAGATGTGCTGTTAAGTGAAGTCAAAGACCTGCTGGTAAATCTATCTGATGATAGCTACGACCAAGAGCTTACCCAAAAACTCATTGAAGCCTTGCCTGATACCACGGTACACATCACAGACGATTTAGAGACAATCCCACGAGATATAAGACCTATAGCCATGTCTGGGGGTGCTTACCATAAAGGTACTAGTAAAGTATACGTTTACACAGGCAAATCAGACTGGTATGATAGCCTGCACCGTGTGGTGAACCATGAGCTTACTCACGCAGTTACATACTCAATTCTGAGTAGCAACCCTAAGCAGTATACACACCTAGACTACCTCAAAGATGAGTTGGGTAACTATCTAATGGAAAAAGGGGGTGATGGTACAGAAGATGGTATTATCACAGGTCGTGTGATGTACATGCGTAATGGGGGACACCATGAGACGTTCTCTATCCTAATGGCTGAACCAGCAGTACGAGAGCTGGCTAATCAAGTTAATCCCAATATCTTAAAAGACGTTGAAAAAACCTTTAACCAAATTATTAAGGAGAAAGCTAATGAACCCAACACCAGCAGAAGAGGTCGAACTGATGAGGGAGTTCGCTCTAATGATTCACGAGAGAATGAGCAAAGAGCAGAACAAAGCGTTCAGCCAGTACAAGAAAAAAGTAATGGAAGCCAAGACCAAGGAAGAACTGTGGAAGTTAGCAGTACAGGGGAGAAAAATACTCAATCGAAACAAGACCAAGGAGTAGTCAAAGCTAAAGACACACCTAAAGATGGTGAAACTGATACTGAAACAGAAACCCAATCAGAATTTACTAGAGACCCTAAAGGTACTATTAGCAATTTAAATGTTATTTTTTTGACAAGCCCAACCAATCCACCACCCCAGCACCAGCCACACGCCCAGTCGCAAAGCACGCCGTCAGCAAATAACCGCCAGTGGGTGCGTCCCAGTCCAACATTTCGCCAGCACAGAACAAGTGGGGTTTGGTGCGGTGTTGCAGCTTATCATTCAGATAAGATTGTCTGATACCGCCGCCTGTGCTGATGGCTTCATCTATCGGACGAAAGCCAGTGCAGACAATGGGCAAGGCTTTGATGTACTCTGCCATCTTAGCAGGGTTTTGCCAGTCGTTTTTTGGGGTGCATTCTCTTAGCAGAGCGATTTTTGTGTTGTCCAGTCCTGCCTTTCTGAGTAGGTTATTCAAGGATTGTTTTTTGTGAGTTGCCAGCAGATTATTCAGCCAATCGACAGACCTAGCGGGCAATAAATCCATCATCAACACAATCTCATCACCCTGCCTTAACTGCTCACGCATGGCATGATTGAGCCGATAAATCAGCCCACTTTCTAGTCCATAATGACTGATAATGACATCGCCTTGCTGTCCGCTACTGCCATCTATCCATGCCGACACACCTTTTAGTGCCTGTCCGTACACGTCCTGCATATAGGGCGACCACGCACGCACCACGCCTACATTGCTGGGGTATAAAGGACTAAGCTCATCATCAGCAAACCACGCCTGCCAAGCCCCATCACTGCCAAGACGTGCATACGAGCCGCCGCCACACGCTAGGATAATGGCGTCAAATTCCGTGCTAAATAACCGCTCGTCCGCCTTGTTACAATAGTTGCGATGGTTGCGATAAACAAACTTAATGGCACGCCCATCAAGCCCCACACACTCATGACAATAAAAACACTGCACGCCCTTGCCTATCAGCCGCACTAGCCAGTTTCGCAAAAAATTCGCCCCTTTCATCTCGCTAGGAAATACTCGCCCAGAACTGCCGACATAAGTCTCAATGCCAAGCTCACCAAGCCATGCCACCAGCCATTCATTAGAATAAGTGTGCAAATAATCGGCGAGCCAATCATTAGGATAGTAGCGGCTGACGAACTGTGCCATCGGTTCGCTGTGGGTGATGTTCAGCCCTGTTTTGCCAGCCCACAGGATTTTGCGACCTGCGGTGGGCATTTTTTCATACACTTGTACATTGACCGCATAATCCGCCAGCACGTCCGCCGCCATCAGCCCTGCCGCCCCTGCACCGATGATGGCAACGGTTGGCAAATTAGGATTATTAGCATTCGTAAAATCGTGCGTTGCAATATTCGCCATCATGCACCGCCACCATTGTCAGCCTGCCAATCGTCAAAGCGAGTGCGATAACCGACAGGCTTGGTTATCACAAGCTCTTGACACCGCTCACCCCTTGTTAAATATTTAATCTCAAAATGTGTGCGTGCCGATGTGCTGGCAATATCCGTCTTGATAAAAGGCAAGCACCACACCGATTGTAGCAATTGCTCCGCTTCGGTGATATATTCGCCAATATTGCTGGCAAGGGTGATTTGTCCGCCATATTGCAGCCTTGACAACAAAAATTCAAAAAACGGCATGTGCAAAAACCGCTGATTTTTGTTTTTTGGCTCTGGGTTGGGATACAGGATAAAAACTTGGCTTAAGGAATGCGGCAAAACACCATGCACCACCCATGCAACAGCGTCCGCATGAATGGGGCTAAGATTTGGCAAATGCTGCTCTTTGGCAGACTTGGCAAAGGCGGTGAATTTGTCCTGCGTGCGTTCGATGGCGATGATTTGTGCATTAGGATTGGCGGCGGCGTATAGCATGGCGTGCTTGCCCTTGCCAGCCCCTATCTCCAGCACCACGTTATTTGTCAGCTCGGTAGGCACAAAATCCCTTGGTGCGTGTATGACATTGGGGTTGAACTGTCTTGCAAAATGATGAGAAACGGCAGCGTTGGCAAGATGATTGATAAGCATAAGATACATTGATTAAAAAATTGCCCTTATTATAATGGATTGTGCATGATTTGGGTGTAGATTTACGGCATTTACCAACAATAAAAAAACACGCCCTAAAACCATTTGGGGCGTGTTTTCCATCATAACAGTAGGTTTTTATTTATCAAAGGTTTACCTAAACTGTGGCAACAATGCTGGAATACCGGGGAACATACCCACCGCCCCCATGGACAGACACAGCACCAAAAAGCCAATCGCAGGAATGACAACACGCCCAGACAGACCAAGCTCCTTGCTACGCTGCTTATCACCAATCAAACCAAGGTTGTCCAGCAGCATGGTAAACGACCAACCAAACACAGGATTGACCAAAGCGGACGCAAATACAACAATGGCAGCCGACTGCGTGGTTTTGCCTTCACGAGTCATCTCCATACCAGCTTCCAAAAGTGGTACAAACACCGCCACGATAAGTGCCGTACTTAGCACAGGTTGCCAAATCGCCAAATCCATCGGATAGCCCCACACCGCCGCCACGATACAAAACACTCCTGTCAATATCGCCCCAGCGGGAATTGGACGCTTGGCAATGGCGGCAGGCACGATGTATGTACCCCATGATGACGTGAAGTTTGCACCGCCCAATGCCGAGCCAATCACTTGACGGACAGAACAGCTCACCATGGTATCGTCGATATTCATGTGGGTGCGTCCAGAACGTGGCGGATAACTGATTTGTTGGAACACCTTATGCCCCAAGAAGTCAGGCGACCACATCGCCACCGCCAGCACCGCAAAGGGGAATACCGCAACAAATGCCTTCATGTCAGGCAAACCGATACCCCAGCCTGTCTCTGCACCCCACCACCATGCAGGATTTAAAGGGGGTAGACCCGGACCTGTTTTGAACTCAAACGGTGCACCCAGCACAAATGCCAATACCCCAGCCAACGCACAGCCCACAGGGACAGCCAGCCAACGTTTTTGCCAATGCTCGAGCAAGGCATACATGACAATGGTTGCCATGATGATGATAAAAGCAATGTGCGGCAGACCTTCTTTGTCCGCCCATGCAATCATGTTTTTGACCTGTGCTATCGTCCCTACAAAGCCAAGGTAGAGCAACAATCCCCCTGCCACACCATTACTGGTGAGCCGTGCCATCATCGTTCCGCCCTTAAACACCGCCATCAACAGACCAAATACCCCAATCAAAATCCCAAATGCCAAGGGGTGTCCACCTACTGCCACCACCAGCGGAATCAGTGCCACAAGCGGTCCATGCGTACCGGGTAAGTTGGCAGACGGCAACAAAAATCCCGAAAAAATAAAAATGAAAATTGCCGCAATAATCATCTCGTAACGAACATTTTGCAGAATAAAGGCTTGGTCAAGCCCAAGCGGTATGGCAAATGCCCCAGCCATCGCCCCCACCATAACAATCTTGCCAATCGTCCCTGCCATCGCAGGAATGGTGTCTTCTATCTCAAAACGATAATCCTTGAAGGGTAGATTGGGTCGCCACTTTTTTGGCTGCATGACTTGTAATTCATGTTCTAGGTATTCGTTACGAGTGGCAAAGGCAGAGCTGGGCTTGTGCAGTTCGGCATAACTCTTGCCGCCTAGGTCGCCAAACTCACTGTTACTAGCAACAGAATCTTCAATTGCGTTACGCATGTCATTCTCCTTAAATCAATGTTGCTGATGTTTCGCACTCAAGCACTGCACAGCATTATTTAATCACAACAATTCAAGCATTTAAGACTTAAAATTCAAGGCTAAGTCGCTAAAATTTATACAGATTTTTTGTATAGTCAAATAAATTCACTTTAAGACAAGGAAAACGAACGCAGATAGTACAAGTAGTACAGCAAGTGAGTTTGACGACGTATTAAAGTGAATTTAAAAGACTATATTTTTATCATATTGCGATGACTGCCTTAGCCAGAACAATTTTCACAAGCCAAGAATTCCTAAACAGTCTGTTAATAAACATATGCACACTTTGAATGCGGACAAGATTATAACTTGCTTTATTGTATCTGTCATGTATTATTTTCACCATTTTTAAATAAAATGGTGATGGTGGTTTTTTGTGGCAGGCTTTATGTTACAATAGCGAGAACTTTGGCATATTTGAGCAATCGTACCGAAATTGCCAGACAAGCCGCAATACAAGCCATTGATATAAACAATATTTTGCACCATGACCGATACCCATACCCATAAAACAACTGCCAGCCACGCCTGCCCACGCTGCCATACGCCAACCACATGGACGGATAACCCCTACCGTCCGTTTTGTGGCGAGCGGTGCAAATTGATAGACCTTGGGGCATGGGCAAGCGAAGATTACAAAATTGCCAGTGAAGACACGCCATTTAGCGAAGAGTTGGGCAAGCCGTCATAACACTCAATCAAAATGTGGGCTGTATTATAGCGAAAGAATTTAATCTGTATTTCAAGTGTGTTTTAAGCTCATTTATAAGCACTATTTGTGCTTGTTCGTCTTGTTGTTTTGATTTGTGTTTTGGCTTTGGGCGTAATACTGCTCAAATATTGCAAGTCATTGATTTTAATTACCCTAGCATTTTAAAATCAGCAATTTAACATCAGCAATTTAAAATCGCCATCGATATATCATATCAATAAAGTTTTCGGTGGCACTGGTTGCTTCGATATATACTCGCTGGGTCAGCTGATACCGCATGGATAGGCTTGATTCCGCATTGAACACCCCCACACCATAACGAATGTACAAATCTGGCGTGATATAGCCTGTTACATTCACACTGGCATCGTCTGTGCCGCCTGACGCATCTACCACAAGGCTTTGCAATCCCAAGGCACGCCCCAATTGATTGGTAATGCCACGAGTGCCTTGTAGCCCAAAACTAAGCCCTGCCGCTGCCAAGTTATTGGTAACTTGAGTTTTAAGCCCTTGCTCACTGATTTGCGTGCTGCCAGAATTGTTCAAACTGCCTGTTACTAGGGCATTCATCGCCTGTTGCTCCGACAGACCTGCGTCATTAAACACACTGATGTTAGGATTGGCAAGCACACCTGTTACTCGCACACCCACCGTACTAGAATCAATCTCTCGTGCCGCTTCAATGGACAACCTAGGGTTTTGCACATTGCCATTAAAACGAATTTGTGCATAGTTTAAATCAAGGTTTTGTCCGATGACATCTACCGTGGTACGCTTGGACACCTGTATCACGCCACGCCCCTGTAGCGAACCTTGCCCCGACTGCGTCAAATGCAATGCCCCTGCCAATGGCAATCTCGCCCCAAAGCCACGAAACACCACATCATCGCCCAAGTCCAGCCCAATATCTGCGTTGATACTCCACGGCTCTACCTGTGCCAAGATATTGCTCACGTTGCCTGTCATTCGGCGGTCAATCACATATACGTCTGTGGATTCGTTGATGATGGTGTTGCTGGTTTCTGGGGGGCGAATGGTCGCTTCTGGCACGCTCACCACGCCTTTGATGTCCACGTATTTTTGTAAGGGGCGAGTGATGATTTCAAGATAAGGCGTGATACTTGCCGACAACAGTGGCGGTGAGCTGATGACAAGATTTTCACCGCTAACGCCAAATTTAGCCTGTAGCTCACTTTGCCAATCTATATCGCCTGTCAGCTTGCCTACGCCTGTACCACTTTTAAAACCACCTTCTAAAGTGGCGTGTGTGCCAGCCATGCTTGCCGTCAATGCAATCTCATTTAGGCTAATTGGCACATCTACCAAGGCAAAACGCCCATTGCTCAGACTGGCACTGCCATAAAACAATGGCTGCGATAACGTGCCGCCCAAGCCCCCTGCGACATTAACCAAACCTGACATGGTTTGAATGGCAGGAAAAAACGGACGAAAAATATCCAAGTGCATTTCGTTTAATACCAATGCCCCTGTGATGGGCTTATTGTCTTGATAAGGATTGACAATCACATCAACATAGCCATTGCCGCCCTGTCCTGTATTGATGTCCGTACGCAGTTTAAGCCCTGTGGGTACAGTCTCGGCAATCACCGACACACGCCGATAAGGCAACACCACATCATCGGTGTCCTTGGCACGCAACCCAACCGTACCATTGTCCGAATACAGCACCGCATTCACCACAGGGTCGCCTTGCCCCCAACGTGCCGCCACTTTACCATTTAGGCGAGAGTTCCAACTCAAATCCGATGGCAAAATCGGCGTGAACACCGATGTATCTAAGTTTTGGACTACGATGTCCACATCGCCTGTTTTTGGTGATATGCTAAGCGTATCTTGTAGGCACAATGACCCCATAGTGCTGGCACTGCTGGTAACTGTTTGCCAACAATGTGCCGCCACTTCCATACGTCCGCTTGCCATGTCGTAAGCAATCTGTGCTGGCTGCCGCTGATTTAACACCCCTACACTGGTCTGCAATCGCCCCTCTGACAGCACCCCTTGATAATCATTATCAGACAGACTGCCCTCAAATTTGGCACGCACCTCCATATCATAATTACTAATCATCAGTGCAGTGTGGTGCTTAGCCTGCGTGCCATTAAAATCAAATCGCAGTCCATTTAAGCTCTTGCCTGCAGCGATGACTTGCGTGGCGGTAATCAAAAGCTGACTGTCATCGTTGCCGAGATTAACCACCTTGCCTATCATCGCACCTTCACGAATGGCAAAATTACCAATGCCAATGCCTTGTACTTTTATATCCACATAAAACGTTGGCAAAATATTATCGTCCTGCACAATAATCATTCCGCCAGCCACCGCCCCACGCAATGTTGGTATGATTTGGCTAAGCGTTTGTGCATTGATGTCAAGCGACAGATGTGAGATGTCCCCATCAAGCCCCAAGCGATTGTCTCCCAGCACCAGCACCACGTCTTGTGCGTCCAGCTGTTTGATTAACTGCTGCTGCTTTTGATATTGTGTGCCAATGGCGTTTTGTAGCCTGCTGATACGCTCCGCAAGCGTGTCTTGAGTGAGCGTATTGATATTCAGCTGTCGATAGGTCTCATGACGCATGTTGCGAATGTACGTTCCTAAGTTGTCTGGCAAATCCAGCACCGCACTTAGCACACCCTTAGCGACAAAATTCTCATTATTAAGTACGCCTGTTACATCTAAGTCATCGATATGTATCGCCTGCTCACCACTTTGCCAATTGACACGAGCCGACACCACACCTGTCAAATGACTGGTGTATTTTTTGACAAAAGCCCCAAGGTCAAAACCTGTCATCTTGGCATTGATTTGCCCCACATAACCACGGCTTATATCAAGCGTGCCATCAGCCGTCAATACACCTGCCTTGCCTGTATAATTTAACTCATGCACCGTCATCGTATTGCCGTCCACTGCCACATCTGCCAGCAGATTGCCCACAGAAGCACTGTCGCCCTGCACCATTTGTCCGTCAAATTTGGCGGTGCTTTGGCTGATAACGCCATTGCGATACGCCCCCTTGCTAACAACATCGCCTGTCAGTACAACAGGGCTTTGGGGGGTGAATTTTTGGGTATTTAACGCGTCCATATGCACATTGGCATGCCACTGTACACCATTTGCCAAGCCCAGCTCGCCAGCCGCCGACAGATTACCCAACTCGCCTTGCAGGGTCAGCTTGTCAATCGACAGTTGTTTTAGGTTGCCACGCACTGCCAAGCCAAGAGCATTGTCCGACAGCCCATCATTAATGCCGACAGTCTTTAGCCTGCCATCATAGGTCAGTGCCAACGCCAGCACATCACTACCAGCCATAGACAGCTGCAATGCACCTGCTCCGCTGATACCCACCTGCTGCACGCCTTTATCATCAAGCCCTGCGGTCAAATCACTGGCATGAATATCAATCTTGTGCTGTAGCTGTTTGCCTTCTTCACGCATAAGCCCTGTGGCATGTGCTGTGCCTGACAAATATTTGAGCGGTGAATCAGCATTCAAATAGCTATTAGGCAACAGTCGTGGTGTTGTTATCTCAAACTGCCATGTCAATGGCTTATCTTGATGAGCCAGCCCAATCTCGCCCTTGGCTGTCAAATCGCCCACCACGCCTGCATAATCGAGCTTATGCACCGTAATGACATCGCCGTCAATCCGTCCGTCAAATCGCCCATTAAACTGATAATCCCCCACTGGGGCGGACGACAATGCCTTGATATTGGCTTGTACATCAATGTCCACCGCACCATTATCGACAATGAGCTTGGCTGTACCGCTTGGGCTGTCTAGCTTGCCAATGCTGGGTAGTGCTGTACGCACCAACGATTGCCAATTTGCGTCAATATGCCAAGGGCTGCGTGATGTGTGATTGGACTGTGCCAAACGCACCCACACCGACTCGCCGTCTTGCTGGGCAAGGTCAAACTCATACCATGTGTTGTTTTGTCCATCGTCCAAGCCAAGTTTGACCCCCAGCGTCCCACGCAAGCTATCAGGAGCATACGCTGTATAGGCGGCATACTCTTTGGGAATAAGCGGTGCAACTTGCGTGCCATCACCCTGTATCACTGCGGCAAACGTAAATGCCTTATCCCACGACATCTGCCCTGTGGCTGACAACTGTCCGCCATCGGTCATCGCACGAAGAGAATGCACGTCCATACCATCAAAACGAACCGTTGCCTGCCCTTGATATTGCCCTTTAGGAATGTCCCTGCCATCAAGCTCGGTATTGACACGCAACTCAATGGCAGACGGTATGCCACTGGCGGTTACTACGCTGTTTTGCAGTACAATCTGCTGGCTATCCGCATAAGGCAACACCACCTGCTCGCTCTCAAGACGTGCCCAAAATGGTGTATCTGTGTCCAGCCCCTGCACGACCACATCACCTTGGACTGGACTGCCGTTATACCTGCCAAACACCTTACCTACGGTACGCTTTAATGTGCCTGTGGCTTGCACTGTCATTGGCTCAATATACAACTTCTCAAAATCATGCACCGCCACTGTTGCCGTGGCATTCAGCGGATATTCGCCATTGAAGGTGATTTTGCCTTGTACATCATAGACACTGATAATATCTCTGATGACAACCTTGCCATCAGTTACCGAAATCGTCTGTTTTGTCCATGTCGCACTTTTGACGCTGGCGTTGTCGATATTCACCGTTTTTTTATCAATCGTTTCATTACCGACTTGTTGATAAACAATGCTTTTGACGCTGGCGTTGTCAAGTTTGAGTGTGATAGGCGTGCTGATGGGGTCGTAGCCGAAGGGGTCATCTGTGGGCGGCTTATGATTGGTAATGGTGATGGTGTCAATTTTGGCACTCGCCAAATGCACTTGTTGAGCAAGCAGTCCACGCCAACCCAACTGCACATAAGCCTTGTCCACATAAATACCCATGTCAGGAACTTGGGTGATATGGATATTCTGCACCCACAAGCCATCACGCAGATTGCCTTCACTATACTCTAGCTGCACCCCTGTTTTGGTAACGATTTTTTGTAAGATAAATTGAGTGCCTGTTTGCGTGCCTAATGCGGTATATAGGATAACAAACAACACGGCAAACACCACCAGCACCCAAAACAGCAAACGCCCAAAAAACCCAAATGCTCGGCGTGGTTTTTTATTAGGGTTTGGGTTGGAATTTGGGGAATTGGTGTTGTTGGAATTATTAGTATTATCGGAATGATTGGCGTTATTAGAAGACTGCTGGGACGATGATTGATTTTTTGGCGATAAAGCCCCTGCACCCACCTTATCCGTGGGTGTATTATCCGATAGTATAGCCAAATCATCAGTCATAACAAGGTTTTGTAATTTTTTATTGGGGTGTAAATTGAGGTATAATGGGGCGTAAATGCAAACAGTCTATTAAAGCATAAGTTGATGTGCTTGGCAAACAAAATCAACAAAAAGCCAGTACAGCACAAGAAATTTATTGTTGGTACAAAT
>JAUNUB010000019.1:0-4639 GCA_030538375.1 Moraxella sp. | reverse complement strand
AAACAGCAGAAGCAGTGCCGTAGCATGGGTGTAAACCCATGTTTATGCCGTAATTAAAACGATGGGCGAACAAAGCACCCTATCCAGCCATAGCATGAGTGCAAAGCCATGATACACCAATCAAATGGTAGTATGAGTGTAAACCCACGTTAAAATAACAGCTCCCACCACACGTTAAAACGGCATACCAATCATAAAATGCAGCTTAATAGACGTATTGGGTTCGCCCACCCCTTTTGCCACATCAACACGCACCGTACCCACAGGAGATGCCCAGCGTACGCCTACCCCTGCACCGATTTTGGTATCATTACTAAAGTCCTTGTCATAGGCATTACCTATATCGGCAAATACCGCCGCACGCAATCCTTCACGCACTTCGTAACTGTACTCAACACTGCCAATCGCCAATGCCTGCCCCCCCACCAAATAACCTGCCGCACTCACAGGGGACAAACTTTCATAGTTATAGCCACGCAAGCTCTGGTCGCCACCTGCAAAAAACCTAAGTTTGTAAGGCACGTTATTAAAATCATCTGCCCAAATATAGCCAGCGTCCAGTTTGCCAATCAATTGATGGGCACGGTCTTTGCCATAGGCATTGTTGCCAAAGCCATACAAACCGCTCACGCCTGCACGAGCAATCACCATATTGGTGTCGGTCATCACCGCACGGCTGCCCGCTTCTAACGAATAATATTGACGATAACCACGTGTGGGATTGGTAAGATGGTTTTGAATGGTTTTGGATAAGGTAAAGCCTGCCAAAATCGCTTCTTGTACAGGGCGGTTTTCGGCAAATTGCACAGGCAAATCCACCCATGTACTTCTGGGTGCATTGGTCTCAAGTGCGTCAAGGCGATACCGCACAGAATAGGTCTGATTCCAACCGCTGTCTCGCTCTATTTTGCGAGCCAACATGGTCTGCACGGTACGGTTTGACAGCTCATACGCCCCTGTACCTTGGTCTATCTTTTCTTCTTTGTAGGTGATATTTGCCACCAACTTGTCATCATTGGGGTGTGTCAAAGGACGGCTGACATAGGCGGTTGCTGCTTTATTAATGCCCGATACGCTTGTTTGCACCCCCAGCTGATAGCCATCACGATTTACCAAGTGATGTTCAAACCGTGTCGTGGCACGCACGCCTGTGTCTGTACCATAACCAATACCAAGCTCGGCATTGCGTGGCTTATCCGCCATCACAAAGACATACAGCGGCACTTTTTTGTCGTCGTAGACTTCATTGGCTGTCTTTCTGCCTGCCAAGGTGGGTGCTACTGCCCCTTCTGACAGCTCGTCCTTGGACTCATCGGGCAATATGGCTCGCACGATATTGCTCACCGCATTACTCACCTTACCCAATAAAGATGTCGGTCCTGTCGCTGTCTTGGCATCTAGCACTCTGTCGGCAGGGCTGTTATACAGTCGCTCTGCCTTGGCAGATACCAAGTTAAGCCGTTCTAGTATCGCTTGACTTGGACTAAAATCAATGGGCGAAATCGTCGCAGTGATACCTGCCGCTTCATCTAGCGTGATGGTGCTGGTCTCATCATTGGTATTATTATTGGTATCATTGGCAGGCGTGCCAGAACTTGCTTCAAAATTAATGCCGCTATTATCACCACTGTTATCATCTTCTGCCGAAGGTGGGCTTGGCAACACCGTCTCAACGTTTGACGCATTAAAATAGCCTGTGGTCAATAGCTCATTAGACAGTGTATTGACTTTGTTGCGGTCGAACGGTTCGCCTACTCGAAAGTTCACCATCTTGTGCAGCAGCTCAAGTTTGACAGGCAATTTATCGGGGTCGGCGGTCAGTTCTCGTGTCTGTGGGTCAATGGTAAAAAACACCACGTCATCAAAACTGTACTGCTCGCCTGTATCATATACCAAGTTCACATCAGCCGTGTTGTCTGGCAACAGCACATCTACCGAACTGTTCAGCCATTGCCCTTCAAAAAAACCATGTTCCCATTTTATCTCATCGATATCCGCCTTGCTTTGGGTGTATTGACCGTGGTCGAACACTTCCCCCACCTTTGGCAAGGCAGTTTCTTTGGCTTTTACAAACAAGGCATTGTCCGCCCCATCACCACGAATGTCTACCACCTGCGAAGTAACTTTGACAGGCTCGCCAAGGCTATTAATCAGCACTTTTATTTTGCCATTGCCTTCGTTAATCAAGCGAAAATCCATATCATAATAACCCACCGCTCGTGCAGCGGCTTCGGCTGTTTCTCGCAAGCGTGGTGCTGCCGTACGAAAATCTTGTGCGGACTCTTGGGTAATGTCCCCCAAGGCGGCTTTTATATTGCCATATGGCTCTATCTTGTCATCAACTTTGGTCTCTTGGGCATTAGCACCGTCTGTTGATGTCAATTGATAAATGCTAATATCAAGCCGTGGCAAGCTCACCGCCCCATCACTAAACAGACGATTGTACAGACGCTTGACAAGATTGGGCTGTTTGATAGTAGTATTGTCGGTGGTGTCAGACGGCTGTGTCTCTGTCTGTTCGCCATCGGTATAGCTAGGCAGATACCCTGTTGGGTCAATGCCTGCCGTGGCTGTTTCACTTTGCTTGTTCGTATCATCACCAATGCCTAGGGTCTCGGTGTTGCTGGGTGTCGGAATCTGAGTGATGGCAGTGCTGTCTAGCCCAATCGGCTCTGTCGGTGTATTTAGCAGCGACACAGGAGCAACGTCTGCGGTGGCATAACCCACATCTGTGGTCTTAAAATCCGAGATATAATAGCTGTCATCGGCTCGTGCTGTCGCCAGCCTTGTCTCAATCTGTGCGATACTTAGGCGTTCGGTGGCAGGCTCTGGGATAACAGCTGTATCAGCCGTGGTAGTGGTGGTGGCAGTAGTGGCGTTAGTGTCGGTATCGGTGCGAATATCGCCTGTGCCGTGTGCATTACCGCCATATCCATCAACACGCACATCGGTACTGGCAGCCTTGTCCGCCGCTGTAGCAATGGATACATGCAGCAGCCCAATCACCGCCACAGACAGTAACCGCCTACCGCTTTGTATCCCTTGTGCAGAATCAATACTCATAGCAAACACACCCCACAAAAAAACAACACACCCACGCACACCATACAGCCAAACTCACCTGTCATAAAAAATTTACTCAGCACATCTTCGGTCAGTATAAAGAAAAAGCCAACAAAAGTCTAGGCATAGCCCCTACCGCTTGCCATCACACGCTTGCACTCTTGGGTGAGCGGCGAAAAAGCAGCCCCAGCACATACAAACAAAACATAGACCCTACCCAAAAGTAATGTTATTATAGCCGTATTTTTATAAACCCATCAAGGTCGATAATGTCATCTCAATTTCAGCTGTTCAAAAAACGCAAATTTACTGCCATGTTTTTTACCCAGTTTTTGGGGGCATTTAATGACAATGTATTCAAACAAGCATTGATTTTGGTATTGACCTATACCGCTGCTGCCAAGATTGGTATCAAAGTCAGTATTTTGAATAATCTTGCCGCCATGCTGTTTATCTTACCCTATTTTTTATTTTCTGCATTGGCAGGACAGATAGCCGACAAACACGAAAAATCTTCACTCACCAAAAAACTTAAACTGTTAGAGTTTATCATCATGGCACTTGCCGCTATTGGTTTTGTATTTGAAATTTATAGCTTGTTATTTATTGCTTTGTTTTTAATGGGCACGCATTCTACTTTTTTTGGTCCTATCAAATACGCCTATTTGCCAGAAGTGATGGATAAAGATGAGCTGGTCGGTGCTAATGGTTTGTTTCAAATGGGTACAAGCCTTGCGATTTTGACAGGAATGATATTTGCAGGGATATTGGCACAAGTCAATCATTCATTATGGTGGATTAGTATTGCTGTATTAATCATCGCCGCTCTTGGTTATTTGGCAGCGGTATTTTTACCAAAGACCACAACTTTTGACAGCATGCTCAAGATAGATTGGAATATCTTTCGCACAAGTTTTGTGATGATTAAATACCTATATAGCTTGCCTTTGTTATTCTTTGTTGTTATGGGTAATAGCTGGTTTTGGTTTTATGGGGCAACTTTTTTGACCCAAACCCCAGAATTTAGCAAAACCATCTTGCAGGGCAATGAATCCGTGGTGATATTATTACTCACCTTATTCTCTATTGGTACGGCTACAGGTTCTTTATTGTGCAAAACTCTCACCAAAAACCAAGTTAGCCTAAAACTTCTGCCTATCGGCATTATAGGGCTGACAATATTTGCCATTGATTTGTATTTTGCATTATCTGCCATGCACATTCCAGAATATACCACCGCTTATAACGTCAGCCAGTTAGTTGCCTTTGATGGCGTTTGGCGAGTAATGCTTGATTTATTTTTATTGGGATTTAGCGGCGGTATTTATATCGTGCCATTATACGCATTAATGCAGGCTGCTTCTCCTGTTAGCTATCGTGCCAGAATTGTTGGGGCAAATAATATTTTTAATGCTTTATTTATGGTAACATCTGCCATATTTGCCATTGTGGTTTTGAATGTATTAAAACTCAGTATTCCTGCTTTGTTTTTGATTACTGGTATCTTGAACTTGTGTTTTGGTGTGTGTTTATATATTAGGCTAAAAAAACATGAATACAAAATTGAAACATGCTA